>NZ_RYDI01000020.1:0-55839 GCF_003970335.1 Flavobacterium sp. LS1P28 | reverse complement strand
TTGGTACACCAATGTATAGTTACCAGCAGGCGTACCCGGAGCCACAATCACATCAGTACCAGAAAGTGTTATTCCAGCATTCGAAGCCGAAACGGTTGTTAAGGCTACTTGCGAAGCCAAAACAGCGACTCCATTTAAGGTATCATTTATTAAAACATTGGAGAAAGCTGTTCCTCCGTTGGCGCCATTTATAGCAGTTCCGGCATTATCATTAGCGACAATAGCAGGCGCAGTAACGGTAACGCTAACGGTGGCAGTATCACAATTGTTTGGATTTATAATTTCACAGATTTGGTATACCAAAGTGTAACTTCCCGCAGGCGTACCCGGAGCCACAATCACATCAGTACCAGAAAGTGTTATTCCAGCATTCGAAGCCGACACAAAAGTCGTATTCACTTGCGAAGCCAAAACAGCGACTCCATTTAAGGTATCATTTATTAAAACATTGGAGAAAGCTGTTCCTCCGTTGGCACCATTTACAGCAGTTCCAGTATCATCATTAGCGACAATAGCAGGCGCAGTAACGGTAACGCTAACGGTAGCAGTATCACAATTGTTTGGATTTATAATTTCACAGATTTGGTATACCAAAGTGTAACTTCCCGCAGGCGTACCCGGAGCCACAATCACATTAGTACCAGAAAGCGTTATTCCAGCATTCGAAGCCGACACAAAAGTCGTATTCACTTGCGAAGCCAAAACAGCGACTCCATTTAAGGTATCATTTATTAAAACATTGGAGAAAGCTGTTCCTCCGTTGGCACCATTTACAGCAGTTCCGGCATTATCATTAGCGACAATAGCAGGCGCAGTAACGGTAACGCTAACGGTGGCAGTATCACAATTGTTTGGATTTATAATTTCACAGATTTGGTATACCAAAGTGTAACTTCCCGCAGGCGTACCCGGAGCCACAATCACATCAGTACCAGAAAGTGTTATTCCAGCATTCGAAGCCGAAACGGTTGTTAAGGCTACTTGCGAAGCCAAAACAGCGACTCCATTTAAGGTATCATTTATTAAAACATTGGAGAAAGCTGTTCCTCCGTTGGCACCATTTACAGCAGTTCCAGCATCATCATTAGCGACAATAGCAGCGCATTGCAAAGTTCCGCCACTAGTACTTGCTGTGTTGATAAATGCTCCGTATACATTAATATCATTTATTACACTCGCAAGTGACCCTACACTAATTCTGATTTCGTCAAAAGATTGAGTACTCTGAAAACCCACATTATAGATTCCAGGACCAGAGTCATACGGAGGTATCGTCAAAGATAGATTTAACAATAGTGATGCACTTTTAGACTCTCTAAATACACCGTCTAAATAAGTAGAAATAGTTAACGAATTGAACAAATCTAACTGGATCAAACTATTCAAATCTTTTATTGTAAATCCTGCATAACTACCCGCAGGATAAGTAGACAACTGATCTAAAACAGCTATAGAAGCTGGAGCAATTACTCCTGCGGTAACTAAAACCGAAGCAAAATCAGTAGTGTTTGCTGTTAATACATTATTTGTATTGTTAACTGCGCAGGCCACACAAGCCAATCCATCAACACCGGTTTTTCCACTATCAATGATTACAGGAAAAATTGGATTCGTCAATGCGTATGTTTTATTGCATTCTAAGATTACCGGACACAATTTTTGGAAAATAGCACTGTAAACATTCACAACTCCCAGACTCACTGTTGCTGTATTAGTAATAGTAATACGAGCTTCATCAAAAGATTTAGTTGTAACAAAACCAATTGTCTGTAAACTACTTCCCACCAAAAGATTGGTTCCTACCGTAACTAAAGCAGCATTTCCAACTTTAGTTTCCTGAAGAACTCCATTAAGATACGTTCTTATAGTGACTGCGTCGAGTGCATTTACATTCAACAATGAAGGATTCTCTATTGTAAAACCTACAAAAGAACCTATAGGATAATCTTTTACCTGATCTTTTACAGAAATACTACCGCTGTTTCCAACACTTATCGTTAAATTTATTTGAGCAAAATTTGAAGTATTCTGATCTATCAAATTGTCTGCATTGTTTATTGAACAAAGTGCACAAACTAAACCATCAATACCTGTATTTATACCATTAATATAAACTGGATAAGTAGGAGCTAACATCGCTGTTTGTGTATTACAAACCAAATCAGGCCCAGCACAGAAATTTTCAAAAACAGCACTATAAACTCTTGTTGAACCTAAATTCAGAGACAAAGTCTGGTTAATGGAAAGCTGAACTTCATCAAATGATTTTGTTGAAACAAAACCCACTTTATACCGACCAGGATTGTTTAATAAAGAGCCATTGACTACCAAATTATTACCCAAAAAAGATTCTTGCTGAACTCCATTAAGGTATGTAATTATTGAAATATTCCCTAAGGCAGAAACATTCAGCAAATTAGAGTTTTCTATTTCAAAGCCAGCATAAGTACCCGCGGAATAATCCGTTAGTTGATCTTTTACAGCAATACTTCCCGAAGCAGCGACACCAGCTGTTAAAGTTATTGTAGCATAATCATTTGTATTAGCGCTAATGACATTCGAAGCATCGTAAATAGTACCTAAACTTATGCCTGAAATGCCAGTATGTGACGGTTCTAAACTTACTGGATAAGCTGGAAGATTCATTGCCGATGCGGTATTACAACTTAAAGCCGGACCTGTACAATAGTTTTGGATTACCGGGTAATAAACATCAATAGTATTTAACAAACTAGCCAAACCTTCTACAGAAATTTCAATCGCATCAAAATCTTGAGTTGTATTAAAACCTACTACATAATTATTTCCTGAACCGTTAAGCAATCCTACACCCAAAAGAGAAGAACCCGAAGCTATTTCTTTTAATGTACCGTTCAGATATGTTCTAATTGTAATTGAGCCCAGTAAATTTAAGCTCAATAAATTACCAGTATCAATCCTGTACCCTACATAAGTACCAGCAGAATAATCCGTATCTGTGTCTGTCACTCTATAATTTGCTGAACCTGCTGCACCAATAGTTACAAATGCAGTTGCAAAATTATTCAAGTCTGTATCTATTAACCTAGAAGCATTAGGAACCGCACAAAGCACACACACACCGTTGATACTTGCTGTTGCTAATAGGTTACCGTAAGTGCTATCAATAAAAGGAAGTGGAGTATCTGAATTACATTGAGCTGAGACAATATTTGTTGTTATAGTCTGGCTTACTGAATCACTGCGATTCCCACAGTTGTCGGATGCATCCCAAGTTCTGGTTGTACTGTATAATCCAGGTCGACTGCCAGGTGTTTGAGTGGTAGAAAGTATATTAACTGTGGTTATTCCACAAGTATCAGTTGCAGTTGGCGGACTAAAAACAGGTGTTGTCGGAGAATTAATTGTAATATTTTGACCGGCAGCACTTATTATTGGGGCTACTAAATCTTTTATTGTATATGTATAAGACCAGTTGCGGGTATATGGAGTTTCACTTGGATTACATGTTGTATAATCTACATAAGACCACGTGTAAGTTTTTGTAGTATTACAAATTGAAGATGAATTAGGCTCTTTAATAGTTAGACCTGTAAATATGATATCATTACCGCAATTGTTTTTAAAAGTAGGAGTTGAAGGTAGAATAGCTTCTGCTGCACAACTTACTATTGAACCACCATTCATAAAAGCGGAAACAAAATTAGATCTACCACAGGCATCTGTAACTTTTAGTTGGAGTGCTACGTTCCCAATTACAGAAGGAGCGATGTAGGTTGTTGGGTTTGTTGAAGTGCTTGAAAAAGTCCCACCTCCAATAGCGGACCATTCATAGGTAACCGCCCCCTTATTTCCAGTCACAGTTGCTATTAATGGATACGTTTGACTAGGAGTTAATGCAGTTGGAAAAGAGCTGTTAAGGTTTACATTAATTTGTTGTTTAATTCCAGCCAATAGTACAAAGTTAAAAAATGATCTTTGAGCCGCAATCATAGATTCAGTAGTTCCACTGTTATATTCATGAGCCGCTTGATACATTACCATACCCTTGGTAGCATCACCATAAGTTGGTCCATAAGCTAGAAGAGCAGCCGGATTTTCAGGGAAAGTGTAATTTCTACCAGAGTCCGTATAATTGTTTTGATAAATGGCTACTTTAGTAGTACTTCTCCATAAAGATTCTGCTTTTGGAAGATAGATTCGTTCTGATCCATTTTGTAGTGAAGCATCCATTTTCCCAATAAACTGCATCACCGGATCAGCATTAGCGGATGGATTATAAGTTCCAACAACGATTGGCTTATTGTGATTTCCCCATGGCTCTAGACCTTTTTCCGTAAGAAAATTAAATGGAGTTGTATTCCCCGCACTCACTATGTCTAATGCGCTTACTGCATGACAGCCTACCCAAAGATAGCCGCCATTATGCATATAATTTCTTAGTGCGATAACATACGCCGAAGACCAATTCTGTGGATCAGCATGTGGCAGTACGTAAATATCACCACAACTTGTAAGTTGAGTTGGGTTACTTTGTGTTACATAAGAACTTGATGGAATTCCGGCATTAAGATAATATGGAGTTATTAGGCTACCATTTTCGGTGTCTAGTAGTGCCCTTGGCCAGCTAGTAAGTTTATTAAATATGGGTGCAGTGAAGGGTGCTGCAATCGGGCCATCAATAACAACCCCATTTGATCTCCAAGTGGCAATAAGGGTTCCTAAAATAGCGGCATCCTCAGCAGCAATTATAAAAGTTCCCCCTTTATAGGCTTTAGATCCAATTGAAAAATCAGCACCATCTTTAACTTTTGAGGAGTTTATTGACCAGTATACTGGTACATTTTTATCGCGAATCAAAGTGTAAACTAAGCCATAAGGCTTTAAACCTTTGGCAACTGTAGTGTTTTGCCCCATATCAATAATATAAGAGCCTGCATCGAATGTTTTGTTGGGATTAGTTTGAGAATGTATAGGACTTTCAGACATAAAGAAAGCCAATAAAAAAAGAGTAATTTTAGTTTTCATACAATCAAATTTTAATTAATTGAGGAGTATTATTTTGAATTTTAAAAATCAAATTCAAGTCTTAAAGCATAATAATGTTGAAAAACAAAATGATATTAGTAGCCGGCTTGGTCTTCAAAAACAATGTTTTCAAATTTCCAGGAAGCAATTCCACTATCTTTAGACTCTAAACAATTCCAACAAACTATTTGTGCTGTTTTGTCATCTAGAGGTATCATAATGTTAGCCGTAAAAAGATCCCCATTTTTGAAAGTAATAACATAAGTAAGTTTTACATCTTTTTCATTTTCATTCTTAATTTCAAAATATCCAGAATCGCCATTTTCATTTTCACAAGTTCTAAGAAATAGTAAGGATTCCGTTTTGCTTTGACCAAAAGAAATCCAATCTGAACATTTGTTCGAGCTTAAATTTGATGAAATGAACACGATAGTAATTGTATAAAGTAAAATTATTTTCATTTTTTGTTTTTTAAATTCCTAATTTTTGTTTTATCCTTCAGAACTTTTAAATAACATACATTCTGTTTTTGAATGATGTTTTGCTGGCAATTATTTGTATTGTATTTAAATGAAATTTTTCTAGTCCTTTGTTCTGTTAATACACTGAATAGTATTTACAAAGTCAATCTGACTATTCATTAATGAAGATGAATGATATATTTAGAGTGAAGGACTTTTCAAAAAAATTTGATAAATCTGAGAAGATATTTTTTGTGGTAAAGTATTTTTTTTCATGTAGGTATGAGTGATTATATTCAGGTTTTTTTAAACAGGGCAATGTTTAAAAGAGCTAAATTATAGGTAATACAGCAGGTTTGTTTCTTTTTTCTATAAACTACTTAAAAAGTCGATGAAAGGTAAAATTTTTAAAAAAAAAGATAAAAAACGGAAAAGAAAGTTAATTTTTTATAATATAGGGATATAATTATTTGCCATAAAAAGAGGTTTTGTAATTTTTGTTTATAATTTAACCATCTATTTACTAATAGACTGATTTAAGGTGACTTATTTTTTAGACTGTTTACTAAAAACATTTTCACCAACTAAAAAGCACCTTGTAATGATTCTTTTTGATACTAATAACATAGTTTTTAATAAAAAAAATTAAATAATAAACTTAGTTTTTGTAAATTGTATCTGATTATTTAATTTCTTATGTTTAGAGACCCCAAAATTATTTTACATTATGAAAAATTTAATTATAGTACGTCATGCAAAATCAAGTTGGGAGGTATCGTTACACGATAAGGATCGTGCTTTAACAAAGAGAGGCATACAAGATGCGCATCTTGTTTCTTCGGATATTAGCCATTTTATACCCAAAACATATCTAATCTGGACGAGTACAGCCAAAAGAGCAACAGACACTGCGTTAATTTTTGCTCAAAATTTAGCATATCCTATTGACTGTATCATTTACAAAGACGACCTTTATACCTTTGATGAAAAAAAGCTTGAGAAAGCTATTAAATCCTGCAGTAACAGTTTTGAAAATATTATTCTTTTTGGACATAACGGGGCAGTTACAAATTTCGTGAATAAATTTGGGGATGTTTTCGTTGAAAACATTCCTACAACCGGATTTGTATCCTTAGAATTTGATACTGAAAATTGGAAAAAAATAAAAAAAGGTAAAATAAAAAAAATTATATTCCCCAAAGATTTAAGATGAATAAAGTAGTAGCACATAAATATATTGATAGAGAAAAAAGTTGGTTGGCATTCAATGCCAGAGTGCTTCAGGAAGCTGGAGATAATTCAGTTCCGTTACTAGACAGATTGCGGTTTTTAGGTATTTTTTCCAATAATTTAGATGAGTTTTTTAGAGTTCGTTTTGCCGCCATCAGACGATTAAGTTTAACAGGGATAACCGGAGAAAAATATCTTGGGGGTATTTCAGCACAACAATTAGTCAAAGATATCACTGAAATTGTTATCCAGCAGCAATCCGAAAGTTTGCGAATTTTGAGTGTAATTGAATCGGAACTCGAGAAAAAAAATATATTTATCATTACGGAAAATGATATCTCCACACAACAAGAAATTTTTTTGAAGGACTTTTTTATCCAAAAATTAAGTCCTGAATTAGTCACTATTATATTAAATGATTTAGCAGAATTTCCATTGCTAAAAGATACATCCGGATACCTGGCAGTGAAGTTGGTGATGAATCACACCTCAGAGATTCGCTATGCCGTTATCGAAATTCCTAAAACAATTAACCGTTTTGTGGTTTTGCCCTCTGATAATGAAAAACAATATGTAATTCTTATTGATGACGTGATTAGACATAATTTAAGCAGCATCTTTAATATTTTTGATTATAAAAGTGTTTCGGCACACATGATCAAAATTACCAGAGATGCACAATTGGATATCGATAGTGACTTAAGTAAAAGCATGATCGAAAAGATATCCTTGAGTGTAAAAGACCGAAGAATTGGAGAACCAGTTCGCTTTATTTACGACCAATTGATTGAAAAAGATACCTTACAGTTTTTTCTTGATGAAATGAAAATTGAATCAACAGATAGTATTATTCCAGGAGGGAGATATCATAACAGAAGGGATTATATGAATTTTCCTAATCTTGGGCGATTTGATTTATTGTACAAAACGAATGATCCTTTACCCATTCCTGGGCTAAGTCTCGAAGGAAGTATCTTAGAAAAAATTAGCCAAAGAGATTATTTATTAAATGCTCCTTATCAGTCTTTCTCCTATCTCACACGATTTTTGCGTGAAGCGGCATTAGACCCAAAAGTGACTTCCATTAAAATCACATTGTATCGTTTAGCTAAAAATTCTCAAATTATTAGCTCTCTGATTAATGCTGCTAAAAATGGAAAAAAAGTAACGGTTCAAATCGAATTACAAGCTCGTTTCGATGAAGCTTCAAATATTTCCTATGCTGAACAAATGCAATTAGAAGGTATTGAACTTATTTTTGGAATAAAAGGGCTAAAAGTCCACAGTAAAATATGTGTCATCGAAAGAAATGAAAATGATAAGATAAAACGATATGGTTTTATTTCAACAGGAAATTTCAACGAATCTACCGCCAAAGTCTATACTGATGTGACTCTTTTTACGAGTCACCAACAAATTTTGAAAGATATCATGAAGATCTTTGAGTTTTTTGACATTAACTACAGGGTGAATCGTTACAAACATCTGATTGTTTCGCCTCACTATACAAGAACTCGATTTGTAAAATTAATAGACCGTGAAATTACACATGCATTAGCCGGAAGGAAAACACATATGAAACTAAAAATGAATAGTTTGTCTGATTTTGCAATGATAGATAAGTTATATGAAGCCAGCAGGGCAGGAGTGAAAATTCAACTTGAAGTGAGAGGAATTTGTTCCTTAATACCCGGTATTGCTGGAATGAGCAATAACATAGAGGCCATAAGCATTGTGGATAATTATTTAGAACATTCTAGAGTTTATATTTTTGGAAATGCTGGTCAAACCGAAGTTTATATTTCATCCGCGGATTTCATGACTAGAAACTTAGATGACCGTGTCGAAGTAACCTGTCCCATTTATGATCAGGAAATAAAAAATGAATTAATCGATAATTTTGATATCGGATGGAAAGGCAATGTAAAAGCTCGTTTTCATTCCTATAAATTAGATAATAAATACAGAGGACGAAATCATAATCCTGTTTTTAGGGCACAACTAGAGACCTATAAATATTACCAAAATAAGTTAGAACTAGCATCCAAAAAGTAAGTAGTATCATCCCGGTAATCATTTGTTTGATACATTAAATTGAATAATGATTTTTTATAAGGAATAACGAATCCAAGCAAAATGATTAAAATAAAAAAATATGCAGCAATCGATATTGGATCTAATGCCATGCGCTTGCTAATTACAAATATAGTAGAACAAGAAGGCAAAGAGCCACAGTTTAACAAAAGTTCCTTGGTTCGTGTTCCTATTCGTCTTGGGCAAGATGCTTTTACCGTTGGTGAAATTTCAGAAGAAAATATTGAAAGAATGTGTGATGCCATGAAAGCTTTTAATCTTTTGATGAAAGTTCACAAAGTAGAATCCTATAAGGCTTTTGCTACTTCAGCCATGCGCGAAGCCTATAACGGTAAAGAAGTTGTGGCAATAATAAAGAAAAAAGCCGATATAAAAATTGAAATTATTGATGGTAAAAAAGAAGCAGCCATAATTGCTTCTACTGATTTACATCATTTATTAAAGACGGATCAAACCTATCTTTTTGTAGATGTTGGTGGCGGAAGTACGGAGTTTACATTGTTTTCGAATGGAAAAATGAAAAATTCAAGATCCTTCAAAGCCGGAACCGTACGTTTATTAAATGACATGGTTTGCGATGTAGTCTGGGATGAAATAGAAAAATGGATTAAAACAAATACGCAGGAATACGATGAAGTTACCTTAATAGGTTCTGGCGGAAATATTAATAAGCTTTTTAAAATGTCCGGAAAAATACAAGAAAAGCCCTTGTCGTACATTTATATGAATTCACAATACGCTTTCCTGAATTCCCTTAGTTACGAGCAAAGAATATCTGAGTTGGGATTAAATCCGGATCGTGCCGATGTAATTATTCCTGCAACCAGAATCTATCTGAATGCTATGAAATGGAGTGGTGCCAGAAATATTTATGTTCCTAAAATTGGACTTTCAGATGGTATTGTAAAAGCCATGTACTACAATAAAATTTAAGTTTCCAATTTAAATTATGTGTATTATGCATCTAAATCTAATCCAAATGTTGTTCGTAACAGATCAATATTTGGATTTATTTCATGAAGTCTGTTGTAACGGTCTTGGTCATTAAAATTTTTTCTGCTTTGAATACTTTCATTTACAATCACTTCAATTGTAATGTCGTGATTGTGTAAATGCCCTTTTAAATATCCCAAAAGTCCATTTAATTCTTTTTCAAAATCAAGTTTTGATCCTTCATTGGGCAACTCAATTGTGATGGCAGTTCCACTTAATACCGGATCATTAATAAGCAGGAGTGATTCCATAATTCGAAACCCTTTCTCTCCTAAGCGTTGTGCATATTTATTCCAATACAGCAACATTTCAGTCTCGCTAAAAGTTTCTGTAGGCAAATTAAGAACTTCTTTTATTATTCCTTTATTGCTTTCTTCTAAAGCTTTTTTTGCCCGAATACTGGATAACGAAAAAGCTGAAATCTTAGGCTCGTTTCCTGATGGGTTATGGGTTATGGGTTTTGGGTTTTGGGTTTCAGGTTGAACAACTTCAAGTTTAAACTCTTCAGCTGAGTTCTGAGAAACAGTTTCGGATTTGGAAACTGGAACTTGATTTTTGACATTGCCATTTTCATTGCTATTGCCATTGTTTTTTTGAATTTCTACTATAGCGTAATCATTCTTCCTGTAATAAGTAGGTGGAATTATAAATTGGTCAACTTTTTTTTTTCTCCATCAAAAGTGATAGAGGCCAGTTGCATAAGGCAAAGCTCAACAAGAAGTCGTTGATTTTGACTCAGTTTGTACTTTAAATCACAATCATTTGCTATTTCGATTCCTTTCAAGAGAAAATCTTGACTGCAATTTTGTGATTGCACGCCATACATTTGTTGTGCTTGTTCTCCAACTTCTAATAAAGATAAAGTTGCAGGTGTTTTAGAAACCAGTAAATCTCTAAAATGAGAGGCTAATCCGGATACAAAATGGTGTGCATCAAATCCTTTGGCAAGAATTTCGTTGAAAGCGATTAATAATTCCGGAATTTTGTTTTCCAAAATCAAATCTGTTACATTAATATAGGTTTCGTAATCCAACACATTCAAGTTTTCCGTAACGGCCTGACGTGTCAACTCTTTTCCACAAAAAGAAACTACTCGGTCAAAAATAGACAACGCATCTCGCATGGCACCATCAGCTTTTTGAGCAATGATATGCAAAGCGTCATCTTCAAAATTTACGCCTTGACTGGCAGCCACTTCAGCAAGATGTTCTTTGGCATCCTTTACGGTAATTCTTTTGAAATCAAATATCTGACAACGAGAAAGTATCGTTGGAATAATTTTATGTTTTTCGGTCGTTGCTAAAATAAAGATGGCGTGTTTTGGCGGTTCTTCCAATGTTTTCAAGAAAGCATTAAAAGCTGCGGAAGACAACATGTGAACCTCATCAATAATATACACTTTGTATTGTCCCGTTTGTGGCGGGATCCGAACTTGGTCAATCAAATTCCTGATGTCATCGACAGAATTATTGGATGCAGCATCCAATTCAAAAACATTAAAAGCGAAATCTTCATTTGGATCATCGTATCCGGGCTGATTTATTTTTCGAGCCAAAATACGAGCGCATGTCGTTTTGCCAACGCCACGAGGCCCTGTGAATAATAGGGCAGAAGCCAAGTGATTGCTTTCTATGGCATTCAATAAAGTATTGGTAATGGCTTTTTGTCCTACAACATCTTTAAATGTTTGAGGACGATATTTACGGGCCGATACTACAAATTGTTCCATAGAATTTTATTCGAAAGCAAATATAGGTTTTAATTTAAAGACGGAAAAATTTAAGTATTGAAAGATTTTATAATTTTTCAAATGGTTTTTATTTCCCAAATTCTCTAGCCCAGATAGAAGAGAAAATCAGATTTTTAAGTGTTTTTTTTTAACGGTATTATGTGTTACCTAAAGTTTGGATTGTCCACCGGTTTCGATGCATAATTTTTCTAAAACAACTGCGGCGTCATTATTTGAATTTGCCGAAAAACCAGCTACAAAAACTCCTTTTTTACCAGAATCAGAGCTGATTCCATATACTACTGATTCTTCGTCAGGATCAGTATCCCCTTCGTAGCGGTAGACGTGATTTACTTCAAATTTATGTGGATTAGATTTAATATCATCTTGATGAATATTAAAATCATAGGTAAAACCTTTTTCTTTTAGATCTTCTAAGGCTTCTATTACGGTGGTATAATGGTACATTGGTTTCATGATTAATGAAAGATTTATTATTATTTATAAAGGTAACTAATTTATTATTAAGTCATTGCGAAAAGGATGTTAAAGTAAATAATCTAAAATGGCGATACATGAAAAAATATTGTAATTTTGCACCGCAGACCGCCTTATCGCTGTTTTGAGCAATCAAAAGAGAGGAAAGTCCGGACACCAAAGGGAAGCATAGCGGGTAACACCCGTCGGTTCAAGTAATTGGATTAGGACAAGTGCAACAGAAAGTATGTACAGGTAATGCTGTAGTGAAACCAGGTAAACTCTATGCGGTGAAATATCAAGTATATCAGCATTTAAGGGCTTCCCGTCCGTTGTTGAAGGGTAGATAGCTTGAGTCCCGCAGTAATGTGGGATCTAGATAAATGATAAGGCTCCGACCCGATAGCTATCGGGATTCGGAGACAGAATCCGGCTTATAGGTCTGCATTTTTTTTGTTAAAAGATTTAATAAAATTTAGGATTGTAAAATCTAAAAGGAAACCATTAAGATATTAGTTTCATTAAGTTCCACGGCTTAATTTTCTAAATTCCTTAATGGTTTACTTTTTTAAATAGTGCTTATGATAACACGAATTGGAATTTTAGGATTAGGTGGAGTAGGCGGTTATTTCGGAGGATTATTAGCCAAAGCTTATTCTGAGTCGGATGCAATCGAAATTGTCTTTATTGCTCGTGGCGAAACCCAAAAAGCAATAGCCCAAAAAGGTTTGAAAATTATTTTAGAGGAGAGTGAAACCATTGTTTTTCCTAGTTTAGTTTCTAACGATCCAGAAGAAATTGGGGAGCTGGATTACCTTATTTGCGCCACTAAAACCTATGATATCGAAAAAAGTTTTGAATCTATAAAAAACTGTATCACTCCAGATACGATAATTCTTCCTTTATATAATGGCGTTGATGCCACGGCACGCATACAAATACTATTTCCTGAAAATAATGTATTACAGGGTTGTGTGTATATTGTTTCGATGATTGTTGCTCCCGGTGCGATCAAAAAAATTGGTGCTTATGAAAAATTATTCTTTGGTTCAAAAAATGCTCCGGTTTCTAAATTAAAGGAATTACAATCTATCTTCGAAAAGGCAAATATCGAAAGTTATCTTGTTGAAAATATAGAAGAAACGATTTGGGAAAAGTTTATTTTTATTTCAGCTCTGGCTTCAGCAACTTCATATTTGAACCAAAACATTGGAGGAATTTTAAATAATCCTGAAAATAAGGCAGTTTATAGCTCATTATTAAACGAGATTTCTGCTGTTGCTTTAGCTAAAGGATTAGCGATGCCAATTGACATTGTTGCTCAAACTATTGCTAAATTAGAGAAGTCCCCACAAGACAATACATCATCAATGCATAGAGATCTATTAGCAGGTAATAAAACGGAAGTGAGTTCCTTGACAGAATATGTAGTTAATGAAGGTTTGAAATTCGGGGTTGATACTCCAATATATAAGCAAATATTGGAGCAATTGTCTTAAAATTGTTTCCGGAATTATTCTTCGTCACTATCGTTTTGGTCTGATTCGTTTTCAGAATCTTCCTCGCCAGAGCCAATTTCGAAGAAACTAAAAATGGAACCACCATAACTTTTTTTAAATGAAAAGTGAATCATGTGGTCCAGTTTGGTATATTTAGAATGTTCAATTACCATCATTCCCTCTTCATTGAGCAGTTCTTTTTCAAAAATCAATGAAACAATTTTTTCAAAAGTATTCTGGTCTAATGCATAAGGTGGATCTGCAAAAATGATATCGTACGAAGTTTTACACCGTTCTAAATAGGTAAAAACATCACTTTTTGTAGCAGCTATATTAAAATCATATTCGGTTGCCACTTGTTTGATGAATTTTACACAACCAAAATCCGCATCGACAGAGGTAATTGGGGTGCTGCCACGAGAGGCAAACTCGAAACTGATATTCCCGGTTCCGGAGAATAAATCTAATATTTTTAGTCCTTCAAAACTGAAATGGTTGTTCAAAACATTGAATAATGCTTCTTTAGACATATCGGTAGTGGGACGAACTGGGAGTCCTTTTGGCGGAAAAATGCGTCTTCCTTTGTATTTTCCTGAAATGATTCTCATGAGTTGAAAAGTATAAAATGATTTCTGTTTTCGGCCTCAGAAAAATAATTGTTCCATCGCAAATCTTCCACATCAATTAGGGAAACATTGCGAATGTATTGGTAAGCTATTTTGAAAAAAGCACTCTCGGTTTCAATTTTCCCTATCATTTCCAGTTGAAAGTTCTCTGGATTTAAATTCAATTGTTCGGCTGTAAATAAGATGTAATACATAAAATCTTCAGGTGTGCTGTATTCAAAAGAATTGAAAAGCAATAATTTTTGGTTTTGAACCACAATGATTTCAAAATGACCTGAATTGAAATGAATAAACATCTTTTTTTGGTCAATGTTTTTGGAGGCAACCAAAAGTTTCGAAACTAAAATACTATTGGCGTGTTTATAATCAAAAGAGCCAAACTGATCAATAAAAAAATTATTGATATTCACGTACGGAATATAGACGGCATTCATTTGATTATTTGGTATTTCATCAAACGCAAAAAAATCAGTTTCAAAAACCTTTGTATTGTATTGTAAGTAACTTCCTAGAAAGTTTTCGTCAAAAAGTGCTGTAGGTACAAACGTAGAAAGATTGTTGTTGTGGATCACCAGAACGGCGTCATAGGTATCCTTTAATTCTGGATAATTCTGAAAGGCATTGGCAAACAAATCTTCAATTTTGGTAGTGGTGTCAAATGGATCAAAATGTATCTCATTGAATGAAATAACAGTGTTGTTCAGCATATCAAATGTACAAAAAGAAAGTCCCTTCAATGAAACTTGAATGGAAAGTTTTTTATAATTTTTTTCGACTATGTTCATAATAAGATTACTTTTTCTAAACAACGCAAACTTACAAATTTTAAAATCAATAACAATATCAATTGCAATGTCAATAGCCAAAATCAATAGTAATAATTGAAAATTGAAATTGCTATTGACATTGAAATTGAAAAAACATTCTCTACCTTGCATGTAAATTATACCAAATGAATTCCTCCTCTTTTTATAGTCTTTTACAAAAAAAATTTCCTTTTCAACCGACACACAAACAGGATATTTTTTTTCAAAAAATAGCTATTTTTTTAACGGACACGCATAACGATACCATTTTTGTTTTAAAAGGATATGCGGGAACCGGAAAAACTACCGTAATATCTACGATTGTAAATAGTTTAGTAGAAATCAATAAAAAGTATGTTTTATTAGCGCCAACAGGGCGTGCGGCGAAAGTGATTGCTAATTATTCCGATAAACCGGCTTTTACAATTCATAAAAAAATCTATTTTCCTAAGAAATCTTCCGGAGGTGGCGTTTCATTTACCTTGCAACAAAACAAACACACCAACACGATTTTTATTGTTGATGAAGCTTCGATGATATCGGACACCAATTCCGATTCTAAGCTTTATGAAAATGGTTCTCTACTGGATGATTTGATTTCCTATGTGTATTCAGGAACTAATTGCAAGATGATTCTTCTGGGAGATTCGGCTCAATTACCGCCGGTAAATTTAGATATCAGTCCCGCATTAGACATTCAAACATTAAGTATTAACTACGATAAAGAAGTCGAATATATTGAGTTGGACGAAGTGATGCGTCAGGAAGAAAATTCGGGAATTTTGCACAATGCGACGGAACTTCGAGAACTATTGAAGGATTCTTTTATAACTGAATTCAAATTTGATGTCAAAAAATTCAAAGATATAGTGCGCCTAACTGATGGCTATGATATTCAGGACGCCATCAATTCTGCCTACAGTAATTATAGCATTGAAGATACTGCTTTTATTGTTCGTTCCAATAAAAGAGCGAATCAATATAATGAACAAATCCGAACCAAAATCCTCGATAAAGAAAGCGAACTTTCTACAGGTGATTTCCTGATGGTGGTGAAAAATAATTATTTCTGGTTAAAAGACTCTGATGAAGCGGGTTTTATTGCTAATGGTGATATTATCGAAGTCTTGGAAATTTTCAATATCAAAGAATTGTATGGTTTTAAGTTTGCCAAAGTAAAAATCAGAATGATTGATTATCCCAATCAGATTCCGTTTGAAACAGTATTGTTATTAGATACCATAAAAAGCGAATCGCCATCATTAACCTATGAAGAGTCCAACCGATTGTATCAGGAAGTGCTGAAGGATTACGAAGGTCAAACAAAATTCAATCAGTTCCAAAAAGTAAAAGCTAACGAATATTTCAACGGCTTACAAGTAAAATTCTCGTATGCCATAACCTGTCATAAATCACAAGGCGGGCAATGGAATACGGTTTTTATAGAACAACCGTATTTGCCGGACGGCATCAATAGAGATTATATTCGGTGGTTGTATACCGCAATGACCCGAGCCAAAAATAAATTATATTTGATCGGATTTAAAGATGAGAATTTTGTGGAGTAAATCTAAAAAAAACCGCAAATTCGCAAATTTTTCTATTTAATTTTTAATATATAATTTGCGAATTTGCGGTAAAAAAATAGCTATGAACTCATTAAACGACTTACATAAAATTTCAGGCTCTTTTTTGAATACAAGTTATTGGGGATTCTTCTCGTATGACGCCGGTAAAGATTATGTAGATCTACTTATTTTGTTTTTTCGAGTACAAATTCCAAAGTATCTACAAAAGCACCATCGATACCATTATCGATTTCAAAATTCTGGTAGGAGGGACTTGCCTTCATCTGTAAATTTTCCAATTGAAGTGAATCCATTTTCGCAACATATTGTCCCGATTTTAAACCCAAATAACTAAAATAACCATCGGGTTCCGAAAGAATACTGGCGATTAATGTATCGTGTAAATCATAGATAGCGACTTTTAAGCCTCCAGTTCCCAGAAGTTGCTCATTTTCTTTTCGATACACCATTCCGGAAACTTCTCCCACAACCACAACCGGAATTTCAATTATTTTTAATTGATTGGGATTTAGTATACAATTTAAAGTTTTGTTATTTATGCGCCAAGCAATAGAATTAACTTTGGCGGTATTAAGTTCCACATAATTATTAATATAAGGTTCTAATCCGGTTATAATGGTGGTTCCATTGGGATTAACGAGCTGACGGTCACCGCCCATTACTATGATCTGGACTCCTTTTACCAGTGGTTCTTTGTCCTCTTTTTTTCCATTTCCATTGATGTCTAAAAACGGAACAAATTTTACACTCGCTCTGCCCACACTTATTTGGTTATTAAAACGTACAAAATTAGCTTGGGGTTCAAAGATTAAGCTTCCGCTGGCAGATTGTGAAAAAGAAGCACTATTTTTATAAAAAACACTTGAAAATCCAGTATTGATATGATCGAAATTATGTGTAAAACTAATTTGAAAACTACTGTTTTGATTCTTAAAATTATAATCTAAAGAGGCTTGAATATAGCCTTTTTTAAAAATTGGCTTTCTCAATTGTGTTTGCAATGTCGTCATGGCATTGGCATCATATCCATAGCGCAATTGGGGAACAAGGACAAATCTTTTAGGAAGTTGGAATGAGGTAGAAATATTGCTGTATACCGATGGTTTTTGGTTTTTGGTAAAAAAGGCATTGGTGGTAAAATTAAAATTAAATCCAAATGAATTTCCCGAGAGTAAAAATTCAGAAGTGGTAAATTTAGTGGTACTAAATAGGTTTTCTTGAATGGTAAATCGGGAAGTTCCCGAAAAAAAAGAACTGCGATGTGGCATGGAAATACTTGCTTTCCGCATTTCGGAATAATTGAATCGAACGGCTTGTTGGTTCTTATCGTATTTACTATAATCAAAGTCAAAACGAAGGTTTTTGGGTGTCGTATAATTCAAATTGAGATCATACAGCACTTTTGAATAATAGCTTGCCGTAAGAAATAATTGAGACGAGAGTCGAAGGGAAGAATTCAAAAACGGAATAATTTTATTAGATTCTAAAGAGGAAATATATTCTATTCCACCTCCCAAAGTGACGTGATTAGAAAGTCCATAATTTACTTTTGCACTGGTAAAAATACTGCCTTTGCTATCCTCAATAATCCCGGAACTGATCGTGTATTCTACCTCCTTTTTTGGAAGGAAAAGAGCAGGAACTACAAATTGATTGCTAAATAACTGCTCTTCGCCCCAAGGTCCATAATATCGGAGTGTAACTTCGGTACGACCGTACATTAAAGGAACGTTGAACGAAAAGAAACCGTTGGCATCTGCCTGAAGATAATCAATTAATACATTGTTGATGTAGAGTTCCACCGTCCAATTGGCCTGGGTATGATCGCTCAAGATATACGTGCCAAAAGATTTTCGGATTTGGGTAGAGGCATTCGTGATCTGAGCTCCGATAATGGGAAACAAAATTGTCGCTTTGGAAGGAGCTGAAATTTTTCCTAAAGTGAACTGCTTAATATATTTGTTTTCATTGTTCACATAGCGCCATCGATAAAACTGGTTTTTGGCCACTATGGGTTGGTTGCTGGTGTAATTTAGCAAAGTGGTCAATTCACCTCCAGCTACAATGCCGCCTAAATTGAGGAGTAATCGTTCTGAATGACTTCCTTCAGATTGTTGTATGGTATTAACAGCCCAATTAGCTGTTCCAAAATGAAGTAGTGGTTTGTCACGTACGATAGTTGTGTCCGCTTTAAATTCCATTTTCATTTTGTTGATGTTATCGCGCATTTCTAGCAATCGGGCTTCTCTAATGGCGGGAAGTTCGAGTTTTGAGACCATTTCAACGGATAAACTCCTAAAGCTAAAATTATTTTCGAGCCCAAATATTTGATTGAAATAAGAAGCGTTTAAAAATAAATTTGTTTTGGTACGAATAAAATCGCTTGGTTTCAGGGTGTAAACTTCCTCTTTGTAGCTAATGGTGTTGGTGTTTTGGTCAATTTTGAAGGTGTTATTTTGATTAATAAAAAAACCTTCAATAGTAGTAAAATTAGAATTGGGTATATTTCGTATTTTAATATAATCCAAAACTTCGGATACCGAAAGATAGACTTTAGATCCGCATATTACCGAGGAAATTTCGGTGGCACCAATGTATTTTACCTGAAGCAGCACTAAAACTTCATCGCAATCTTCCTCTTGTGCAGTAGCAGAAAAGGCTATCATGGAGAAAAGGAATAGAGATATGATGTTGTACAATTTAGTCATAAAGAACGAAGAGTAGCAAGTACTTTTGCTAAAGGGAATTATTTTTTTAGAGAACTGCCTGAGTTGCGTCTATGAATATTAATTAGAATTTGTTTGATCAGTAGTGTTTTGAATTCGGATTTTTTCTAAACTAGCTGTCAAAGTTCTTGTGAAGATGTCAAGTTCAGTAACAGAATCTTTTAAATAGATACTTAAACTTTCTAACTCTTCTTTTGATATAGCTTTAGAATCAATATGATTTGTCAAACCTTGCATTCTAGAAATAGGACTTCGAACTTGATGGGAAACTTGAAAAAGCATTTCAGTAATGGATTTTAGGTATTTCTGTTTTTCTGTATCTTTTTGTAACAAGATTTCTTTGTATCGTAGAATAATAAAGCACGATATCCAGATAGAAAGAATGGATAAGAATTTGTTAGTAAAAACACTATAATACATTTCGATATGGTAGTAATCAATGGTATCAATAAGTGTTAAAATAGTGCATATTATGGCAAGCCTTATTATTTTATCTTTGTCTAAAGTATATGAAATAACTAAAGGAATTATATACAAAACAGCTATTGCTACTCCTAGAGGTACTTTTAAGTCTAATATGAATATAATTAGAACGATACTTGTTATAAGAATTTTTGGCATTATTAATTTTCTGTTCTATTAAATAATATATAAATCAAAAGGTTTATCTGTAATATAATTCTTTTGCGATTGCACTTATCTCATTATCATGCTTTGTTTTAGAAAAAAACGATGTCTTTCACGGCGTAATTTATCTGAAAATATTTTGATGTTTTGGTATGGTATTTTTTATCGTAATGTTTTTCAAAAAACAAACAAAATTAACAAACAGATGATTCTTATTTATTACTATTAATTTCCGTTTCAAGTGAATATTCTTCGTTGTCTGACAAATTAAGGAAGGCTTCAGCATAAGTAGTTTCTTGATTTGGGGTAGAATAGATCACCTGTAATTTTCCCTTGCTGTAATCAATACCTGGAATAGTATTGAGTTTAATTTTGGTTTTGCGCAAATTTCCAGGAGCATATACTGCAAAGCCTTTTATTAGTCCCACATTAGTACTAATTCCCTCAGGATAAATATAATTGACATTCAGTTCCCCATAAGCAGATTGATTGCCTGTGCGGTGAATATCCAAGTATAAATCCTGTGATGGCAGCAATGCCAAATTAGATAAGGTCACCGCGGTAGTTGGCGCTCCTATGGTTATAATATTTGCTATTGAAATTCCGTAAACAGCAGTTATTTTAACGTCTAAACTTTTTGGTAAGAGCGTATCGCTTACGTGTGTTCTATTTTCCAAAATTTTTATTTTAGGAACTCCCCTAAGATAAAGATGAGATCGGTATTCTCCGTCTTTTAATTCGCCAGTCTTGATAAGCTGTATTTTTACTACCTGCGATTCATTGGGCGCCAAAGTTATGGTGCGGGGATAATAACGAAGATATGGAGAGGCGAAATTTTGATTTTCTTCTGGTTCTTCTATCGTATTAAATTTACCGTCTTCATCCATTTGAATCTGATTATAGGACAATCTATAGGTAGCGGTATCCTTGCCTGTATTGGATAGATTAAGAGTTTGAACTCTACTTTGAATTCCGTCAAAAACAATGCGTTTTGGGAATACCATTAAATCGCCTTGGGCCAGTAAAGGAAATGAAAAATTTAATAAAAGGAATATAATAAGAATACTTTTTTTAGTCATAGGAAGTTTTTATTTATTTATTGCTAATGCTTCCATTTTCAGGATTTAGAACAAGCGTTAAATTTAAAAAAAGGTGCTTATTTCTAAGCACCTTTTTTTAAATTTAGTTATAATTCACTATCACGGTAAAAGGAGTAATACTCTGGTATAAACCTACAACTTGATTAGCTCCAACATTTAGCGTAGCTCCAACAGTGAAGTCTTGAGTACCACTAGCCAAAGCACCAATTCCACTAGCAAGTGAGCTTACAAAAGTAGTAACTTCCATAGTTTTAAGTGTTCCAGCTACTGCAGTTGTAAGTGTAAGAGATGTTGGCAATGTAACTGTATAAGCATAAGCTCCTTGACCTGTCACGGTAAATTTAGCAGCAGTTGGATCTCCCTTAGCTGAAGTCAATTTAACTCCACCAGTTGAACTTTGAATACCTGCAACAGATAAAACTAATGTACCAGAAGCATTACTTGCAAAAGAACCAAAAGCCAATGGGATGGAATTAGAAATTGCGATTGGTGCAACAATAGTTGTACTTGACGCAGAAGTTGCAGATGCTGGTTGCGTACCTTGTGCCAAAACGCTTGAACTAAACACAGCAGTCAGTGCCATAATAGATAGAATTGAAGTAATTTTCTTCATAATAAAATAATTTGGGGTTAAAATTAAGAAGCAAGTGCAGGTTTTGCCCTGGTCCTTAATCAGTTTAAATAATTTGTTTTGTATTAGCAAAAGTGCCAATTCCGAAGCAAATGTATTTAGTCCGTTAATATATGTAAAACGAGAAGTAATAAATGATGGCTACTAGGCCATAAGTGAAAAGGAATCGAAGTAAGAATTATTTGATAAAAATTTAATAAAATCTTGGTTTTTATTGAATTTATGCTTTTTAAAGGCTTTAAAAAAACATTAAAAAGTTAAAATTAACTAAAAGGACTTGAATTTTTAATAATTAAAGTTCTTATAAAAATGTATTATTGCTACAGTTATGCGTTCATTTATTGTATTTTCTTAAAAGGTTTAAAAAGATAATTTATAAACGAATGGAACTAGTTTCGAAAATTAAAAAAGAGTGTCTTTGCGGTTTAAAACAAGTTGTTTTTAAACGTTTCAAAATTAGCATCATTTGAGTATAATTCGATCCAGAAATTCTTGTGTAATAGGTTTTTGCTGAAAGGAAACTACATTTGGGTCCCTGCAAACACGAATAATATCATGATTATCAATCGTGTTTGAAACAATAAATACTTTAACCTTATTTTTTAAAGTAAGCGGAAATTTATCATAAGCTTCCAGAAATTCAAAACCCGAAAAATGGGGCATATATAAATCTATAAAAATTATCTCAGGCAGCTGACCATGTCTTTCTTGATTTTCTTCTAAATATGTCAGTGCTTCCCTTGCAAGTGAAAACTCGACAACCTTTTTTCCAAAATTATTATGGAGAATTATTCTAGAATTAATGTAGCGTTCAATTGGATTATCATCAATTAATAGCACTTTTTCGAATTTTGCTTTCAACTCGGTTTTCATGGTTTTAGTATTTAAGTGCAGTCATACAGGAAATATTTATTAGTTTACAACGAAAAAGAACTCCTATCATTTTGTGTAATTGTTATTCTTTAAGTTTAATAAATTTATTAAAATCATCTTGTCGTCTTTTGGCAACAGCCAAAAGTACACCATTAGGAAATTCGCAGAAATACCCCTCTTTTTTAGAAATTTTTACTATGTGACGCAGATTAATAATATACGAGTGATGAATTCTAAAAAAATAGTTGGGATCGAGAATTGTACTGTATTCTCCTAAATTTTTACTCGATACGATTTTTTTACCATTTTGTAGAAAAAAAGTAGTGCACCTTCCTTCGGCCTTACAGTAAATTATTTCCGACATAGGAATGAGTTCAATTTTATCCAAGGAGGAAACCGCAACATAGTCGTTTGGCTGATTTAATGAGTTTAATAGCTCAAGTGCCTTGATTACCTGATTTTGATAGGATCGCTCCATTTTAATTCTTTTAATAGCTTTGTATACAGCTAAAAGAAGAGAATTAAAATCGACAGGTTTTAAAATAAAATCAATCGCATTTTGTTTAAATGCGATTACAGCATTTTGTTTATCGGCAGAAATGAATACCAGTTTAGGAATACTCTGTTCTAATTCATTGAGCATATCAAAAAAAGTATCATCTGTAAAGGAAATATCTAAAAATACGAGATCTGGTTTTTGTAATTGTATACTATTGATTCCTTCAATTATAGAGCTCGTTTCGTTTACTATTTTAAGAATTATAAAGTTTTCTTTTTCAAATTTTTTAATAATTTGTAAAGTGTCTTTTTCTTTCGTAATAATTACGGCATTAATAGGTATCATAGGTGTGGACTTAAGGGGTAATTGATCTTTAAAACCGATGAATACCATTAGATATTAATCTATAGTATTCATTTTTAGAATGTTATAAAAAAAATAAAATAATATTTTTGTGTATCGAAAATAAAACAATAAACAGCAATAGCACTCAGCAGTTCTTTAAATAAAAACAAAAGTAATAATCGTTACGTTTCCTGTATTAAGTGTTGTTAAACAGTGTGTTTTTGCTAAAAAGGGTATCTTTTAGTTAATTTAATTTGGTGTTTCCACTAACACAATGGAATTTCCTATTTTTTATTGTAAAAGGATTGAGAATTTACAATCAAATAGTAGTCTTTTGATACTTTTAATGGTAATTTTAGAATTATATATTTTATTGATTTTAAGAAAGTTAGTGTTTATTTTTGATAAAAAAAAATTTTAAAGTATATATTTTCCTTAGAGTCCTAACAGTAGAGTAAGTTAGTTATGATCTGAGATTATTTTATTTTATCTAACCGTGTAAGAGCGCTACACCATCCTTCTCAAAAAATAAACAATTTGAATGAAAAACGGATTTTGAATTTGGCTTTTTATTGAAGTGTTTTGTTTGGTTCAAAACTAAAAATATAATGATGAATAAGCCGATAAACATATTTTAAAAATATATATGTTTATCTGACACCTAAAGTATCTTTTTCACTAACATATTTTACGCTTTTTCATTTTAAAAAATCTATGTATAACCCGGGAATCCGTGCCAGTTTTCTTTTAATAGGAGTAATTACAGAAAGACATAAAATTAAATATGGTTGTCCGTTACTTGTACCAAACTACATTTTACAAATGAAACTTAGCTCTTTTGTCATTTGACCAAAGGGAGAAATCACATAACGAGAGCAACTGATATGATTTCTCCTCCGTCGAAATGACAAAATAAAACGCAATGGTATTAGTAACGGATAGTCATAAAATTAAAAAAATATTTTTGCATTGTGGTAGCTAAAGATAATTAAACAAGACCGCTCAACTTAATAATGCAATGCAATTTAGCACTAAATTATTTTTCCTTACTTGTAGCAGCTTTATCGGTCAAGAACAATAATTCGCCATCCGATGGTTTAATTAATTGCATAGGATATTTTTCGGGATTATACGCTCCATATAAAACTTCGTTTAAGGCATAGGCTTTATTTTCTCCAAAAGTCACTACTACAATCTGTTTCGCTCTATTAATAAGAGGTGCAGTTAGAGTTATTCGAAACATAGTTTGAGACTCAAGATAATAAGCTGCTACCCACTTATCCTGTTCTTGCAAT
This sequence comes from Flavobacterium sp. LS1P28, assembly GCF_003970335.1. NCBI lineage: Bacteria > Pseudomonadati > Bacteroidota > Flavobacteriia > Flavobacteriales > Flavobacteriaceae > Flavobacterium > Flavobacterium sp. LS1P28. The sequence goes on along the minus strand of NZ_RYDI01000020.1, from coordinate 31,232 downwards.
ACGGCTTGCCCTGGAAAAAGAGAAGCAGTATGGCCATCATCGCCCATTCCTAATAAAATAAGGTCAAATTGTCCGTCCTCGCCTGTTATATTTTTAATAGATTTTTCATATTCCAACGCGTAATCCTCAGGAGTAACACCTTCTCTATACATTGAAAATATATTGTTTTTTGGTATATTTACAAGACTTAGTAGCGTATCGTTAGCCATTTTTGCATTGCTAAGTACATCATCAAGCGGTACCCAGCGTTCGTCACCCCAAAAAATAAAAATCTTTTCCCAATCTATTTTTGTCTTGTAGGAAGCTGTTGCCAAAAGGGCATAGATAGCTACAGGTGAGGAACCGCCGGTAAGCGCTACGACAAAGCGACCGCGTTTCTGTATTGCTTTTTCTGCAGCAGCTACAAATATATTGGCAGCCTGGCTTGTTATGTCTTCCTTAGTATTAAAAATTCTTACCATCAGCTGCTACTTCTACTTGTTTTGTTTGTACTGCTTTCTTATCTTTTTCTGCCTTGTCCGCTTTCTCTGCTTTCTTTCGTAGCTTTTCTTCTTCGGCATCTAGTGTATTTGATGCCCAAGAATGCCCCTGACGAGCAAGTAATTCATTTGCCGCTTCAGGACCCCAGCTTCCAGCTTCGTATTTGTGTAGACTTGAAAATTTATCGTTTTCCCAAGCATCCTGAATGGATGTTACCACATCCCAGGCTTCTTCGACCTGATCGGAGCGCATGAATAAAGTTGGATCTCCCTGTAAAGCATCTAATAAAAGGGTTTCATAGGCTTCAGTTGCTTGGGTAGAGCATGAAAAATAATCAAAAACCATTTCAGCTGGTTTTAACGAAAGAGACAAGCCTTGTTTTTTAGTCATAAACTGCAGCCTAATATCCATTGCGGGCTGAATGTTTATGATTAATCGGTTTGGCATCATTCCTTCTTTTCCAAAAGAAAAAGTAGAATGGGGTACCGGTTTGAATTGTATAACGATAGAGGATTGTTTTTCCTTCATTCTTTTACCTGTTCGAACGTAAAAGGGAACACCTTGCCAACGCCAGTTATCCAGATAAAATTTCATTGCTACAAATGTTTCTGTGATGGAATTATCCTTCACCCCTTTTTCTTGCAGGTATCCAGCTATCGGTTTTCCTTTTATCGAAGCTTTTTCGTACTGGCCTCTCACTGTGTAGTGTTCTACTTCATCAGGAGTTATACGGCGTATTGCTTTTAAAACGTCAGCTTTACGGTTTCTGACCTCATCAGCTTGTAACGAAGTGGGGGCTTCCATGGCAACCATCGTTAAAATTTGCATCAGGTGATTTTGTATCATATCCCTTAATGCTCCGGCACCTTCATAAAAACCACCGCGGTCTTCAACACCCACTTCTTCGGCAACCGTAATCTGTACCGAATCAATAAAGTTACGGTTCCAGAGCGGCTCAAACATTGAATTTCCAAAGCGGAAAGCTAGGATGTTCTGTACAGTTTCCTTGCCTAAATAGTGGTCTATGCGGTAGATTTGTTCCTCTTCAAAGGTTTTTGCCAATAGCTTATTTAAGAGCTCGGCAGAACTTTTATCATAACCAAACGGTTTTTCAATAATAATACGATCCTGTTCCGGATTTGCGGCAAGATCTAATTTCTTAATATTATTAGATATGGTTTCAATGAAAGAAGGTGCTATTGAGAGGTAAAAAAGTCGGTTGGCACGTACCCCAAAAGACGCATCTATGGCGTCTAACTTTTGTTTCATCAACACGTATGATTCTTCTTTGTCGATATCATTTTGCAAATAAGAAATATGAGAAGCAAATTGTTCGAACTCTTTTTCGGAGGCTATTTTATTTCTCGAAAACTCATTTAGGTTTTCACTGACATGGTTTCGGTAATGCGCATCACTGTTTTCGGCCCTTCCTAAGGCAATGATCTCAAACTTTTCCGGCATACGACCATCAAGATAAAGATTATAAAAAGCGGGGAAAAGCTTTCTTTTAGCTAAGTCACCGGTAGCTCCAAAAACAAGAATGATGGTTGGGTTTATAGTATTGAGATTATCCATTATGTTCCATTTAAAATTTAGTCATTCCACTCGGTGTGAAATATACCGTTAGTATCAGTACGCTCATAAGTATGAGCCCCGAAGTAGTCGCGTAATGCCTGTATCAGATTAGTAGGAAGGTTTTCTGATCGATAAGCATCAAAATACGCTAAGGAGTTCATTAGACCGGCAATAGGTATCCCTTTTTGAACGGCAAATTGAACGGTATTCCTTATGCTGGATTGATTCTCATTTAAGGTCTTTGCTATGCTATCATCGAGCAGTATGTTTTTCAGTTCACTATTTTTGGCGTAAGCCTTTCGGAAATCTTCCAATACTACCGAACGAATAATACATCCACCACGCCAAATTTTAGCGATTGTCTCCAAGTTCAATTCGTAATTATATTCTTTTGAAGCTTTTGTTAGCAAGGCTAATCCTTGGGCATAAGTAATTAATATGGAAAAATATAAAGCCCCTTTAAGTGTTTCTATGGCTGCAGGCAAGTCAGTATTGGTTTGTTCTGCATTCCAAATTAATTTTGAGGAAGCCTCAATTCTTTCCGGTTTATTTTTAGACATTTCCCTCATTGCAACGGCAGCATCTACGGTTGAAAGGGGAACTTCTAAGTCCATGGCATTTTGAGAAGTCCATTTTCCTGTTCCTTTGGATTTAGCCCAGTCGGAGATTAGATTTATTAATATCTGGCCGTCGGTATCTTTTTTCTTCAGGATGTGTCCTGTTATTTCAATCAGGTAGGATTCGAGTTCGGTGTTATTCCATTCTTCAAATACTTTTTGAATTGTAGTGTCGTCTAGTTCGTATCCGCGTTTCATAAGATCGTATGCCTCTGAAATAAGCTGCATAATCCCATATTCAATTCCGTTATGCGCCATTTTCACGTAGTTTCCTGCAGATCCGTTGCCTAAGTATTCTACGCAAGGTTCTCCATTTACTTTAGCAGCAATGGATTCAAAAATAGGACGTAGCCTTTCATAGGCTTCTTTATTACCTCCGGGCATAAGGCTAGGGCCAAAACGGGCTCCTTTTTCGCCTCCTGAGATTCCCATTCCAAAGAAGTGGATTCCCTTGGCCGATAATTCTGTATATCTACGGTCAGTATCAGTAAAATATGTATTTCCGCCGTCGATAAGAATATCTCCTTTATCTAGGTGGGGCAGTAGGTTTTGAATGACAGCATCAACAGGTTTTCCTGCTGGTACTAATATCAGGATAGCTCTTGGCTGTCTGATAAGTGCAACAAAATCTTCGACGGCTGTTGTGGCTTTAATTCGGTGTTGGGAATTCGCTTCTTCTGTGAGAGAAAGAACTTTATCATCATCTAAGTCTAAGCCAGCTACAGCATGACCTTGGTCGGCCATATTTAAAAGTAGATTACGCCCCATAACTCCTAGGCCCACTATACCAAAATCGAATGTATTCATAATTAGTATGTAAATTTATTATTAGAAAAAAAAAGGCTGGACTTTATTTATAAAGTCCAGCCAAAATTAGTCAATTATTAGGCTACAGTAACACTATTTATAGCTTCTTTTAATGCTTTTGCAGCAGCAGCTGGATCTTCAGCACCATAAATGGCACCACCAGCAACAGCTACATCTGCACCAGCAGCTACAACATCTTTTATTGTATCAATGTTTACACCACCTGCTACAGAGAATGGAACTTTTGCTAGTCTACCTTCACTGATAAGTGTTTGTACAGAATATCCTGCTAATGTTTGTTCGTCAAGACCAGCGTGTAGTTCAACAAACGCAACTCCAAAAGCAGTTACTTCTTTTGCTCTTTGTACTCTATCTTTAACTCCAATAGTATCAACTACTACTTTTTTACCATATTTTGCTGCAGCTTCTACCGCGCCTTTTACAGTTGCATCATCTACAGCACCCATAACGGTTACTAGATCTGCTCCAGCTTTAAATGCAATCTCAGCTTCTAGAAAACCGGTATCTGCAATTTTCATGTCTGCAAAAATTAATTTGTCAGGGAAAGCAGTTTTCATTGCTGTTACCACACTAAGTCCTTCCGATTTAATAAGCGGAGTACCTAATTCTATAATATCTACGTAAGGTGCTACTTTGTGTGCTAGTTCTAATGCTGCTTCTGTAGTAAGTAAATCAATTGCGACTTGTAATTTTGTCATGTCTAAAATGTTTAAAAAAATTAATAATATTAAAAAAATCGTTATTCCAGGTTGGCGTGTTTGGGCCATAGGTCTTCTTTGGTCAACTTTGATTCTTGCCAAAGCGACATAAAAACGCTCTCCAGGATAAATAATATAAACTGTTCAAAAAGGCTGCCTGCATACTGCTCGGAGACCGAAGCCCCAAAGTCAGTTTTTGTTGCCGCTTTTATGAATATGATATGGTCTGCCACTTCTGCTAATTTACTTTCTGCATCGGCAGTCAGCGCAATAACTGTTGCTTTTTGAGCCTTCGCTTTCACCGCTGATGAGAGTACTGAAGAAGTAGTGCCAGATCCTGATGCTAGCAGTAACAAATCACCTTCAAGAATGGCGGGTGTATTCGTTTCTCCTACTATAAATACGGTATAGCCTAAATGCATAAATCTCATGGCTGCCATTTTTAATGCAAGTCCACTTCGCCCAGCTGCCATTACAAAAATTCGTTTGGCTGCTTTAATTTCGTTAACCAAAACCGTTATCTCTTTTGGATTAATCTCATTTGCTAATTTTAGGTTTTCCTCCAAAATAACATGCAGATTTTTGTTTGTCAAAGTGTTACTATTCATTTTGTTTTATTTTTAAATAAGCGATACGCTCCTACTATCATTCAAATTAGTACACCAATGAAATTGGGTAATTTTGATCGATTTTTTTTCGAGTGTGTGAGGTATTGCGTGATTGAAATTACAGGATGCCTTTATAATTTTAATTTTTTCTATTCAGAATTAAATGGAATAATAAAGCTGTAATCGATTTTTTGCAACAGTAATTAATCTCTATTTTGAATAGTATTAATTACTGATGCAAAGATAGATCAGAAGGAAAGGAGGGATGTTATATATACAAGACTATGCGGTATAAATTTGCGCCAGGCCATTCTGAAGGTCCGTTGGCGTTTCCTTTAGCTTAGCTCTTACAAATTTATTAAGAGCTGATGGAGAGCTAAACCCAAGGTCAAATGCGATTTCTTTGTGAGAGCGATCCGTAAACAGTAATTGTCTTTTAATTTCGGTAAGGATCCGGTTGTGGATTGCATTTATTGCGGTTTCGCCAGAATATTTTTTATTTAGTGCATTTAACTTTTTAGTGCTGATAGCCAGTTTTAAGGCATAGTATTGTACAGTGCGCTCCATTTTATATTGATGGTTCAAAAGTTTTTTAAAGGCTATATAGGTATTCTGGTCAGGACCTTGAGTGTCCTGATGTAAAACAGGATGTTGGCCATGGATTGATTCAATGAGTCCCAAAAGGAAGATTTTGATATAAAAACGGGCCTGCTCTTTTTTAACTAGGCTAGGGGCATTATAAATATCCTGTATGTTCTTTATAATAGGTAGGACTTGTTCAAATTCTAGGCTAGAAAGTGCGGTACAATTAAGGTGGGCCGATAAGTTTACATTATAGGCACTGAGCTCATTTTTCAATATATCTGAACAGAACAATACTTCTTCAAATAATATAATTTTGCCGGATAAATCAGTTGACAAATTTGACAAAAAGTGGATTTGATCCGGAAACAGAATAGAAATTTTTCCTGAATTTAATAAATGAATTTTGTCTTCGATATGTACTTTAATACTTCCTGATTCCACAAGTATGATACAAAAATGATCTTTTTTATGTGGTTTCAAATAATCTTCAGCACTTACTGTCCCAAGGTCAAAAACCCGGAAGGACAAATTTTTATCATCCGTTTTTTGAATGTTTTTTTTAATCTCAAACCTCTCTAAGTACATAGGATATTTTTTATATAAGTGCTGAGTGCGCTCTAATAAACGACTTTAATGCATCAAGTTTATTATAGAGTCATTTTAAATGATGCTTGTAAACCTAATTTATTAAATTTAAAACACTTCTTTAGTACAATTTTCATTAGTAGCTTTTCAATAATAGCTTAATAATCAAGGGATTTTAATTATAAAAGGGAGTGTCAGTAATTTTAAACATTAAAGATCAAGGACAAATATACTCTTTTCTTATCTTAAGATATTGATTCAGCTTGAAATTAGGCTCAAAACTAGATTCAGTACGGTTCTTAGAGCACTAATAATGAATTTTAATTTTTATATTGAAGGAACTAACATTACCCGCAAAAAGAGTGAAACATAAATACCGTTAATTTTAACGGATGAAAAAGTACGTAAAATTGATGATCAACTTTCAAAAACTAAATTATTATGAAAACACAAAACGATAAAAAATTAGATAATCCAGTTTGGTTTTCGTTATTAGAAACGCATCAAAATTTTGCTATGAATTCTGGCAATATAAAATTCTATCCTCCGGATTATTGCCCGTTTGGTGGTTTTGAAAAAGGCGATGCTATTGCTAAGTCTATCGATAAATACGCTGCAATGGTTGATAATTTCTTTATTGTTGGAGAAAAACCAGAATTTTCAAATCTATTGACGATTAATAAAGAATTGGTTTGCCTTCAAATGATTGTTTACAATCCAATCGACATTCTAATTAATGATCGAATCATACAACTGACTGACGAACATATTGATGCTTTATATGCGTTGGTAAATTTGGTGCAGCCAGGGTATTTTAAAAAGAAAACCGCTTTATTAGGCAATTATTATGGTATTTTCAAAAACAATAAACTTGTTGCCGTGAGTGGTGAGCGCATGCAAATGAATGATTTTATCGAAGTCAGCGCAGTAGTAACACATCCCAATCACACCGGAAAAGGATACGCCAAACAATTAGTTGCCCATACAGTAAATGAAATTTTTAACCAAAATAAAATACCTTATTTACATGTAATTGAACACAATAGCACAGCCATAACACTCTATCAAAAACTGGGTTTTACAATCAGGCAAAAAATTAGTTTTTGGTATATTACCAGGTAAACTTGTGGATTGAGAACAATTTTGTAAATCCTGAAAATGCACTAGCTGAGTCCAACTCAAAATCTGGGCAACAATAACTTAAAAAAAAATCATCATAAAAGAGTTTTTTTTAAATGATTATAAGTAGCAAGAAAGATATATTGTCGCAATTATTAAAAAGAGTTTTTGCCACAGATTGTAAGGATTAAAAAGATTTTTAAAATTACATAACGAATTAATCTGTGAATCTGTGGCAGTTATTTAGTTACTACCTCTGGGACTTTGCTCCGAGGTAGTTTATTAAAAAAGGACTAAAAACTAAGTACTTAAAATAATATTTTTCAATAAAAAACTAAACTTGAGTTTTTTACGTAACTATTATTATTAGAAACTAATATCAATAATTATGACTAGAAAAGAATTTTTTTCCAGAGTAGGATTTGGAGCAGCAACAGTTTTACTACCTGCTTGTATTGCTGGCATGGCCGTGAGTTGTAGCTCTGATGATACAAATTCAGGTTCATCAGGTACCACCACCCCGACACCTTCAGCAAGTTCAAATTTCACAGTTGATGTAAGCATGGGGACTTTAGCTAAAAACGGAGGTTTTTTAGTAACCCAAGGAATAATTATCGCTAGAACCAACGCAGGTGATTTTCTAGCAGTCTCTGCTGCATGCCCTCATGAGGGAGTTATTGTTAATTATGATGAAGCAGGTAACAAATTTGTTTGTCCAAGACATAATTCTCAATTTACCAGTAAGGGAGTAGTTACAATTGGGCCTGCAGTGTCTAATTTAAAAGAGTACAAGACTTCATTAGCAGGAACAGCACTGACTGTTTTTGTGTAATAAAATTAAAACAAAGAGCTATAAGTAAGTCGAAAGTTTAAAAGTCTTAAAGTCAAAAGAATTAACTTTAAGTAAAACAGCTTTAAATCAGATTTTTACATGATTTTATCCTGATTTTAAAATACGACATTATACCATGGTTATTACTTAAGTCTCTTATTGTTAAATTAATTCTGTCTTAATTTTGTTCTCTGCTAAATTGTTGTTTAGGGAAAACAAATACTTTTATAGAGATAAAAACAACCCTAAAATGAAAAAACACACCCTGATTTTGTTTCTTTTCTTAGGAACATTTGGTTATTCTCAAAATTGGGAATCTGATTTTAATGATGCAAAAATAAAAGCAATCAAAGAAAACAAAAATATCCTTCTTGTGTTTTCAGGATCTGATTGGTGTGCGCCTTGTATTAAACTAGAAAATACAATCTGGAAGTCAGAAGATTTTAAAAATGAGGCAGAGCAAAAATGGGTCATATACAAAGCTGATTTTCCTAAGAAAAAAGCAAATTTACTGGCTGCTAATTTAACAGCTAGCAATAAAAAATTAGCTGAGCAGTACAACAAATCTGGAAATTTCCCTTTAGTGCTGTTACTGGATAAAACAGGGACCGTATTAGGAATTACTGGTTACAAAAATGTGACTCCGCAAGAATACATTCAAATCATTCATTCCTTTGAGAAATAATGAAAAAAATACTCGTACTCAGTTTTATATTCACAACGGCATTAGCGACTTCTCAAATTACGCATAAGAGAAAGTTGTTTATGTTAGGGAGTCCTTTTGAGGTTACCGCTGTTGCAAGTGATACTATTAAGGCCAACGAATATATTGATTTGGCTGTAGCCGAAGTAAAACGAATTGAGTATTTAATCTCCGATTGGATTCCAACAACGCAAATCTCCGAAATCAATCGCAATGCAGGAATACAGCCAGTAAAAGTGGATGCTGAAGTTTTTGAATTGGTCGAAAGAGCCATTAAAATCTCCCAAATTACCAATGGTGCTTTTGATATTTCGTATGCTTCCATGGACAAAATATGGAAATTTGATGGTTCCATGAAAGTAATGCCAACCGATGAAGCCATAAAAAAATCAGTCGCAAAAATTGGGTATAAAAATATTATTCTAAACCAGAAAGAACAGACTATTTTTCTAAAATCAGAAGGAATGAAATTAGGTTTGGGCGGCATTGGACAAGGCTATATTGCTGATAAAGTAAAAGATTTATTGTTTTCTAAAGGCTGTCTTTCCGGAATTATAAACGTCTCGGGAGATATTAATGCCTGGGGGAAACAACCGGACGGAAAACCTTGGACTGTAGGAATAGTAAACCCTTTGAACAAGAATAAAATTTTTGCCACGTTCCCAATAGAAGACAGTGCGGTGGAAACTTCCGGCAGTTATGAAAAATATGTGATTTTTAACGGTATTCGTTATTCGCATATTATTGATCCCAGAACGGGGTATCCGGCAAATGGTGTGGTCAGTGTCTCTGTTTTTTCCAAGCAGACTGAAATCGCTGATGCGTTGGCCACAGGAATTTTTGTACTTGGAGTAGAAGTAGGCTTGGATTTAGTAAATCAAATTAAAGGGATTGAATGTATTATTGTTGACGATAAAGGAAAAATTCACTCTTCAAATGGAATTGATATCAAAAAATATAATTAATAACAAAATGCACTCATGAAACATAAAATAGCCTTTGTATTTTTTACACTTTTGATTTTGCAATCGTGCAGTTCCATAAAAGAATACGAAAAAGAGAAAATAACTGATCCTGATATGAAGCTTTCTGCCCGAACAGCGGAACGGTATGAAACGTCTTTTCAAGTATATCGTGAAGCTGCTGGCGGAGCCAATGGTGGAAAATCAGGTGGCGGCTGTGGTTGCAATTAATTTAAAGCATCAATTCAGATTGTAAATTCCAATCCATTAGAAAATGAAAATAAAAATTTTATCTCTTTTTATCTTAATCACTGTAACTGCTTTTTCTCAAGAAAATAGTAAAGAACCCGTTTTTAAAAAAAGAGTGTTAGAAAGTACAGAAGTGGACTTTCTAGCGAGTTATTACGAGCAAGATGGATCAAGATCAGCTGTTTCTGGGGGTATTGGTTCAGAGAAACTTACAGATGTCGCTTCTAATATTGTGGTGGCAATGCCGTTGAATGAGGATGATGTCTTGACTATTGATTTAGGAATATCAGCCTATTCATCAGCTTCGTCCAGTAATATAAATCCATTTAATTCTACGGGTGCTTCTGGCAGCAGAGGCGCTAATGATCCAACAGCAGGCAGTAAAGCGGCGGCTACGGGACCCAGTGGAACGCCTTGGCAAGCTTCATCTGGTGCTTCAAGAAGTGATGAGTTAGTATCCGTTGTTGCTAATTACAGTCATAGTAGCGATTCCAGGAATTTTATTTGGAATACAGATGTTTCTTTTTCAAATGAATATGATTACACTTCAGTTGGTTTTGGTGGCGGAATCACTGGTCTTTTTAATGAAAAAAACACAGAATTGAGTTTGAAAGTAAATGCATATATAGATCAATGGAGACCTATTTATCCAACAGAGTTGCACGAATATTCATTGTATGGTTCAAATTTTTTAAATCAAGGCTATTTTTTTGGTGTATCAGTTTTGGATCAGAACGGTGTATCCTCAACAGATTACTTGCCGTCTGCATTTAAACCGGTTACTACTGTTAACAGAAATTCATTTTCAGCTTCTGTAGGGTTTTCTCAGGTTTTGACTAAGAAATTACAAGTTTCCGTTTTCTTTGATGTATTGCAACAACAAGGATTATTGTCTTCTCCTTACCACCGAATTTATTTTGCAGACAAAGCCAATTTTTACATTGGACAAGCGCAATACATTAGCAATTACGAAAGTCCAAGCAACACCGGAGTTTACAAATTAGCAGATGATATCGAAAGATTACCGGATTCTCGTTTTAAACTTCCCGTTGGAGCGCGTTTGAATTATTACATCAATGACCGATTTATAGTACGAACCTATTATCGTTTTTATTCAGATAACTGGGACATACAATCGCATACCGCCAGTATTGAACTTCCTGTGAAATTGTCCGATAAGTTTACTGTTTTTCCCATGTACCGCTATTATACACAAGCGGGTTCTAAATATTATGCGCCTTATGAAACGCATTTGTCAACAGAAAAATTTTATACTTCAGATGCTGATTTAGCCACATTTGATGCCAATCAATACGGTTTTGGAGTTAATTATACAGATATTTTTTCTGCAGGGAAAATTTGGAAATTTGGCTTAAAAAATATTGATTTTAGATTCAATCATTACAAACGAAGTGATAATTTGACGGCTAATATTGCTACCATTGCTTTCAAATTTGTAATGCAATAAACCCTAAATTTACAAAAAATAATAAAGATGCATATATTAATTCTTTTCAACTGCACTATTTTTATTCAGAGACCGAAAACGGAATCAAGACCAAAATACATATTACACTCATTTGTAAATGGTTGAAAACAAAATTCTAATTATCGGAACCTTTTTCGGAATTGGAATTTTGATAGCTGGAATGTTTTTAAAGAAAGATTCGTTAAAAAATACGGCGTATATTTTGTTTGTGATAGTGTCAATTTTTGTCAATAAAAGTAGGAAATTCTGGGGATGAAATTCGTCATACAGAAATTAGTGAAGACAGCGCTGTTTCTGCACCCGTGAATGAGAATACAGCTGTGAAAAAAGAATATAATAAAAAAAAAGAATAATATTCATTTAACAAAAATTAGCATTTAAGTTAAAATAAAAATTGCTTTCTAAAGAATTTAACTCGTATATTTGCAAAAGAATTAAAATAAAGCAGACAAAAATGTTTACAAATCAATTGCATCATCATCATTTTCATTATTGCTCTCAAGCGATGTGTTAATGGTATGTGTGTAAATCATCATATTCTAAAAACCCGTTTGAGTACATCAAACGGGTTTTTTATTACCCCATATTTGTACTCAATCAAAATATTTTAAACAAAAAAACAAAAAACAAAATGAGTACATTAAAAATTGCAATTCAAAAATCAGGGCGTTTAAACGAAGACAGCATTCAAATTCTAAAAGATGCAGGCATTTCAATTGATAACGGAATCGACCAATTAAAAGCAGAAGCATCCAATTTTCCTTTAGAAGTTTTGTATTTAAGAAATTCGGATATTCCTCAATATCTGATTGATGGAGTTGTGGATATTGCTATTGTGGGCGATAATTTATTAGTTGAAAAAGGCGGAGATATTGAAGTAATTCAAAAATTAGGTTTTTCAAAATGTAAAGTATCTGTTGCTGTACCAAAAGCATTTGATTACAAATCCGTTCAGGATTTAGATGGTATGCGTATTGCAACTTCTTACCCTAAAACAGTGCTTGATTTTTTTAATTCGAAAGGTGTAAATGTCGATATTCACCAGATCTCAGGTTCGGTTGAAATAGCTCCAAACATTGGTTTAGCTGATGCTATTGTGGATATTGTTTCCAGTGGAAGTACATTATTTAAAAATAATCTAAAAGAGGTTGAAGTTATTTTTAAAAGTGAAGCGGTGTTGGCTGTTTCTCCAAAAGTAAGTCCTGAATCTCAAAAAATAATAGACACTTTAAAATTCAGAATTGAATCTGTTTTAAGAGCAAGAAAATCGAAGTATATCTTGATGAATGTGCCAAATGACAAAATTGATGCTGTTGGAAAAATTCTTCCGGTATTACGAAGTTTAACCGTTTTGCCTTTGGCACAAGAAGGATGGAGCAGCGTACACTCGGTAATCGACAAAGATACTTTCTGGGATGTGATTGATCAATTGAAAGAAGCTGGAGCTGAAGGAATTTTAGTTTGTCCAATTGAGAAAATGGTTTTGTAGAATTATGAATGATATGATTTAAAAGTAAAATCTTTCAATTTTTAAATCATTTAATCTTTGAATAAAATTAAAAATGAATAAAATATTCAATCCAAAACCCGAAAGCTGGGCTTCCATTTTAGAAAGACCTACAAAAACGGTTGATGATATAGAAGCAACAGTAAAAGAAATTTTTAAGGAAGTACAAAAGAAAGGTGATCTTTCTGTTGCAAAATACACTTCGCTTTTTGATGGTGCAATTATCGAAAATTTAGCAGTTTCTAAAGCAGAAATTGACGAGGCTATTGCTTCCATTTCTGCCGACTTAAAAGAAGCAATTTCACTTGCAAAGTCAAACATTAAAAAATTCCATACTGCTCAAAAAACAGAAAGAGTAACTGTAGAAACTATTGAAGGAGTAAATTGTTGGCAGGAAAAAAGACCCATTCAAAAAATTGGATTGTATGTTCCAGGAGGAACTGCACCTTTATTTTCCACAGTCTTAATGCTTGCTGTTCCTGCAGAAATTGCAGGCTGTAACGAAATTGTTTTGTGTTCCCCTCCCGATAAAAATGGAGCTATAAATCCCGCAATATTGTATGCTGCAAATTTATGTGGTGTGACTAAAATATTAAAAGTAGGAGGTATTCAAGCAATTGCCGGAATGACTTTTGGTACGGAAACGATCCCTAAAGTGTATAAAATTTTTGGACCAGGAAATCAATATGTAACGGTAGCCAAGCAACTCGCAACTCAGTTTGGCGTAGCAATTGATATGCCGGCCGGTCCATCAGAATTATTGATTGTGGCTGATGATACAGCAGTTCCAGCTTTTGTAGCATCAGATTTATTATCTCAAGCGGAACACGGAGCGGACAGTCAGGTAATTTTAGTTTCTACTTCCAGAAAGTTAATTGAGGCTGTTGAGGCTGAAATCCAAATCCAAATAAAAGCGTTGCCAAGAAAAGCGATTGCTGAAAAAGCGATTGCTAATTCTAAATTAATTTTTGTCGAAAATGATAAAATTGCTTTGGATTTAATCAATGAATATGGACCAGAACACTTTATCATTTGTTCAGAATTTGATGATTTTTACAGTAATGGCGTTCAAAATGCGGGTTCTGTATTCATAGGAAATTATACACCTGAAAGTGCCGGTGATTATGCTTCAGGAACGAATCACACCTTGCCAACCAACGGTTACGCCAAGAATTATAGCGGTGTAAATCTGGATAGTTTTACTAAAGCAATGACTTTTCAAAAAATATCCCAAAAAGGCATACAAAATATCGGGAAAGCTATTGAAATCATGGCAGAAGCGGAGGGATTGCAAGCGCACAAAAATGCAGTTACATTACGATTAAAAGCGATTGAAAATGAAAAATAATTTCGATATAAATAATTTGGTTAGAGAAAACGTAAAGCAATTGAAACCGTATTCTTCAGCTCGTGATGAATTTGAAGGTTTTGATACTGCAGATATGATTTTTCTTGATGCCAATGAAAATCCGTTTGAAAATGGTGTAAATCGGTATCCAGATCCACAACAAGTTAGTGTAAAAGAGGTTTTGGCTAAACTAAGAAATGTCAAAACAAATCAAATCTTACTTGGTAACGGAAGTGATGAAGTGTTGGATTTGTTATTCAGAGCTTTTTGTGAACCAAAAACAGATAACGTAATCACTTTGCCACCAACATACGGAATGTATGGTGTTTTGGCGAATATCAATGCAGTAGAGAACAAAGAAGTGTTGCTTTCAGAAGATTTTCAGCCGCAAATGGAGAAAATCATGGAAGCTGTTGATGCAACCACTAAAATCATCTTTTTATGTTCACCAAATAATCCAACCGGAAATTCTTTTTCGGATGAAAGTGTGGCGTATATTCTTCAAAATTTTAAGGGGTTGGTAGTAATTGATGAAGCGTATATTGACTTTTCAAAAAAAGAAAGTTGGATTAATGAATTAGACGAATATCCAAATTTGGTAATTACTCAAACACTATCAAAAGCGTACGGTTTGGCAGGAATCAGATTGGGAATTTGTTATGCATCTGCGGAAGTAATTTCGGTTTTGAATAAAATAAAACCACCATATAATGTGAATGAACTGACTCAGAAAAGAGCTTTGGAACGATTAGACAAGCTGGAAAAGATAAAATCTGAAATTGAATCTATTATAGCACAAAGAGAGGAATTACTTAAAGCGTTACTTGATGTTAATTTTGTCGAAAAAATTTATCCTACAGAAGCCAATTTTATTTTGGTAAAAGTGGATGATGCCAATAAAAGATACGATCAATTGATTGCAAAAGGAATTGTAATTCGGAACCGAACCACCCAACCACTTTGTGAAAATACATTGCGTTTAACTGTTGGAACAACACAAGAAAACATGAAATTAATTGAGGTGTTAAAACAACTTTAAACCTTAAACCTTAAACTTTTTTTAATGAAAAAAATACTTTTTATAGATCGTGATGGAACAATGGTTTTAGAACCAAATGATTACCAATTAGACAGTTTTGAAAAATTAGAATTTTATCCAAACGCTTTTCAATATTTGGGAAAAATTGCTGCAGAATTAGATTTTGAACTCGTTATGGTGACCAATCAAGACGGTTTGGGAACTGATTCGCATCCGGAAGCTAACTTTTGGCCCGTGCATAATTTAATTATGAAAGCGTTTGAAAATGAAGGCGTTATTTTCAAAGAGGTATTAATTGATAAAACATTTCCGCACGAAAATGCTCCAACGCGCAAACCTGCATTAGGTTTGTTGACAAAATACATTGATAATCCGGAGTATGATTTAACAAATTCATTTGTAATTGGGGATCGAATTACCGATGTAGAATTAGCTAAAAACTTGGGTTCAAAAGCAATTTTTATTAATACAGACGAGGCTTTAGGAGGCGACGAAATTGCTTCAAAAAGAGAGGAATTAGATTCCGTTATTGCTTTGCAAACTACCGATTGGAAAGTAATTTATGAGTTTTTGAAATTAGAAGAACGCTCCGCTTCAATAAAAAGAAAAACAAATGAAACGGATATTTACATCAACGTAAACCTTGATGGAACTGGAAAAAGTCAAATTGAAACTGGAATTGCTTTTTTTGATCACATGCTCGACCAAATTGCGCGTCACGGACAAATGGATCTAGAAATTCTTGTAAAAGGTGATTTGGAAGTAGACGAACACCACACAATTGAAGATACAGCAATTGCACTTGGAGAAGTTTTTGCGAAAGCATTAGGAAATAAATTAGGAATAGAACGTTACGGTTTTTGTTTGCCAATGGACGACTGTTTAGCGCAAGTAGCTATTGATTTTGGAGGCAGAAATTGGCTGGTTTGGGAAGCCGAATTCAAACGGGAGATGGTGGGGAAAATGCCAACAGAGATGTTTTATCATTTCTTCAAATCTTTCTCCGATGGAGCGAAAGCCAACATCAATATAAAGGCAGAAGGAACGAACGAACATCACAAGATTGAAGCTATTTTTAAAGCTTTTGCCAAAGCAATAAAAGTAGCCGTAAAGCGCGATACGGAAAAGATGATTTTGCCAAGTACGAAGGGGATGCTTTAATTTAGTCGAAAGACAAAAGTCTTAAAGTGCTCCGGCATTGACTTTATGACTTTTGACTTTACAACATTAAGACCAATATAAATGAAAATAGTAATCATAAATTACGGTGCAGGCAATATTCAAAGTATTATGTTTGCCATCGAAAGATTGGGATTCAAAGCTGTTTTGAGCAATAATCCGGACGAAATTAAAGCAGCAGACAAAGTTATTTTTCCAGGCGTTGGAGAAGCAAGTTCAGCAATGAAAATGCTTTTAGAAAGTGGTTTAGACACTTTGATTCCAACCTTGAAACAACCTGTTTTGGGAATATGTTTGGGAATGCAACTGATGTGCAACAAATCGGAGGAAGGGAATACCAAAGGTTTGGGAATTTTTGATATTGATGTGATTAAATTCACGCCAAAAGTAAAAGTACCACAAATGGGGTGGAACCAAATTTACAACTTGAAATCAGATTTATTCAAAGGAATTGCAGAGAACGAATACATGTACTTGGTCCATAGTTTTTATGCTCCTATTTGTACAGAAACCATTGCTACAACTAATTACGAGCTAGAATATTCCTCAGCATTGGAAAATGAAAATTTTTATGGAACTCAATTTCATCCCGAAAAAAGTGGTGATGTTGGAGAACAAATTTTGGGTAATTTCTTAAAATTAAAGGATTGAAAAATTCAAAGATTGAAAAATTAGAGAATCAAATAGTTCTTTAATTAACATTCCCAATCTTTAAATAATTCAATTTTTAAATCTTTAAATTAAAAATAAATGAGAATAATACCCGCAATAGACATCATTGATGGAAAATGTGTTCGCTTGTCAAAAGGCGATTACAATACTAAAATTATATACAATGAAAATCCGCTTGAAGTGGCCAAATCATTTGAAGCTCACGGTATAGAATACCTGCACCTGGTTGATTTAGACGGAGCAAAGTCAAGCCAAATTGTGAATTATAAAATATTAGAGCAAATAGCTTCTAAAACCAAATTGAAAATTGATTTTGGTGGTGGATTAAAATCCGATTCTGATTTGAAAATTGCTTTTGAAAGTGGTGCCAATCAAATTACCGGCGGAAGTATAGCCGTTAAAAATAGAGAACTATTCGAAAAATGGATTGCAGAATACGGTGCTGATAAAATTATTTTGGGAGCAGATGCCAACAATGAAAAAGTAGCCGTTTCGGGTTGGTTAGAAGATTCTAATGAAGAATTGATTCCCTTTATACAAGAGTATCAAAATAAGGGAATTCAGTATGTAATTTGTACCGATATTGCCAAAGACGGTATGCTTGAAGGACCATCCTTTGATTTATATAAAAAAATTATTAATCAATGCACTGTCACTTCGAGCGCGTCATCTCGAGCGCAGTCGAGAGGCGAGAAGTTGGCGGAATCCAATGGCATAAAATTAATTGCTTCGGGAGGAATTTCTACTTTTGACGAATTACCAAAACTAGCCGAATTAGGCTGTGAAGGAACAATAATTGGTAAGGCAATTTATGAAGGACGAATTTCCTTGAAACAATTAGAAAAATATATAATAAAATAGATTGTTTCACAAAGACACACAAAGATGACACTAAGATTCACCAAGAATTTTGTGAATCTTAGTGAAACTTCGTGAATCTCTGTGTAATAAAAACAATAATGCTTACAAAAAGAATTATTCCCTGTCTCGACATTAAAAACGGAAGAACCGTAAAAGGTATTAATTTTGTGGACTTGCGTGACGCAGGAGATCCAGTGGAATTAGCTAAAATATATTCAGATGAAGGTGCGGATGAATTGGTCTTTCTAGATATTTCTGCCACGGAAGAAAGAAGAAAAACCTTAGTTGATTTGGTTCGTAAAGTCGCTTCCACGATTAATATTCCATTTACTGTTGGTGGTGGAATTTCCTCCGTTGAAGATGTTGAAATTTTGTTGCAAAACGGGGCGGATAAAGTTTCTATTAATTCTTCAGCGGTCAAAAACCCGCAGTTGATTAATGATTTGGCACAAAAATTTGGCAGTCAATGTGTAGTGGTTGCAATTGATGCCAAACAAATTGACGGGCAATGGATTGTTCATTTAGTAGGAGGAAAAGTGCCTACCGAATTGAATTTGTTTGATTGGGCCAAAGAAGTGGAAGAACGTGGTGCAGGTGAAATCTTATTCACGTCAATGGACAATGACGGAACTAAAAACGGTTTTGCAAACGAAGCTTTGGCAACACTTTCGGAATTAGTTAATATCCCTATAATTGCTTCTGGTGGTGCGGGAAACATACAGCATTTTGTGGACACTTTTCTGGGAGGAAAAGCAGACGCAGCATTGGCCGCAAGTGTATTTCATTTTAAAGAAATTGAAATCAAAACATTAAAAACAGCCCTTAAAAATAATAATATCGAAGTTAGGATATAGAAACAGATAATAGAATAAAGAGAAAAGAAAATCGGATTAGATAATCTTTCAATCTTTAATTTTTCAATCTTTAAATTAAAAACATGAACATAGATTTCTCAAAAAACACAGACGGATTAATTCCAGCAATCATTCAAGACAGTGAAACCAAAACGGTTTTGATGTTGGGTTATATGAATGCCGAAGCGTATCAAAAAACGATAGACACTAAAAAAGTAACCTTTTACAGTCGAAGTAAGCAAAGGCTTTGGACAAAAGGCGAGGAAAGTGGCAATTTTCTAAATCTGATTGACATCAAAAACGACTGTGATAATGATACGCTATTGATTCAGGTAAAACCAGAAGGGCCAACATGTCATAAAGGTACAGATACATGCTGGGCTGACGAAAACAAAGCAGATTATGGCTTTATTTCGGATTTAGAAGATACAATCCAACTTCGAAGAGAAAATGCAGATTCAGAAAAAAGTTACGTTGCTTCTTTATTCAAATTAGGGATGAACAAAATTGCCCAAAAAGTAGGTGAGGAAGCGATTGAAGTGGTTATTGAAGCCAAAGATGACAATGATGATTTGTTTTTGAGTGAAAGTGCTGATTTACTTTTTCATTATCTTATCTTATTGCAAGCCAAAGGGTTTAAGTTAGATGATGTGGTAACAGTTTTAAAAAGCCGTCAGAAGAAAAATTAGCATACTTACTTTTTATACATAAAACCCAATAGAAAATTCATTTGCTATTGGGTTTTCTTTTTTCTTTTATTTCCAATAGCAATCCACTATATTTACTTTTATTTTAAAATTAAAGCAGCACATGCAAGTAATGAATTCAGACAATACCACCTTTAATCCTGATGCAAACAATTTTATACTAAATACTGGACTACACATAATTCTAACTACTGATGAAGATGACGCTCGGCCGGTTTATATTTCAGGGAATTTTAATAATTGGCGCACACAGGACAACGAATTTCTGATGGAGAAGATAGGGAACCGTTCGTATCATTACAAATTCCCACATGATTTTGATTATCCAGAGATGCTTTTGTATAAATTTACGAAAGGAGATTGGAGCGATGTTGAGATTAACAGTCATGGGAATCGTACCGAAAATCGCTCTACATTAGCACATACTGGCATTCAAAAAGAACACGTTGAGAGATGGAGAAAAAACTGGTTGCCTTTTAAACAATCTTTTTTACCTCAAGTGCAATTGATTTCGGATGAATTTGAAATTCCCCAACTCAATAAAACCAGGAAAATATGGGCGTTATTACCCCATGATTATGACAAATCGAGTGAAAGTTATCCGGTTATGTATTTGCAGGATGCTCAAAATTTATTCAATGAATCAGCTGAATTTGGCAATTGGGAAATTGATAAAAAACTGGCAGTTATGTCAGAATATAAAATCGGAAAAATTATAATTATTGCTATTGAACACGCCGAAGAAGATCGCATCAAAGAATACAATGTAGGGAAAACTGTTCTAGGAAAGGGACAAGGCAAGAAATACATTCGCTTTGTGACTGATACATTAAAACCCTACGTAGATCGCAATTTTAGAACCAAAAAAGAACGGGAATTCACCGGAATTGGAGGAAGCTCAATGGGTGGATTAGTTAGTATTTTTTAGTGGATTAAGAAATCCTGAAGTGTATGGGAAATTAATGATTTTTTCGCCCTCGCTTTGGGTCGTTCCTGAATTAAAAATCAATACTGAAAAAGCTAATTCAGCAGATACAAAAATCTATTTATATGCCGGTGGCGATGAAAGTATAACGATGATTGAACATATCAAAAGTTTTAAAGATAGTTTGATTTCAAGTGAATTTGTAAAAGAAAAATCGAATATTAATTTAAGTATTAACAAGCAGGGAAAACATAGCGAAACCTACTGGAGTGACGAGTTTCCAAAAGCAATTGAATGGTTGTTTTTTAATGAAAAAGAAGTGTAGAGATGCGATTTATCGCGTCTATTACAGAGTATAGATAAAAAAACGACATTAATGTTGAATTTCATCCAATAACAACAGCCATAAAAAAAGAATAAATGAGAACAAGTACAATAACAAATTCAGATGATTTTTCAGGTACAATTTTAATTCCGGTTTTTGAAACCTATTCAAAAAGTATTGTTCCCATTACATTTAATGGATTGGAAATTGCTTCCAAAGTTTTTTTTGGTAAAAAAGACACACACTATTTGGCCGAAAAAAATGATAATACGTATGTTTTTATTGGCTTGGGAAAAACGATAGATTATAAATCGTTAAAAACTATTTTTCGCCGTATTTCATCGAAACAAAAAGAAAATTTAAGTTTGAGTGTAGCTTTAGTTATACCAGAACAATTTACTGAGGATCAGGTTGAAACTATGATTTCAGGATTGTTTTTGGGAACGTATGATTTAGGTCATTTTAAATCGGAGAAAAGCGTACATCCTTTTTTAGAACCAGATTTTAGCTTGAGTTTATTATCTGAAAAAGAGCATTTGGCTACAGCCAAAAAAGGAATTAAAATTGCCAAAGCGCAACTAGCAACCTATGATTTAGTCGATTTGCCTCCGAATACAATTAATCCAAAATACTTGTCGAATTGGGCTAAAGAGACTGGGCAGAAATATGGGTTTGACGTAGAAGTTCTCGGTTATGAAGCTTCTAAAATTGCAGGTCTTGGCGCTTTTTTAGCCGTAGGAAAAGGAAGCGAGAATGAACCTCAATTTATCATTATGAAGTATACTCCTGTTGTTGAAGTAAAACACCTAAAACATGTTGGATTGGTGGGGAAAGGAATCACCTTTGATACTGGTGGATTAAATATAAAAACGGCAGGAATGGTCCACATGAAGTGTGATATGGCTGGTGGTGCGGCAGTATTTGGGGCGATGCAACTTATAGCCGATTTACAATTGCCAGTCAAAGTAACTGCTATTGTTCCTTGTGCCGAAAACTCGGTTGACAGCAAGTCCTTTTTACCTAGTGATGTAATTCACAGTTACAGTGGACATTCAATAGAAATAATTGATACTGATGCAGAAGGCAGACTCATTTTAGCCGATGGATTATCGTATTTGATTAAAAATTTCAAACCGGAATATATTGTGGATATCGCCACACTTACTGGAAGCAGCGTGGGTACTTTTGGGTATGAATGTGGTGCTTTGTTTACCAACAATGCAGAAATGGCTAAGAAATTGCAAGAAAACGGAGATGCAATAGGAGAGCGTTTGTGGCCTTTACCGCTTTGGGATATTTACAAATCAGACAT
The DNA here is from genome assembly GCF_003970335.1 of Flavobacterium sp. LS1P28. Classification (NCBI taxonomy): domain Bacteria; kingdom Pseudomonadati; phylum Bacteroidota; class Flavobacteriia; order Flavobacteriales; family Flavobacteriaceae; genus Flavobacterium; species Flavobacterium sp. LS1P28. Next base: position 9,173 of record NZ_RYDI01000020.1, on the reverse strand, counting down.
AGAAAGTGATATTGCCGATGTGAAAAATTATAGCGGAAAACCAGTTGCCGGAGCCATAAGTGCCGCCAAATTTTTAGAATATTTCACCCAAGAACACAACGCTTGGGCGCATCTTGATGTAGCTGGAGTGGCATTTGGTGAGGATGAATTTGCTAAAAGTAAGCATGCAACAGCGTATGGTGTTCATTTATTAACTAAATTCATAGAAAATTTATAACCTATGGAAAACGCTAAAACCTTTCTTTGTATTTCAAATTATTTCAAAGGTGCCGATTTTTTAATTAATTTAAAAAAATTAGGCAACAAAGTCTATTTAGTGACAAGCGAAAAACTCAGAGACAAGCCATGGCCACACCAACATATTGATGAGATTTTTTATATGAAAGGCCAAGATGTCGATTGGAATTTAGAACATCTGTTATTAGGTGTTGGTAATTTTATGAAAACTACTAAAGTAGATGCCATTGTTGCGTTAGACGATTATGATGTAGAAAAAGCCACGTATCTAAGGGAAAACCTCCGTATTGATGGGATGGGACAAACTACGGGACGTTATTTTAGAGATAAATTAGCGATGCGAATGAGAGCCAAAAGTTGTGGAATTTCTATTCCTGCTTTTTGTTCTTTGTTTAATGACCATGACATCAATACTTTTGCAGATGCTATTCCTGCTCCATGGGTTTTGAAACCACGTTCCGAAGCTTCTGCAACAGGAATTATAAAAATAGAGGACAAAGAGCGTTTGTGGATCCATATTAATGAAATGGGGAATAACAGATTCAAATATCTATTGGAACAATTCAAACCTGGTGATGTGTATCATTGTGACAGTTTGATTTCGGATAGCAAAGTAATCTTCAGTTTGACTTCTAGATATTTAGCTACACCAATGGAAATATCTCAAGGTGGCGGCGTTTTCCGTTCGGCAAATAGTAAATACAAATCAGAGGATGATATTGCGATAAAAAAATTAAATGAACAAGTGATGAAAGGTTTTGGGTTGAAACATGGAGCCGCTCATACAGAGTTCATCAAAAGTAATGAAGATGGACAGATTTATTTCTTGGAAACTTCTTCACGAGTAGGAGGAGCGCATTTGGCCGAAATGGTTGCTGAAGCTTCGAATATTAATTTATGGAAAGAGTGGGCGGCAATTGAAGACGCTTTGGTCAAAGGAACGAAGTACAGTTTACCAAAAGTAAAAAAAGGATATGCCGGAATCGTTTTGACTTTAACAAAATTCCAGCATCCTAATTTATCTTCGTTTTCAGACCCGGAAGTTTGCTTTAGAATACCCTTAGAATATCATGCAGGACTTATTGTCAAATCAGATAATCAAGAAAGAATTTTAGAATTGCTAGAGGAGTATGGCAAACGTTTAGCCAATGATTTTACTGCTGTAGTAGAACAAAGCAAAGTAACCCACCTGCATTAATTTTTGTGTTTTAATCTAATAAAAAAGCGACTATTTTAATTGGATAGTCGCTTTTTTATTAATCTTTACTTAAAGTTCAATTGAGCATATTAGTATACCTTAGCAACAAATTTTTTTAAATTAAATAGATTTTATAATACCTTCACATGAAAAAAATACTTTTTATTTTTAGCTTTTTTGCCCTTATTAGTTGTAAAATTCAGAATACACAACAGGTACTTGAAACTAATAAACCTACTCAAAACACTTACTTTACGATTGCTTTTGGTTCCTGCGACAATCAAAAGATTAAAAATGAACTTTGGCCAGCGATAGACAAAAATCATCCTTCCGTTTGGATTTGGGGAGGAGATAATGTGTACTCGGATACAGAAGATATGCAGTTTCTTAAAAATAATTATGAAATTCAAAAACAAGACGCGGATTATCTAACTTTTATTAAAGATAAAATAGTTTTAGGAACTTGGGATGATCACGATTATGGAGCAAATGACGCTGGGGAAGAATATCCCTTTAAAAGAAAAAGCCAACAGTTATTATTGGATTTTTTAGGCACTTCAAAGAACGCTTCTGAGCGAAAAAGAGACGGAGTTTATACTGCTAAAACTATTGAGGTAAATGGAAATAAAATAAAAGTCATTGTATTGGACTCTCGCTTTTTTAGAACGGCACTGACTAAAGCCACCGATTTAAAAAAACGTTTTCAACCTAATACAGCAGGTGAAGGAACGGTGTTAGGAAATGCACAATGGAAATGGTTGGAAAATGAACTTCAAACTTCTGAGGCACAATTTAATGTTATTGTCAGCAGCATTCAATTTTTATCAAATAAACATGGTTTTGAAGCTTGGGGAAATTTTCCCCATGAAATTGAAAAACTAGAGCAATTGATTGTTTCAACGAAAGCAAAAGGTACCTTTATAATTTCTGGTGACCGCCATATTGCTACTTTTTCTTCCAAAAAAGTTCGCGGATTGTCGTATCCTTTAGTCGATTTTACTTCGAGTGGACTAACCCATACCTATGCTTCTTTTTCTGGCGAAGAAAATCCTTATGTAAAAGGAGAAGTGATCAAAGATATTAATTTTGGGTTGCTGAAGTTTGATTTTGAAAACAATAAGGTGATCATGGAAATTCGTGGAAAAGAAAATACGCTGTTGCAAGAATATGTCCAAATCTATCCTGGAAAATAAATTCCAGGAAGTTTAATTATAGAGTTTTAAAGTTTATTTTTGTCTAAAGTAAATTCACCATGAAAAAACAATTCAGTCTTATTTTGATCTCTTTCCTTATTTTTAATGGTGTAAATGCGCAAGGACTTTTGGAAAAAAAAGAGGAAATATTTACCAGACAAGATACTTTGCGCGGCAGCATCACCAAAGAAAGAGCGTGGTGGGATGTAAAACAGTACCATCTTGATATTAAAGTAAATCCTGCTGACAGTACTATTTCAGGTTCCAATACAATAAAATATCAAGTCGTTCAGGAATACAATAGTATGCAAATTGATTTGCAAAATCCTATGGAAATTTATAAAGTCATTCAGGATGGAGTAGCTTTAAAATATAGAAGAGAAGGAAATGCATTTTTTATTGAATTGATTGCATCTCAAACAAAAGGAGCCATAAAAAAGTTGACTGTTTTTTACGGAGGCAAACCTAAAGTTGCTGTAAATCCGCCATGGGATGGAGGAATTACTTGGAAAAAAGATGCTAATGGGAATTCTTTTATTGCTTCTTCTTGTCAGGGATTGGGTGCGAGTGTTTGGTGGCCAAACAAAGATCACATGTATGACGAAGTGGAAAATATGCTGATCAGTGTAAATGTTCCTGAAAATTTGACAAATGTATCTAACGGTCGTCTGATCAGTGTTAAGCAATTAAAGGACGGAACCAAAACCTATAATTGGTATGTCTCAAATCCTATCAATAATTATGGTGTAAACATAAATATAGGAGATTATGTTTCGTTTTCAGAAAAATATAAAGGAGAAAAAGGCGATTTAGACTGTACCTATTATGTTTTGAGAGACAATTTAGCGAAAGCCAAAAAACAATTTCAGGATGTTCCAAAGATGTTGAAAGCTTTTGAGCACTGGTTTGGACCATATCCTTTTTATGAAGACAGTTACAAGTTAGTTGAAGCTCCGTATTTAGGAATGGAACATCAAAGTTCAGTGACCTACGGAAATAAATTTCAAAATGGTTATTTAGGAAGGGATTTAAGCGGAACGGGTTGGGGATTAAAATTTGATTTTATCATTATCCATGAATCCGGACATGAATGGTTCGCCAATAATATTACGTACAAAGATATTGCTGATATGTGGATTCATGAGAGTTTTACAAACTATTCTGAAAGCCTTTTTGTAGAATATTATTATGGGAAAGAAGCTGGATTTGAATATATCCGAGGGACCAGAAAGGGAATAAACAATGATAAGCCGATTATAGGAAACTACGGTGTAAACAAAGAAGGATCTGGTGATATGTATCCAAAAGGAGGGAATATGCTACATACTTTACGCCAAATTGTAAATGATGATGAAAAATGGAGAAAAATATTAAGAGGTTTGAACAGTACTTTTTACCATCAAACGGTATCGACTAAACAAATTGAAGATTATTTAAGTCAGCAAGTTGGAATCGATTTAGCTACCTTTTTTAATCAGTATTTAAGAGATACCAGAATTCCTACAGTAGAATATTTTTTCAAGGATAATCAATTAGGATATCGCTGGACAAATTGTGTGTCAGGTTTTAACATGCCTGTTAAAGTTACGCTGAATGGCAATGAAGAATTGCTACAACCAGAGACAGAATGGCAACGTGTTTCTGTAAATACTGAAAATTCAAAATTGGAAATAGATAAAAACTTTTATGTAGCCAGTTTTAATATTACGGAATAAATTACAAAAGGTATGTTTCTGAAATTTAGGAAACATACCTTTTTTTATCTTTTCTTAAACTGTATCGGATTTTCACCCACTACTTTTTTGAAAATTCTATTAAAATATGACAGACTTTCAAAACCACACTCAAAGCACGTTTCTGTTACATTTTTATCAGTTTTTAAAAGTATTTTAGCTTGTTCTATTCGATACTGATTTAAAAATTCAGTAAAAGTCAATCGTGTCATTTTTTTAAAATAACGACAAAAAGCGGCTTTGGATAAGTGAGTCAAAAGGGAGATTTCTTCAATAGAAACGGTCCTTTGATAGTTTTCTTCGATAAATTTATGTACTACTTTTAATCGCACTTGTTCTTTGTTATTGTACAGATTTTCAAATGGTTTATCATGTAGCAGTGTTCTTTCATTTGCTGTTGCTAAAATCTGAAATATGGATAGCACTTCTATAAATTGTTCAAAATGTGATAAAAGATGAATTTTTTGAAGCCTTTTGCCAACTTCATCTTTTAGAGCCCCATGAAAACAAACCACCTTTTTAGAGTTCTCAAATAATTGATTAATGCTGGCTAGTTCAGGAGTGGTGATAAAGTCATTTTTGAAAAAATCTTCTTTTATCTGTAAAACTACTTTTTCATATTCGGTTTTAATTCCATAATCAAAATTCAAATGCGGAATATTAGAACCTATAAAAACCAAATCACTTCCTTCAAAATCCCCAATATGGTCACCTACGCGTCGTGTTCCATTTGGTGCTACAATGAAAGTCAATTCAAATTCAGGATGAAAATGCCAATAATAAAAATTATTCAATTTTGGATTGACCAATATTCTAAAGGAACTACCGGCTAATCTTTTTATATCCTCAAAAACTATTTTCATACCTCGTTACTGCTATAATTGTTCAATATAATACATATACTTGTCTAAAGTTACTAAAATAAATCAATATTGTACAAATAGCAGTACATTTTGTGAAAGTAATTAAGGTTCACTTTTTCTAATTTTGGGATAGTAATAACACGAAATAGATAACTATGGAAAAAAATAAGCAATCAAAGGTACCAACAATGGTTCCCACAATGGCACATAACAATGCCCACAAAGATATTCCGGGGAATCCATCGACAGCAAAATCCAGCACAACAAAATTAAATGATCGCTCTAATGGTAAACCGCTGCGTTTGCTTACTGAAGCCGATTGGAAGTTTTGGATTGAAAACGGATATATTGTAATAAAAAATGCTGTTCCGAAAGAAAACGCTAAAAAAATGGCCGATTTCCTGTGGGAATTTGAAGAGAAAAATCAAAACGATCCAGAAACTTGGTATGCGCCACCAAGAGCCGAAATGCAAATGAAAGAACTTACCAATAGCGGTATGGTTGAAGTGTACAATCATCAATACCAATGGGATAATCGACAAATGAAAAAAGTATACGATGCATTTGTAGATATTTGGGGAACGGAAAAATTATGGGTAACCATTGACCGAGCAAATCTAAATTTACCAGTCCGTCCGGATTTTGATTTCAAAGGATTCATACATTGGGATTATGATCCTGAAACAAAACCTCAAAACGTACAAGGAGTTCTCGCTTTGGCAGACCAAATGGATGAAAATATGGGAGGATTTCAATGTATTCCTGATTTATATCGAAATTATGATACTTGGAAACTGACACAACCGGAAGATAGAAATCGATTTCAACCGGATACCTCTGAATTTGAAGGCAAATTTGTTAAAGTAAAAATGGAAGCAGGAGATTTATTGATTTTTAACAGTTCACAACCGCATGGCATTCGCCCCAATATTACAAAAGATAAAGTGAGAATGGCACAATATATTTCTATGATGCCAGCGGAAGAAGAAAATGAAGAACTACGTCAATGGAGAGTGAATTCCTGGAAAGACAGAATTGCACCTGAAGGATATGCCTTTCCTGGAGATCCCCGTAAATGGGAACAAACCAAATATAAAACGGCAGCGCTTAGTGAATTGGGAAAAAAATTATTGGGAGCAGAGAAGTGGTAACAATAAAGTAGACTATGTTTTTATCGTAATTTAAAAAGTCTCTTGCTATAAATAATTTTATTATTGGCTGACATAATTTCTAATTTCAGAAGACCGAATTCTGATTCACGATGATGTTTTGGCCACCGAAGGAACGGCAAAAGTAGTTTGTGAATTGGTCAAAAGATTGGATAGAGAAATTGTACAATGCAATTTCCTAATGGAATTAGCTTTCTTGAATGGAAGGGCAAAAATCAAAGGAAATGAAATTTTTGCCGCAATTACGTATTAATCCAACGCACGTGTGGTTACGTAATATCTAAAACCAATAATCGCCATTTGCCATTTTTTGGCTTTAGCCAAATCCAATCGCTGTTTGGTGAAACTAGGTAAAATAACTTTGTTAATTTGGGCTAGGATTTTATACATATCATTTTGTTTAATGTAAAGATATAAAAAAAGACGGTCTTGATCTGGACCGTCTTTCTGGGTTTTTAAATGTTTAATTCTATTTTGATTTTTTATTGGAGGATTTTAATAAATCTACATTTCCTTTAGTGATAATTTCAATTGCACCATTTTCCCCACCATTACCATATTTCTCTTCAGCATTTATCTTTTTTAAAACAGTCATACTTTCAATTAAATTTTGATCTGTTTTGTTTAAATCATCCAGAGTGGTATTTGTTCTTTTACCATTGATGAATATAATTGGGTTTTTCAATTCTCTTTTCAAGTTTTTGGTTGTTATCTCAATAGCTCCATTTTTTCCTTCATCTCCATATTTTTCTTCGGCAGCTGATCCTTTTAAAACAGTCATAGTTTCAATTGAATTTTGATCCATTTTGTTTATAACTTCCATTACGAGGTTTGTTTTTTTGCCATTGATAAAAATAATTGGTTTTTCAGGACTATCATTTTTCAATATTTCTTCTGTTTTTATAGTCAGTATAGACGCTCTTCTTTTAGCTGTGTCAGTAACTATATCTATTTTTTTAGCTTTTTTCTTTAGATCAGCATTGAAAAAACCAATATTGACATTATTCAATTTATCTTTCTTATAAAAAAATACAAATCGATTAATAGGAGTGTTTCCTTCCCGTGTATATTCTTCTTTATTCCCTTTGTGATCATCATAAGAAGCACTAATATTTACAATTTCTCCTAACGAATTCCTTTTGATATTTGAGAATATTAAAGTAACATTATGTGTTTTTTGAACAATTTCACAATTTTCTCTAATTTCAATATCTGTAGTTGATTTGTCAGTATTAAATTTTGACATTTCGATAATTTCATCTATCTTAATTTTTTTCTCCTGAGCTATCACATTTACTTGGAAAAGCATCACAAATGCAACTAAAGCAGGAATAACGACTGCGTACTTCCAGGAATTCGATTTTTTTGATTGATTTTTGTTTAACATAACGATTCGTTTTTTGATTAATGATTGATAAAAATGATTGGTAATGGCAACACAATTCTCATGTGTTGTTATTTTTAAAAGCGTCAACTGATACGCTTTTTTGTCGGATATCTTTTTCGTGGCTTCGCTGTCAGCAATGAATTCCAAGTTTTGGATAATTGCTTTTTTATAAAACCAAATGAATGGATTAAACCAAAACACAATACAAAACAATCTTGAAATTAATACATCAACAGTATGATTTTGCTCACTATGAACTTTTTCGTGTTCTAAAATGTTTTCTAGTTCAGAGCTGCTGTACAAGGACGAATTGTAAACGATAGTATTAAAAAAAGAGAAAGGAGCGAGGTTGTCTTTTAAGTCTATAAATTTAAAATTCGCTTGACGTTTTATGGTTTTTCCTTTTACTATTTTTTGTAAACTGTAAAATTCAAAACCAAATTTAGTGAAAAGGCATAATGTGCCAATGCAGTACAGCACTGCTAATGCCAGAAAAATATATTCTTGCGTGTGGTCTTCATCAATAATTGTACTTATGGGCAATGATGACCAATCATAATTTATAGGAGTAGGTTCTACCCATATTGTTTTAGTAAAAACAACTAACGGCAAAAGAATGGAAGTGAATAATCCCAATAACAAAAACCAACGATTGCTTGTGAAAAAGGTTTCTTTTCGCAACATAAAATGATACGCCAAATAAAACAAGGCAATTAATCCGCTGGATTTGATGAGATAAATATAAAATACTTCCATAATTAATATTGTTAATCTAAAGTTTATATTTCCTCTTTATGACTTTCAATCATAGCCAAAATTTCCCGTAATTCAGCTGCAGATATTTTCTCTTCTTTGGCAAAATGCGATACCATATTTTTATATGAGCTGTTGAAATAATTATCAATAGCAGTATTCATGAATCGTTTTCTATAATCTTCTAAACTTATAATAGGAAAGTATTGGTGTGTGTTTCCAAAGGCATTGTGTGACACAAATCCTTTTTCTTCCAGATTGCGCACAATGGTTGAAAGTGTGTTATAATGGGGTTGATCTTCTGTGATTTCTGCAAGGACTTCTTTTACGAATGCTTTTTTGAGCTTCCATAAAATGTGCATGATTTCCTCTTCTTTGTTGGTTAACTTTTGCATAATTTTTTATTTAAACCAAACATACAACTATTTTTTTAGTTATCAAACTATAAATGTAGTTTTTTAACTATTTTTTTAGTTTTAACGTGTTTTTGCAGTTTTTTGGAAATTAATTATCCTTTTAATCAAAAATGTTATCATCACAAGGAGACTGCGTGAGGGGTAGAATGGATATGCAAATAAAAACTGCACATTAAGTTAAGCTACATTTTTGTAATTAATTTGATTGTTAAATTCTTCAATAG
>NZ_RYDI01000001.1:0-454298 GCF_003970335.1 Flavobacterium sp. LS1P28 | reverse complement strand
AATTTTGCGGACTTGTTTCATAGGCTAAAATTAAGATTATTTCTTAACTTAATGTGATGGCTAAGTTAGCATGTCCAGAAATTGGGTACAAAAGAGATTACGAGAGAGGGTTTTGAATATGAATTGACAGTAAGCTTCGAATTTTTAAATGATAAGCATTTAGTTTCAGCATCCAAAGATAGAACTGGACTGTTTGCTGGAATACCTGAATTTATAATTAATTCAACAACGGGTAAAAAGCTTATCAATTGGTGTAATCAAGGCATATCGATTGATAAAATTACTGAAGAAATAAATGCTTGTGCAACACCCGATGCTTTAAAAGAAGTTTATGGGAAATATCCAAATTTAAGCACAGAATTATATCCTGTAGTAATGGCTAGAAAAGAAGTGCTTGATAATCTTTCAGCACAGTTAATCCACGACGAAGAAATTATTCAAAACTTAAATCCTCAAGAAAATGAACTTAGTATTAAATAATCAGGAACATCAAATTATTGATGAAACAGAAGTAATTGTATTTCCTAAAAGGAATTTCATAGAAGCTAGTACAATTGAAGTGTCATTAAACCATTTAAAAAATGAATGCAGTGTTCCTGTTTTCGCAAAAGATAACGAGTGCACAATTAGCCATTATGAATTTATCAGCAGTACTAAAGAAGTGGTTGAAGACATCTTGAATTACAAAGGCATTTTAAAGCCTGATATTCGAGTATCTCACGTAATCAAAGGCAGAATTCCAACTGCAATCGGAAAGCCCGCAAAAGAGCTTCTAGAGCACGAGAAGACGATTTATTACGAGCGTATGGCATTCGTAATTGAAGTACCTGAAATTAGTGAGGTTGTCAATGGAAATAAACTTAATCTAACCATTGGTGGAGTCAGAAGTTACAATCAAGAGAATCTTTTTAGTAAAAAATCTATGGAGAAATTTAAGGTGTTTGTAGGGTTTCAAAATACTGTTTGTACTAACCTTTGTATTCTACCGATGGACTCAAAGAAGACCTTCGTGTCAGTTCAATTATGGAATTAAAATCCAAGATTTATGAACTGATTAATAATTACAAAAAGAAAGAGCATCTTGAAAATATGCAGAGAATGTTCAGGTACTCTCTGACAGAAATTCAGTTTGCTCACTTGATTGGGAAGATGAAACTATTCCCTTATTTGAGCAAAGAAGAGAAACACAATCTATTCCCACTTTCTATGAATGACACACAATTAAATATTGTAGTCAGGGATTATCACACAGATGCTCACTTTTCTAAATCAAAAAACAATACGATTAGCTTTTGGAATCTTTACAACCTTTTCACAGAGGCCAATAAGAGCAGCTATATTGATAGCATCCTAGAAAGGAATCTGAATTCGTACGCTCATGTGAATTATCTATTAAATGCCATTGAAAAGGAGGAATCAAGCTATTTCATCCATTAATATAATATAGCATTTTTTGTGATAATTGGTAACAAGCTTACCCTCTAAAAACAATAATATATTCCATAAAAATGACAAAAAAAGAGTTGGCAGAGCTATTAAAATACAGTTCTCCACGAGAAATCTATGTAATTACGCATTATGGTGTCCTAATACGGTTGTTTTGTCCAGTTAAAGTCAGAGTCCTACAAGATATTGGCATCCTAAAAAGAGGGCAAATTGTTTTAGTGCAAGAAATCAAGGTTACATACGAGTTAAAAACGGTGTATATCATCAATAATGACGCCTACTTTTACTATTACTTTGATATTATAATGTAAAATAGGCAAAGGAGTTATACTTTTTTGTATACCCAAGCTTTTGAAACTGCCTCTCCTATATCAAAAAGCAATTGAAAACGTAAATAGCTATTGTTAATCAGGTAACGCAAAAATTATATAAATTGCGTTACCTTTTTTTATTTAAAAAACTTGTCAAGTTGACGTCAACTTTTATCTTATGAATTTCACACCCTCTTTTATTGATTTTAGTACTGAATACCATTTTTTAAATCTTCAAAATAAATTCTTAAGTTATGATGAAAGAAACATTGGAATGGTAGAGGAAATTCAATTAAGTGGTGGAAAAGGTATATATTCGGAAGTAAAAAAAGAAGATTTTTTCATCATTTATAAAACTATTGACATCAATAATATTGATCATTATAAGGACATTTATTTTTATGAAGACTTCATAACTCAGAACATTAAAACATTAGCAACTTTTACAATAAATCAAATAACTTCAATAATTAACAAGGATTTTTTACATAATGAAATAGAAAGAAAAAGTTATATCACTCTAACTATCCAAAATTTAAAACATTTAGATACCCAAATATTTAATGCAACTTATTTATCTAAAGATATCAAGATTTTACTTTCTAGACAGATAGAATTAGTTTTAGAATTCTTATATGAAAATAATCTTTTTGACAACTTGTTCAAATTTGATGAAAAAATTAAGCTAAATATGAACAAGATTGATATTCTCGCTTTTTTCCTGCTGCTAAGGCAAAAAGGAATTATTAGATACCCTTACAATGCAGAGTTAGGCAAATTAATCGATAATCATTTTTTATACTATGATAAAACTACTGATGATTATAAAGAGATACAGCACTCTAATAAGTTATTGAGCGAATATGGAAATGGTTCAAAATCTATTTCAAAATCAATCACTCGATTAAAAGACTTTTTCACCAAGGATAACTTCTTTCATTTGAAATAAGCTCCCTAACTAACGGGGGAAACAAATATTTCCCCTATTCTTACCTGACATTAGTCACACCTTTACACCAGTTCTTTGAAATAATGAAAACCAAAATAGACGATACAACGAGATCGTAGGTATTAATTTATTTCAAAAAATATATGGTCAACTGTCTTACCATAGAATTTAGTGAAATAGACAAATATTATAAAGTTATAATACATGAATAAGAAAGCAGTCCAATTTTGGACAGATGAAAAAGGTAAACCAAGTAAAATCAATCAGTCAGCTTTAATTTTGAATTTAAACAACATCGGCTATGCAAATCTCCGAATTAATCCAACTAATTATATATTAGTAAAATGTCAAAACAATAAGATAACAAGCACATCTGAACATGAAATAATCAACGTGTTAAATGAATACCTTAAACAGAATGCGACAGAAGAAATACAGGAAACATTTGCACGAGGCGTTGGTACTTTTGTGTCTAGTAAAAAATTAACTCTTTTAAACACCTTAGAATTTAAAAAAGATAGGGACAGTAAAGATAGTTCTGATTTTTACTTCAAAAATATCTTTTGCAACGTTAAAAAAGAAGGGGTTCAAGTTTTAGATTACGAAAATTCAGCATCGGTAATATGGGAGGATAAAATAATACAAAGAGATTTTACAATTCCTGCAGATGAAAAACCTGGTGATTTTGAAGTTTTTTGCAAGAACTTAACCTTTAACGATAACGAAAGATTTAAAGCTTTTAAAACGATGATAGGATACCTACTCCATAGAAACAAAGAAATTGGAGAACCCAAAGCAGTAATATTGTATGATGAAAAAATGGGGGTTAACAAACAAGCACATGGAGGAACTGGAAAAACCATCATCATTAAAGCCTTGGAGATGTGTCGAGAATCGGTTTATGTTAGTGGTAAAGAACTGAAAACGGGAAGTTTTTTTAAGAATCAAAGGATAAATATTACTACAGATATAGTCGCTTACGATGATCTAAAAGAAAATGTTGATTTTGAAGATTATTACACAATGATAACTTCAGGTATAGAAGTTGAAAAAAAAGGAAAGCAATCTTTTATAATTGATTTCGAAGACGCACCTAAAATTTTACTAAGCTCTAATTATTTGATTAAAGGAGACGGTGGAAATTCAGACTTACGAAGAAGACATGAATTTGAAATAGCAAACCATTATACTAAAGACTCTACTCCTGAAATGGAATTTGGAAAAAGATTTTTTAGTAATGATTGGGGTGAAGATCAGTGGAACAAATTTTATTATTTCATGATGACATGTTTACAAGATTATCTGTTGAATGGTTTGATTGAAGTAGATTCAATAAACTTAGAAAAAACTAAAGCATATAGCAAAAGTTGTCCTGAATTTGTAGAATACGCTAACATCAATTTTACACCTAATGAGTGGCGAGATAAAAGAGCAACACAAAAAGAATTTGAAGAGTATTATCCTCAAGTTGAAGTGGTGAGCCCTCATATCTTTTCAAAATGGATAACAAATTTTTCTAATGACAATGGATGTGATTTTCACACAAAAAATTCAGGAGGCAATTACAGCTTCATTTTAGCAAAAAAAGAGATGAAATATGCAAAATAAAATCATCTACAAGGTTGTGAACATTCAAACTAATGAAGTTTACATTGGAGCTACTGCAAGATCTCTTGAGGAGAGAAAAGCAGACCACCTACAAAAAGCAGATAAAAAAGTTGGCAGTTGTTTTCAAGAAGCAGTCGGGACTTATGGTCCCGATGCTTTTACTTGGGAGCAAATAGATACAGCTTCAAGTAATGATGAATTAGCCTCTAAAGAGATAAAGTATATCTCAGAGTATGATGCACTTGAGAATGGCTATAACTCAGATAAAGGTGGAGGATTTAAGAAAACCGTTTATAAATACAATTTAGACGGCTCATTAAATGCAACATTTGAAGATTTAACTACCGCTTCAAAAACAATAGGCGTAAGGAAGCAAGATATAAGTAGAGCCTGTTGGAACGTAAATCATACTTTAGGCGGTTATCTATGGAGTTATGACAAAATGGAAACATTCGTTGCTGAGAATGATAGTAGAAAAAGGGAAGTAGTACAATCTTTTTTAGATGGTAATCTTGTAGCCAAGTACATTTCAGTTGCAGAAGCATCAGAAAAAACTGAAGTTTCAAAAACCTGTATATCTCGTTGCTGTCGTGGAGAACGGGAAAACAGTGGAGGATTTCTTTGGAAGTACTCCTAAAACTAAAGACGGTGTCAAAAACCGTCTTTTTTTTATAAATGCACTTCAAAACTACAAATCCCATTTATATGCATGAATTTTAGGTTTAACCTTCGAGCCCATTTTCTCAAAACCTACTAATAATTCTATAAATTACTAACCAAATTCTCAATAGCTTTCTTGCACAAATCTCTTTGCTCTTTTGCTACTTGAATTTTCTCACCATAAACTTCATAAGTATGTTTATCCATCTTACTTAAAGGCAAGCCTTGGTTCGCAGCAACTACTCCAGCACTGTTAAAATCTCTGAGTTCAATACTATATGCTTTTTCAAAATCTGAAATATTGTTAATATCCTCCGGCATATTTTCAAATTTATCAGGATTATTTTTAAATTCTGAATACATTTTTAGAAGAGCTTCATTGGATAAGGCCTTAAATGCATGTGCAGCTCCTTTTTTCTGAGTAAATCTGTTTCCCAATAAATATGAAATTTTAGGCAATTGGAGATCATGGTCTTTAGCTTTTGAAGCAAAAGTGTATTTACCATACACAGGATGAACAACAGATGTCCCCCAAATGAGGTTAAAAAGCCCAGTTATTGCAAATATTGACGAATCATCTGCATTAATTGGAACCAATAATTTTTCGCCACCGACGATTGCTAATTGTGTATAAATTGCAAAACTAGGATTTGTGTCAATAAAATAGGTACAAGGTCTTTCTGAAGACAGTCTTTTTTCAGTCATATTTTTTATAATACTGTGAATTTTAACCCATGGCTTATCAGCTGCAGAAAGTGGGGTAGCTTCTGCTCTCTCAGATAATAAGGGCGCAATTAATTCTAAATTGCCATCACCAGAAATCAAATATAAATTATCGGTAAGATTTGTGTTTATATCAATTAATTTAGTAGCGTATTTGGAAATGTCTGCATCGCCACTTAAAGTAGCTTCAGTAATGTATCCAACAATACTTTGTGGCTCATCTTTAGAAATCAATTCTTGTAATTTTGATTCACTTTGCTTTCCACCACCCATAAGCATTGATGAAGAGTTCGCTTGTGGGCACATATCAACTACAACGACATCTCTATCCAAATTTTTTTCTGCATAAACAGAAGCAATATGAAAGGTGATTGTACTTTTTCCAACACCACCTTTATTGTTCCACATAACATAACTTTTGTTTTTCATTATATCTTCTTTTTAATTTTTTTAAATATACGTTTTTTTTCATTATTGGTGATTTCACCAATAGGAGGAATTTTCACTGACAATTAGCGCATCAAATTTATGTAGCCTTTTTAAAAAGTAATAGCAAAATTATCAAACAGCGAAGTATTACATTTAATGTGTTGACAATATTTGAAATAAGACGGCCATTAGACCGCCTCATATTACAAATTTTAAAAAAACAGGTTAATCAAAATCCTTTACCTTTTTCAGAAGATTCTTCTTATTAAGAAGTTTAACTTCAGAAAACGAATACTTTTCTCTGATTTTTTCTGCTGCGATATCATTTGATATCATTTGAAATTTGATTTCATCAGCTTTCCCAAGTAACTGTTTGATGTCACAATTTCCAGAACATTCATTTTCAAATGCAGAATCGATTGTTCCAGTGATAAAATCCATTTCTTTAGGTCCGTAATAAAATCCTCTAGGTTTTAATATTAGAGATAAAAACTGTTGAATCTCCATACCTGCCAAACTTAAACTAAATCCAAAAACATTTTCACCCCTATGAATAAAATGATCTTTAGGCAAACCTTTTATGTAACTTGGCTCTTCCAACAATCCTGACTGTTGTAATGCCACATCTTCCGGTTTGTATTGATGTAAACATTTCATGCAAATTCTTTCTGGGCCTGTCGTGTGGGCTTTCCATCTAGCTTGATCAATGTTAGACATATCGGGTTTTGGATTTGTATCAACACCTCCATCAATTGTAGGGATAAGGTTTGCATAAGAAATGCAATCCAAAATAAATCTTGGCAAGGGTCTATCAACACATGAAAAAAGAATATCACAATCAATTGCAGCTTCATACCCTTCAATTTCAGAAATACTGTTTCTTAAGGCCAGAATTTGCAAATCCGAAATTACGCCTGTTGACAATAGTCGATCCCTTTGAAAATCAACTTTGAATTTGCCAATATCCTGAACACTAGCAGATAATAATCTATCAAGATTTTTTCTTTCAATTGTGTCAAAATCAATAAAAGTAAGGTTTTTAATCCCTGTTCTCATTAATGCTTCAGCAAGTAGAGAACCAACACTTCCAAGACCAATAATTCCAACTTTCAATCTCGAGATATCATTTTGTTTAGCTTCTCCCCATGAAGATACAGTTCTCTTAAATTCCTCGCCAAAGGTTTGACTTGGCAAAAGTTTTTCGCAGTAACTTAATTTCAGCTGTTTGCCTACTACTCTAACTGATTCACACCAAAAACTTTCAAATTTCTTGGGAGCAGCCTTTATCCAAAATCTTGCGCTCCAAGTGTTATCTGTACCAAGAGTCAATCCAATTAAAGGTAAGCCAGTAACAGCTTTTACTCTTGGTGCAAGCATCGTTTCAGCCTCAATGTCATCATAACTCATTCCTTGCCATCCTGGAAACGGATGGCTATGAATAAAGCAAATACCGTAAGAATTAGTCAATGCATAGGCAGTAACTTTATCTAAATATTCAGAATTGAAGCTTACATTACCTTGAACATTTCGATCACCTGTTTCTGGTAGAATTATTTTATTTATAATTCCGACTGTACGCTTTTTTCCTGATGCCAATTTGTAAAAAGCAAAACACAAATCTTCTTGTCCATCTTTACGTATTAAGTGCTTAAACAAAGCCTTGTTAACACTTTCCGTCATTGCTACACCATAATTCATTCGAAATCAAATAAAGTTCTTATAAAAGCTAAATAATCATTCACATCCATACCTGCCGTCCATCCATTAAATGGCCTACTCCAATATTGGAATTCTGATGTGGGCTTATTCCATTCATGTATTCCACCATAAGGATGATCTCCTCCTCCTCCACTATTTGGCAGTAAATGTGGTTTAAAGTAAGGTCCACTTGGTGGTATAATTGGAAATTGCGGAGCAGAAAGGGCAATTTCAATTGCTTTCCCTTTAAATCTGCCGTGAGGTACTACAAACCTGAAGCACACAAAATCATTTGTGTGCATCCAAGCTTCGAATCCTTTGCTTTGCAACTGATTCAATAATTCTTGATTTCCCATGTTTAAGAAACAGTAGTAGGTTCAAGTTTACAAGTTGTGAACTTCAGACCATTTTTAATGGCTATTTTGTGATCTCTATCATTCTTATAACCAATTTCGTTGTGCCCAATAATTTGCTTAAGATAGTAACCTTCAGGCTTTTTTCCATCAGCAATAAGAATTTTTGTAGGAGTCATAACACATTCTTCTACCTTTATCGGTTCATCATCAACATAAATAATGATATGCTCGTAAGGACTCGCAAAGAACCCCTCTATTCCTGGGCTTTCTAAGTCAATCACTTCCGTCAGTTCAACGGGTTCAAAACCGTTTTCATTTACTTTAATTAGCAGTTCATAATCTATTTCTGGCTGAAATCCTGCAATTTTAAGTATTTGTGATCCATTAATTTTTGAGTCAGCTGACTCGTACTTCTTGTTATTAATTTTAAATGTAAACATATTTTTTATGTATTAAGTTTGAAAAATCCTGATATTTCAGGGTTAAATCGATTCCATTTCTTTAAAACAGCATAGAATCAATGCTAGTCCAGACAAATTGTTACACCAAAATACATTTATTAATAAAAAAAGTATTAATCTTGCATAACAGAAAAGGGTAATACGTAAGGTGAATAAACCTTATCATGAAAGTCGTGAGAAACTTGAAACCCAATTAATAGTCCAATTTATTGTTGTCGCAATAGATTGGATTTTTTTTTATTTATTCAGCTTTGGTTTTTATTTATTGGTTAGTATTATGCAAACATACAAATACTTTTTTATTATTTAGTTAAAATCGGTAACAAATTTGTTAACTTTTTTTTAGTTATTAAAATTATTTCCGTCGAATAAATAAAACACCGTGTTTACTAGTAATTCGACAACTTGTTCAGATATTTGATAATATTTTTTAAAAACTAGTCAACAAAGTTATTAACAATTCTGTAGAAGTTACACGAGAGATGCTTACCTTTGTATATTCATTTAATAAAATTAAAATCATTTTCCAATTATGACAAAACAAATTGAGCATCCAGGCGAAGCGCTAAGTCGCTTATTGGATGACCGAAATTTGAGTCAAAGAGAATTAGCATCAAGATTAGATATTGCACATTCACTTTTAAGTAATATCCTTAATTGCAATAGACCAATTAATATAAAACTAGCAATTTCACTTGAGGCAGCAGGATTTGATGACGCAAATAAATGGCTAATAAGGCAAATGGAGTTCGATCTCCATGAGGCTCAAAAAGACAAAAAATTGATTCAAAAACAAGAAGAAATCAAAGGGTTAAATGAAATTGAAAATTTAGTTCCTATATCTTTTTTAAAAAAGCACTTACCTACACAATCTGAATCGGGCAGCAGTCTACAAACAATTTATGATGTTTACGGTGCAAACGATATAAGTACTTTAAAACAAAAAGTCGAGACTTACACTTTTAACAATTTTAGAAAATCTTTAAAGTTTAAGGAAAACAGGAATAATGTTGTTGCTTGGTCATACTTAGCCGAATATAAAGCTAAATTAGTTAATAGTAAACCTTTTGATCCTTCTAAAGAAGATGAATTAATTGACAGACTCAAGGCTTGTTTTTACGAAAATAAAAAGACAATATCAAAAACGAAAAGCATTTTAGAAGATTATGGTATTGTATTTTTTACTTTAGACAGACCTCCTCAAACACCAGTTGATGGGAAAGCGTTTATGAGTAATGAAAATCCATCAATTGTTTTAAGTTTGAAATATAATAGATTAGATAATTTCGCTTTCAATATTATGCATGAATTGGGACATGTGTTCAAGCACTTAACCAAATCAAAATATAAAAACACAACTTTTTTTACTAATTCACCAAATGTTACTCGTGAAGAATTCGAAGCCGATAGTTATGCAAAAGATAATTTAATCAGTCCGGAAATTTGGAATGATTTCGTGGACCAATATGATGAATTTGATGATGAGTGTATTTTAAAATTTTCTAAAAAGGCTAGAGTTCATCCAGCAATTATCAGAGGTAGAATTTGTTTTGAAAATCCTGATTACTACAGAAAAAGAACTTCTATAAATTCAATCAACGTTCTGCCCGAAAGTCACATATAAAATAAGGCATGCAATTCGGTAACATAAAAAAGTAAAATCAGATATTTGCGCTATAATTATGACGTAAAATAGATTCAAAAGGCATGCTATTCGGATGCCTATTAAATAATAGCATATATAAGGACTTGAATTTTAGCTTTATAAGTGGACTGGTTCGAGCCCAGGTGGGACCACAGTTTAAGTTTAAAAGCCTTGCAGTACTGTAAGGCTTTTTTTTAAATCTAAATTTTTATAAAAACCGCATTTTTTTCGGGTTAGTGTTATTTATGTTGAAAGGATGTATTTATTTTAAAGCTTAAATACTCTGATTTTTTTAAAGAATAATTCAATTTTAAATATGAAAATTGTCCAAATGGTGTTTTTTACTCTGGTTTTATTTATGTTTTGTATTTTTAATGTATTAGCTAAAGATCCGCCGCAACCCGCCGCAGCTGGGGAAAGGACATCAACAACGCCGCAACCTCCGCCAGGATTGCCTGTAGATGAAAATATTAACACCATGATGGCACTTGCTTTGCTATTTGGGATTTACATCATTTATAGCTTTAAGTTAAAACAAAAAACTCTAATGTAGATTCGCGTTTTTTTGTTTATAATACTATCGAGTTATTATTTGTTGGCATACAATCTGGAAACGTATTTACCAATGACATCAAATTCAAGATTTATTTTTGTGCCAACTTCAAAAGTTTTAAAATTAGTATGTTCGTATGTATAAGGAATAATGGCGACACTAAACTGATTTTTCTTTGAGTTCACAACCGTTAAGCTGACGCCGTTTACCGTAATGGATCCTTTCTCAATGGTAATGTTGTTCCAATTTTCCTCATATTCAAAAGTGTAAAGCCAGCTGCCGTTGGTCTGCTCGGCAGTGATGCAGGTGCCCGTTTGGTCTACATGTCCCTGAACAATATGTCCGTCCAGCCTATCTCCCAGCTTCATTGCTCTTTCCAGATTGATACTGTCTCCAACTTTCCAATCCGATAAATTTGTTTTTTTTATAGTTTCGTCTATTGCGGTTACGGTATAAAAAGTGTCGTTGATAGCAACAACCGTAAGACAGACCCCGTTATGTGCCACGCTTTGATCTATCTTAAGTTCAGTGGTAATTGATGCATTTATGGTAATATGAACGTTATTTTTTTCTTTTTTTATTTCTTGGATGATACCAAGGGTTTCTATGATTCCTGTAAACATTTCTTGTTTTTTTTACTAAATTTGCACTTCAAAATTAGCAATAAATAACGGTATGTCATTATGAAAAAAGCAGAAAATATAATTGTCGGAATTTCTATTGGAGATTTAAACGGTATTGGAAGCGAAGTTGTTTTAAAAACATTTGAGGATTCTCGCATGTTAGAGTTGTGCACTCCAGTTATCTTTGCTAATGTCAAGTTGTTGTCTTTTGTTAAAAAAAGTTTTCAATCAACATCTTTGCTCCACGGGATCGACAAATTAGATCAAATCGTATTAGGCAAAATCAATGTATTAAACCTCTGGAAAGAAGGTGTGGATTTAAATCTTGGCAAGGATGATTCTAAGGCAGGGGAATATGCTATAAAATCATTTATTGCAGCGACGAAAGCACTCAAAGAAGGTGTTATAGACGTTCTGGTAACAGCACCAATAAATAAATTCAATATACAATCAGACGATTTTAAGTTTCCGGGTCATACGGATTACCTAGACCAAGAACTAGAAGGCAATGCCTTGATGTTGATGGTTCAGGATAATTTGAGAATAGGATTGCTGACAGATCATATTCCGCTTAGTGAAGTCGCCTCACAGCTAACGGAAGAATTGATTGTGCGAAAAATCGAAACGGTCAGACAGACTTTGATCAAAGATTTTGGCATTAATAAACCCAAAATAGCAGTTTTAGGTTTAAACCCGCATTGTGGAGATGGCGGAGTCATAGGGACAGAGGATGACTTGATTATAAAACCTACATTAAAAAAAATGTTCGACAAAGGGATCTTAGTATTTGGTCCATTTGCTGCAGATGGTTTCTTTGGCAGTAATCAATACGAGAAATACGATGCCGTTATAGCAACCTACCACGATCAAGGATTGATTCCTTTCAAAACATTATCTTTTGGAAAAGGAGTAAATTATACTGCAGGCTTGCATAAAATAAGAACCTCACCAGATCACGGCACCGCTTATGATATAGCAGGCAAGGGAATAGCTGATTTTAACTCCTTCAAAGAGGCGGTATATCTGGCAATAGACATTTATCATTCCAGAAATCAATATGCAGAAATTAGCAAAAAACCATTAAAAACAAAAGAAAAGCAGTTGTGAACAAAAAAAAGTGAATAACATTATTAGATTTGCAATAATTTTATATCTTTGCACTCCCGAAGTTTAAGGGAAAATTGTTGTTGAAATGAAGAACACAAAAGAATATTTAATTCCTTTTATAGGATTAAAGCTAGGGAAACATCATTTTGAGTATCAAATCAGTAATGCGTTCTTTGAAATCTTTGATTATGATGAATATCAAGATTCAAAGATCAAAGTAAATGTAGTTTTAGAGAAAAAAAGCACACTGTTAGAGTTGCGTTTTAATCACAAAGGGGCTGTAAATGTGCCATGTGATCTTACCAGCGAAGATTTTGATCTGCCAATTGAGGGCGAAATGAAATTAATCGTTCGTTTTGATGAGGTTTACAATAATGACAACGACGAATTATTGATTTTGCCCCACGGAGAGTTTGAAATAAATATTGCACAATATATCTATGAAATGATTGTGCTGTCAGTCCCTTTAAGACGCGTTCATCCGGGCATACAAGATGGAAGTTTAAAGACTGAAGCCTTGACAAAACTCAATGAATTGACGATAAAGGAAGAAAAAGAAGAAAATAAAGAAGAAGAAAATATTGACCCGCGTTGGGACAAGTTAAAGCAACTATTAACGGATAAATAATATAGTAAAATGGCACATCCTAAGAGAAAAATCTCCAAAACAAGAAGAGATAAAAGAAGAACACATTACAAAGCTACTGTAGCACAGATTGCTACTTGTCCAATTACTGGAGAAGCACATTTATACCACAGAGCGTATTGGCATGAAGGTAAAATGTACTACAGAGGGCAAGTTGTTATAGATAAATCTGTAGCTGTTGCATAATACATTTTTTGTAAATGATATTCGAACTCTCACATCGTGAGAGTTTTTTTGTTGTTTGTAATTTTCGTTAAATAAGAAGTTCTAATTCAAAGAGAATGGAATTTTTTTTGTAATTTTCAAGTCTTTTAAAAATTTTCAAATGGTACCATTTGACTAGAAATAAACGCATACAATGAATACAATCACAGCCGCAATAACCGCTGTTGGAGCCTATGTTCCAGACTTTGTACTAACGAACAAAGCTCTTGAAGCCATGGTCGACACCAATGACGAATGGATCACCTCTCGTACAGGAATAAAAGAAAGAAGAATCCTTAAAGACAAGGACAAGGGAACTTCTTTTTTGGCCATAAAAGCCGCGCAGGATTTATTGGCCAAAGCGAACATTGACCCTTTAGAGATCGATCTACTAATTATGGCAACCGCAACGCCCGACATGCCAGTAGCGTCAACAGGCGTATATGTAGCAACCCAAATTGGAGCCACAAATGCTTTTGCTTATGATTTGCAGGCTGCTTGTTCCAGTTTTTTGTTTGGGATGTCAACAGCTGCTGCTTATATTCAATCCGGAAGGTATAAAAAAGTACTCTTAATTGGTGCTGATAAAATGTCTTCTATCGTGGATTATAAAGACCGATCTACTTGTATTATTTTTGGAGATGGTGCTGGTGCAGTACTCTTTGAACCTAACTATGAAGGATTAGGATTGCAGGATGAATACTTGCGCAGTGATGGAATTGGCAGAGATTTTCTTAAAATTGATGCCGGCGGATCACTTAACCCTGCCTCTTTTGAAACGGTAAGAGACAACAAACACAACATTATTCAAGACGGGAAAACAGTGTTTAAATACGCCGTAACCAATATGGCAGATTCAAGCGAATTAATTTTGAAAAGAAATAATCTGACAAATGAAGATGTCGATTGGCTGGTTCCTCATCAAGCCAATAAACGTATAATTGATGCGACAGCCAACAGAATGAATTTAGAAGAATCTAAAGTATTAATGAATATCGAAAAGTACGGAAATACAACTTCTGCCACTTTACCATTAGTGCTTAGTGATTTTGAACATCAGTTCAAAAAAGGAGATACGATAATTTTGGCTGCTTTTGGAGGTGGATTCACTTGGGGATCTATTTATCTAAAATGGGCATACGACAAAAAATAAATTTAAACTAAAAACAAATAATTATGGATTTAAAAGAAATTCAAAATCTAATCAAGTTTGTCGCAAATTCAGGAGTTGCAGAAGTTAAACTAGAGATGGATGACGTGAAAATCACCATCAGAACAACCTTAGAAGGAAATGTCACTGAGACTACTTATGTACAGCAAATGCCCGCTCAAGGAGTGCTTCAGCAACCATTAGCTCCACAACAAGTGGCTCCCGTTGCAGTTGTTCCGGCAGTACCTGCGATAGAAAACGCTCATTTCATCACTATAAAATCTCCAATTATTGGAACTTTTTATAGAAAACCATCTCCGGATAAACCGATGTTTGTTGAAGTAGGTAAAAGCATCGCTAAAGGAGATGTTCTTTGCGTAATAGAAGCTATGAAGTTATTTAACGAAATTGAATCTGAAGTTTCTGGTAAAATCGTAAAAATATTGGTTGACGATATGTCGCCAGTTGAATTTGACCAACCTTTATTCTTAGTAGATCCATCATAAGAAATTATAAATTTTGAATGATGCTTTTTCATTATTTGAAATAATTTAAAATTTAAAATTCAACATTTAAAATTGCAAAACAAGATGTTTAAAAAAATATTAATTGCAAATAGAGGAGAAATTGCGTTACGCGTAATTAGAACTTGCAAGGAAATGGGGATCAAAACAGTAGCGGTGTATTCTACTGCAGATGCCGAAAGTTTACATGTAAGGTTTGCTGACGAAGCCGTTTGCATAGGACCACCTCCAAGCAACTTGTCCTATTTGAAAATGTCAAATATAATTGCCGCCGCAGAAATTACAAATGCAGATGCAATACATCCAGGATATGGATTCCTTTCTGAAAACTCTAAGTTTTCTAAAATTTGTCAAGAACATGGAATCAAATTCATTGGAGCTTCTCCAGAAATGATTGATAGAATGGGAGATAAAGCTTCTGCAAAATCGACTATGATAGAAGCGGGTGTTCCTTGTGTTCCGGGTTCAGTTGGGATTTTAGAATCCTATGAACAAGCGCTACAGCTTTCAAGAGATTTTGGCTTTCCCGTAATGCTTAAAGCTACTGCCGGTGGTGGTGGAAAAGGGATGAGAGCAGTTTGGAAAGAAGAAGATTTGTTGAAAGCCTGGGAAGATGCCCGTCAGGAATCAGCCGCAGCTTTTGGAAATGACGGAATGTATTTGGAGAAATTAATCGAAGAACCTCGTCATATTGAAATTCAAGTTGTAGGAGATGCTTACGGAAAAGCCTGTCATCTTTCAGAAAGAGATTGTTCTGTTCAAAGACGTCACCAAAAATTGACCGAGGAAACTCCATCACCGTTTATGACCGATGAATTGCGTCAGAAAATGGGGGAAGCAGCTGTAAAAGCAGCCGAATATATTAAGTATGAAGGTGCTGGAACGGTTGAGTTTTTGGTGGATAAAAACCGTAACTTTTATTTCATGGAGATGAATACCCGTATTCAAGTGGAGCATCCTATTACAGAACAGGTTATTGATTACGACTTAATTCGGGAACAAATTATGGTTGCTGCCGGAATATCTATTTCAGGTAAAAATTATTTACCACAGTTGCACGCCATCGAATGTAGAATTAATGCAGAAGATCCTTATAATGATTTCCGTCCTTCTCCAGGAAAAATTACAACACTTCACATGCCCGGTGGACATGGTGTTCGTTTAGACACTCACGTTTATTCAGGATATACAATTCCGCCAAATTACGATTCTATGATTGCAAAGTTAATTACTACTGCACAAACTCGTGAAGAAGCAATTAGTAAAATGAGAAGAGCCTTAGACGAATTTGTGATTGAAGGAATAAAAACTACCATTCCTTTTCACAGACAGTTGATGGATGATCCTCGCTATATTGCAGGTGATTACACAACCGCTTTTATGGATACGTTCAAAATGAACGACCCAGAATAGCAGATTTACATATCTATAATAAAAAACCTTGCAGCGATGCAAGGTTTTTTTGTTTAGAACCACTACAAAAAAACAAAGCGGGTAATTTATACCCACAACACGCTACGTTTTACCCACATTTCTCCTTATTAAAAAAAAACATATTTCATTAAACATCTCTATTACAGATATTTAATGACACAGCGCCTTCCTTTATAACTCTGGTACAATTATTTCAATTACTTGAACAATAATAAGTAACAATAATAATCTATAAATAAAACAGTATGAAAAAGTTAATGGTATCAGCAGCAATTGTAATAGCGAGTTTTTCAACATATACAACTACAGCTCAGGTAACAACTACAACAGCAAAAACAGCCTCAATTCAAGAAGAATATATTGAAGTGAAAAATGAAGAAGTG
Organism: Flavobacterium sp. LS1P28; assembly: GCF_003970335.1. Taxonomy (NCBI): domain Bacteria; kingdom Pseudomonadati; phylum Bacteroidota; class Flavobacteriia; order Flavobacteriales; family Flavobacteriaceae; genus Flavobacterium; species Flavobacterium sp. LS1P28. The sequence continues at coordinate 437,388 of NZ_RYDI01000001.1, read as the reverse complement.
CCGGAAGCTGTAACAAAAGCGTTAAAAACGGCTTACCCAGATGCAATTCTAGACAAAGCATATACAAATGCAAATAAAGAATATAAACTGGATGTGACTGTTGGGGACAAAAAAGGAAATCTTTTTGCAGATGCTACTGGGAAATGGATTCAAAAATAAAGCATTAAAACAATAACAATTTAAAAAAAAACACTATGAAAAAGTTAATTTTATCAGCAGCAATTATTTTAGGAAGTATGACAGCATTTGCCACTACAGTTCCAACTTCAAATGAACTAGTACAAACGCTATCCATTCAAGAGGAATATGTAGAGGTACAAGTAGAAAATGTTCCGGATGCTATTAAAACCGCTTTACTAGCAGCACATCCAGACGCTGTTCTGGACAAAGCACACGTAAATGCTAACAAAGAGTATAAATTAGAAGTGACTGCAGCAGCGAAAAAAGTTATTCTTTTTGCAGATGAAACTGGGAAATGGATTCAAAAATAAAGCATCAAAACAATAACAATTTAAAAAAAACACTATGAAAAAGTTAATTTTATCAGCAGCAATTATTTTAGGAAGCATGTCTGCATTTGCAACAATACTTCCCGTTCAAAACCCACAAAATCAATCTGTTTTACTACAAGAAAAATATACTGAAGTACAAGCAGAAGCCGTTCCTCAAGCAATAAAAACAGCTATGGAAAAAGCATATCCCGGAGCAATTCTGGGAAAAGCATACATCAATAAAAATAAAGAATACAAACTAGAAATTACAGTTGGAGACCAGAATGCTACTGTTTATGCGGATGCTGAAGGAAACTGGATAAATAAATAATTTAGGTGAGTTATGTTTAAAAAGAGAGATTGTTTTAACAGTCTCTCTTTTTTTGCAAAAAATTAGCTAAATACAAATTTAATACCTTTATTTTAGCCATAAAGTTAAAATACAATGGCTAAAATTTTATTGATTGAAGATGATGTTGCTTTTTGTAAATTATTAGAAAAATTTCTGGTAAAAAACGATTATGAAGTAACGGCTACATTTTCAGCTGAAGAAGCAAAATCTCAAATCAAAAACAATGAATTTGACCTCATCATTACGGATTTACGACTTCCAAATTATGATGGAATTAAACTTATGTCAGAAATCAAGAGTACCCATCCTAATGTTCCCGTCCTCTTAATGACGGGATATTCTGATGTGAATACTGCTGTAAAAGCCATGAAAAATGGGGCGGCAGATTATATTTCTAAACCATTCAATCCCGAAGAAGTTTTATTGGTTATTCAAAATTCTCTTCAAATGGAAACGCACACTAATTCTGATAAAGTAATTTCTGAACCTAAAACTGACAATAAAAAAAATAAAAAACCGACTAGTGAATTTGTGAAGGGGATCTCAAAAGCATCTCAAAAACTGGCAGAATATATCCAACTCGTCAGCCCAACAAATATGTCAGTTTTAATCATCGGCGAAAGCGGAACGGGAAAGGAAGTTATTGCCAAAGGCATTCACCAGAACAGTTCCAGAACAAACAATAATTTCATTGCCGTAGACTGTGGATCGATCCCAAAAGAATTAGCTGCAAGTGAGTTTTTTGGCCATGTAAAAGGATCTTTTACGGGAGCCATAAATGATAAAATTGGATTTTTCGAGGCAGCAAACAGAGGTACATTATTTCTTGACGAAATAGGGAATCTTTCCTATGAGAATCAAATCCAACTATTGAGAGCACTCCAAGAAAGAAAAATTAAGCCTGTAGGAAGCAATAAAGAAATTGATGTAGACATCAGAATCATCACCGCCACAAACGAAGACTTACGGGAAGCAGTCAAAAATGGGACATTCAGAGAGGATTTGTACCATAGAATAAATGAGTTCTCTATACATTCCCCCTCTTTAGTAGATCGTGACGAAGATTTGATGCTCTTTTCCGATTTTTTCCTTGAAAAATCAAATCAGGAATTAAACAAAAAAATCATTGGGCTTTCTGCTGAAGTAGTTACAATTTTTCAAAACTACAGATGGCCGGGAAATCTACGTGAGCTTCAAAATTGCATCAAAAGGGCCACGCTCTTGTCACAAGGAGATTTCATTGAAAAATCAGCACTACCCACAGAATTTTTTCAAAATGAAAACCTAGATACCTCTGATCTGTCTTTGTCTCAAAACGAAAAAGAAGTCATTCAGGAAGCTTTAGCTAAAACCAATAACAACAAAACAGAAGCTGCTAAATTATTGAAAATCAACAGAAAAACACTGTATAATAAATTAAAATTATACAACATCAATTAGTTTAATTCCTTTTCTAACAGGACAAAAAGATCTGTTATTTTGAGCTTCAAATTAATTGAAGCCATGGTTATTTCTTCAAGTGTTAAGTTTTTTTGCTCTAATACATCTAGAATAACACTAATTTCTGAGGCGCAAATTTGCTTGAACATGGGCCCCATTTTATGAGCTGTATTCTTAATCTCCATAAAATCAATGTTTGAAACTGACCGATCTAAATTTTCTAAATTCTCTGCTGTACTTTTCATAAATGAGAGTAACACTTCTTTTAAAGCAACTATATCATTAGATAAAAAAGCGTTCAAGACTTTTAATGAATAAGGCCTTTCCCCCTTTGTTTGCTTGCTTTTTAGAATTCCTTCAAAGGGAACTGCGTCATTGTTCAAAATAGACTGTAGTGTTTTAAGCAGTATATTAGGAGAATAGGGCTTGCTGATTACAGTGGTAAATCCTGCGGTTGTGTAGTTGTTCAGATTTAAATCATTTCTTCCGGTGACCGCTATTACAGGTTGTTTTTCATACTCGTATTTGGGATTATCTATGAGTTCTTTCAAAAATAAAAACCCGTCCATAACTGGCATTTGAATATCGGTGATAATCAAATCAAAGGTAATATTTGATAGCGAATCAAGAGCTTCTTTTGCACTAGCAAAAGGGAATACAATATATTGGTTTTGTTTTAAAACTTCAGTTGTTAATTTCAACAAGCTTTCATCGTCATCTATCAGTATGGCTGTATAGTGCTTTTTTGACGGATTCGCAGTAGTCTGTTTTTCGGAAACCGTGACATCAAAAAGTAAGGGAATTTGGATTGTAAACAAACTTCCCTTTCCTAATTCACTTTTCAAATGCAAAGCACCGCCTAGAATCGCTGTCATTTTTTTAGAAATGGTAAGTCCTAATCCTGTCCCTCCATATTTTTTCTCTATATTCTTATCGGCTTGAATGAATTCCTCAAAAATGAGTTCTTGGTTTTTTTCTGCTATTCCAATCCCGGAATCTTCTATTTGTATCGCTATCAATTGTGTTTCCAAGTAGATTTCAACGCTAATTTTTATGAATCCTTTTTCAGTAAACTTGAACGCATTTCCAATAAGGTTTGATACTATTTGTCTTAAACGAAAAGGATCCCCAATGATTTTTTTTTCGAGATTAGGGTCAATTTCAACAATTAGTTGAATTGGTTTTTGTGCATAAACGGATTGAATGCTATTTGCCACTTCATAAATCATCTCGTACAGCGAAAACGGGATTTTTTCTATCGTGATTTTCCCAGCTTCAATTTGAGTAAAATCCAATAGATCCTGAACCAATTGTGAAATATAATCGGAGGAACCTTTGATGTTCTTGGTGTAATAGCATTGTTTACTGCTTAAATCGGAATTTCCCAATAATTCCGTATAGCCAATAATCGTGCTTAAAGGGGTTTTCAGGTCGTGGCTTACAGTTGCAATGAGTTGCTCCCGACTAATAAGTAATTTTTTGGATTTTAGATTTGCCTCCTCCAATTGTTTCTTATAGGATTGGGTTTTTGAGTAATCATTTAGAATTATAATCAAAAAAAACAAAGTAAGCAATAATCCAATTATAGCCGCAGAGGTTACAATTTGATTCGTTTTTGCTAAGGAATTCTCTCTATCCGAATAGTTTTTTGTGGTGTTTATTATAATTTCCCGTTCTATAGTGTTAAGGACTTTTCTTAGCTGGTCAGAGATTGAAAGTTCATTTTGCAATAATTTATTTTCCTCAAAATTCAATAATTTTTTCTTTCGGGATGTTTCTCTTTTTACCTCATTTAATAAATTTTTAGAAACCGTCAAAATAGAATCGGTTGCTTTTTTACTTAACGTATTGGTACTATCATCCGGAATGTTTTGATTTAAGTAGGCAACATATTTCTGAAGGACATTTCGTTGATAAATTCCCATTCTGGCGGGATCTTTTACAAAATCTTCTAATTCCAGTTTCCGCAAGGAAGACTCCATTTTAGTCAAATCACCAATCGCGTCGTCCACCGCATCTTCATTTTCAGTTTTATTTTTAATAAGTTTAAGTTGCTGAATATTTATCGTTTTCTTAGATAGCAATTGCTTGACACTGTCTAGTAAAGTGATTTGGTGTGGTGTGGAGACAAACAATTTCAAGGAATCAATTTCTGCTTTTAACAGCATATTTTTCTTCATATAGTTGTTAAAATCTTTTTCTGATTCTGATTGAATGGCTATTCGAGCTAAATTTTCCGTTTCATATGTATCAGAGAGCAAGTTGCTAACCCGTAAAATAGTATTGCTTTCCTCGGTAATTCTTTCTTCGGTTTTTGAAAAATTCTTGTTCTCGGAGTATAAAAACCAGCCCACACTGGCAAAAAGCACCGCCAAAACCAGATAACTCAGGAAAACTTTTATCGGAATATAACTTTTTTTGTTATTCATTTTTCAAAGATAAAAATTACAAAATTATTTAAAGTTAAGGTATTCAAAATATTTTGACACAAACAAAAAACCCCACGAAAAAGTGAGGCTTCCTATTTTTAAAATGATTTCTACAAGGTTTCTTTGAGCCATTTGAAAAATTCACCTTGCCAAACCTGCGCATTTTGAGGTTTCAGTACCCAGTGATTTTCTTCCGGGAAATACAAAAATCTACTTTTTATTCCTCGTAATTGTGCTGCTTGGAACGCTTCCTGTCCTTGTCCTATTGGTACACGAAAATCTTTTCCGCCTTGAATAATTAAAATAGGTTTGTTCCATTTCTCTACCAGAGTCATTGGGTTGAATGTCGTGTAGGTTTTTTGCGCTACAGCATTGTCTTTTTCCCAATAAGCACCGCCAAAATCCCAATTGCTGAAGAAAACTTCTTCGGTAGTCCCAAACATGCTTTGGGTGTTAAAAACACCATCATGGGCAATGAAGGTTTTGAATCGGTTGTTGTGCATTCCGGCCAGATAGAAAACAGAATACCCACCGTAACTGGCACCAACGCATCCTAAACGAGTGGCATCAACATATTTTTCCTTAGCAACAGCATCAATCGCTGACAGGTAGTCATCAATTACTTGTCCGCCCCAATCTTTGCTGATTTGCTCATTCCATTCCACGCCATGACCTTGCATTCCACGACGGTTAGGAGCCACAACAATATAGCCGTTGGCAGCCATCAGCTGTAAATTCCATCGGAAGGAATAAAATTGTGTCAATGGAGATTGAGGTCCGCCTTGACAATACAAAAGCGTTGGGTATTTTTTTGAAGCATCAAAATTAGGAGGAAGAACCACCCAAACTAACATTTTTTTACCATCTGTTGTCGTAACATATCTTCTTTCGGTTTTGCTTAACGCCAAAGAATTATAAATTGTAGTATTGACATTAGACAGTTGTTTCCAAGTCTTTTTCTTCAGATTATAAGAAAAAAGTTCTGCCGCATGATTCATGTCGGTTCTCGTTACAATGATATTATCACCGGAAAACCCAACTAAATCATTGACATCAAATTCTCCATCGGTGACTTGGCGAACGGTAATTGCTCCCGTAGTTTCTGGATTGGTCAGACCAGGAAAATTAACTTCAAACAACTGCTTTGTTCCGTCTACAGGGGCAACAAAAAATATTTTTTCCCCGTCACTACTCCAGATGAAATTGTCTACTGTTCCATCCCAATTGGCCGTTAAGTTCATTTTCATTCCTTTGAAACTAACTATCAGGTCGTTTTTATCTGCCTCATACCCATCTCGTTTCATTTGCAACCAAGTCAAATTTCCGGTTGGAGAAAATTGTGGAGCGGTATCATATCCAAGGTTTTCTTCCGTTCTATTGCTGGTTTTCCCAGTTTTCAGGTTGTATTCATAGATATTGGTGTTGGTAGAAAGAGCATAGTCAGTTCCTGCTTTTTTCTTGCTTACGTACAGAATACTTTTGCTGTCTGGCGACCAAATGTAATCTTCATCACCACCAAAAGGTTTTTGTGGACTGTCGAAATTTTCGCCTTTCAGAATGTCAATTCCCATAGCGCCTTCTTTGTTTTCTTTATAGAAAACATGGTTGTATTTGCCTTCATTCCAGGTATCCCAATGACGATAATTCAATCCGTCATAGATTTGAACATCTGATTTTACTAATTCTGGATAAAAATCTTTTCCATGAACGTTCTCCATTTTTACTTCTTCATTGTAAACGATATATTTCCCGTCAGGAGAACTGTTTTTGTCTTTTAACAGGGCTGCGGTATCTTTTACTTCGGTTGGATTTCCGCCATTTACGGGTAAAGTGTAGAATTTTGTATCCGATTTATTTTCTTGAACAGAAGGAGTTGTTACTTTATACACTACATTTTTTCCATCTTTGGAAATGCCTAAAGAGGTTACTCTTCCTAGTTTCCAGAGCAGTTCTGGAGTCATTACATTTTGTGCCATAGCATTTAAACTCATCATTAATAAAGGTATAAATAGGAATTTGTTCATTTTAATAATTTATTTTTTCGAATGCTAAAATTAGCCAATTTAATTTGATGTTTTTTTGTTTTTAATACTTGTTTTTTAGCCCCGATAAAAGTGGAAATCCTTTTGTTTTTTTCTTTAAAAAATAAAAGATTACTTCACACTACTTTTATTTTAATTGGAGTTCAGTGAATTTATTTAGAACGGATAGCGGTATTAGCTCCAAAAAATTATTATTTTTATAAAAATATTTAAACATGGATTTGAGCTATTGGGAGTTGAAAAACTGGTTTACTGATGTAAATTATACCATCGTAGGAAGTGGGATTGTGGGCTTGCATGCTGCATTACGCTTGCGCGAAAGATTCCCTAAAAGCAAAATTTTAGTATTAGAAAAAGGAATGTTACCGCAAGGCGCGAGTACTAAAAATGCCGGTTTTGCGTGTTTCGGAAGTCTTTCAGAAATTATAGACGATTTAAAATCCCACTCGGAAGAGGAAGTTATTCATCTCGTTCAAAAACGGTGGCAAGGCTTGCAGTTGTTGCGAAAAAGATTGGGTGATGACACGATAGATTTCAAGCCATACGGCGGATATGAGTTGTTTTTAAAGGCAGATGAAAGTAGCTATAATGAATGTGCTGGGAAATTACCATTTATCAATGAAATCTTAAGACCACTTTTCAAAGCCGATGTTTTCGCCATGGAAGTAAACTGTTTTGGGTTTAGCGGGATAGAGGAATATTTAGTTTTCAATCCGTTTGAAGCACAAATAGATACCGGAAATATGATGCAGGCGTTGTTGAAAGAAGCGGTTTCTAAAAATATTTTAATCCTGAATCAACAAACCGTTACCTCCTATTTCGACAACGGGAATAAAGTGGAAGTGGCACTTGCTGATTTTAGTTTTAGTACCCAGAAAATACTGTTTGCAACAAATGGTTTTGCTAATACATTGACAAATGGTGCGGTTAAACCGGCCAGAGCACAAGTTTTAATTACGGAGCCTATCAAAAACTTAAATATAAAAGGAACTTTTCACTTGGATAGAGGGTATTATTATTTTAGGAATATTGGCGATAGAATACTACTGGGCGGAGGAAGAAATCTGGATTTTGAAACGGAAAATACAACTGAATTTGGACAAACAGAAATTGTCCAAAATAAATTGGAACAATTATTAAAAGAAGTAATTTTGCCGAATCAGGATTTCCAAATTGCACACCGTTGGAGCGGCATTATGGGTGTTGGTAACAGCAAAAGTCCTATCGTTTCACAACTGTCAGACAATGTCTATTGCGGTGTACGATTGGGTGGAATGGGAGTGGCAATAGGAAGTTTAATTGGAACAGAATTAGCAGATTTAGTATAATGGCAACGAAAATAACACCCAGGAAATCAAAACAACCCATTAAAAAAAAACAACCTCTTTTATGAGCAAACTAATTCGTTTTTTATTCAAAATATTGTTGTGGTTCATCGGACTCTCTTTATTTTTTGTGGTATTTTTTAAATTTGTACCCGTTCCGTTTACCCCATTAATGGTGATTCGTGCAATTGAAAATAAAACTGCAGGAAAAGAAGTTTTCTTCAGCCACGACTGGGAACCTATTGAAAACATCTCGATGAATCTTCAAAAAGCCGTGATTGCCAGTGAAGATGGAACGTTCCTGAAACATAATGGTTTTGATTTTGTAGCCATGCAAAAAGCGTATAAAAGCAATGAACGAGGCCGAAGAATAAAAGGAGGAAGCACAATATCACAACAAACGGCCAAAAACGTATTTCTTTGGCAAGGCCGCAGTTATTTGAGAAAAGGATTGGAAGCATATTTCACTCTTCTGATTGAAATCATTTGGGGAAAGGAACGCATTATGGAAGTCTACTTGAACAGTATCGAAATGGGGAATGGTGTCTATGGAGCTCAAGCAGCCACTGAACATTGGTATCGAAAAGATGCTTCCAGTTTAACACTAATCCAGGCTGCAGGAATAGCCGCGATATTACCCAATCCAAGAAAATATTCGGCGACTAGTTCTTCCACGTATATCAACAGGCGAAAAGCTAAAATTGTACGCGTGATGCGACAAGTAGGAAAAATTGAATATCCAAAATAGTTTTTAGCAGTCTTAAAAAGTAATCAGATAATTTCTAAAAATAAAAAACCGTAAACTCTTAATTAAAAGATTTTACGGTTTTGTTTTGTGGAGAATATCGGATTCGAACCGATCACCTCTTGCCTGCCAGGCAAGCACTCTAGCCAAATGAGCTAATCCCCCAAACTAGTTCGCAAATATAACATATAAATTTCCCAAAAAGCAAATTTCAAAATACAAATCCATTCTATTTGAAAAAAAGTCAAATCCTCCTTTACTTTTTTTAACTTTACATCAAAATCCTCACTATGGTATCAGAAAATCCAATAGGTTCGCTCTTCACAACAATTGAAAATAATATTGCTACCGTTACATTTGGTCATCCTTCGAGCAATTCTTTTCCAAGAGAATTGTTGGATCTTTTAACGAATGAGTTCACTATTTTGAGCACAAATTCAGCCGTTTCAGTGATAGTTATACAAAGTGAAGGCTCGGGTGCCTTTTGTGCGGGTGCTTCTTTTGATGAACTTTTAGCTGTTTCCAATGAAGAAGCAGGAACACAATTTTTTTCTGGATTTGCGCATTTGATCAATGCAATGCGTTCATGTTCCAAGCTTATCGTCGGGCGCATTCATGGAAAAGCAGTTGGTGGAGGCGTAGGAATTGCTTCCGCCTGTGATTATGCATTGGCTACAAAAAATGCATCAATAAAATTATCAGAATTGGCCATCGGAATTGGTCCCTTTGTAATAGAACCTGTCGTTTCGAAGAAAATCGGAAAAACGGCAATGGCCGAAATGACCCTCGCAGCCCATGAATGGAAAACCGCTAATTGGGCCACAGCCAAAGGATTATACGCTAATACTTTTGAAACCATAACAGAACTGGATGCCGCAATAGCTGATTTCACTGGTAAATTATCCGGTTACAATCCAGAAGCTTTATTGGAGATGAAAAAGGTTTTCTGGAAAGGAACGCAACATTGGGATACATTGTTGCTAGAACGCGCCGCGATTTCGGGTAAATTGGTGTTGTCTGATTTTACCAGAAAAGCATTGTCCCAATTCAAAAAGTGATTTTCGAAGGATTTATTCTGAATTTATTTCAGGAGCTATTTCCTGCTGTACACTATATCTTTTTATAAGGTGAAAAAAAATCACCTTATAAAAAGGATGCCGTTTCCATCAGGGCTAGAACATTTGTGGATTATCAAATTCGGATTACAAACAAAATAATTTCATTCTATCTCCCTCCACTTTGGGGAGGGTTGGGGAGGGAAAATATTTACATCCCATTTCTCATATCAATTTGCTAAATTTGCATCAAAATTAAACTCCAATGAGCAATATCAGAATTACTAAACAATTTAGTTTCGAAACCGGACACGCCTTATATGGCTATGATGGGAAATGTAAAAATGTCCACGGACATAGTTATAAATTGTCAGTAACGGTAATTGGAACCCCAATTTCAGATCGCACTAATGTGAAATTTGGAATGGTGATTGACTTCACGGATTTAAAGAAAATTGTAAAAGAAGAAATAGTAGATCAGTTTGACCATGCGACTGTTTTCAACGGAACAACCCCGCATATCGAATTGGCAAACGAATTAATAGTTCGCGGACACCATGTTATTTTAGTAGAGTACCAACCAACAAGCGAAAATATGGTAGTTGATTTTTCTCAAAGAATCATCAGAAGATTACCCGAAGGAATCACCCTTTTCTCTTTGAAATTACAAGAAACCGAATCTTCTTTCGCGGAATGGTTTGCCAGTGATAATGTGAAATCCATACTGTAACTTCATGCAATTACACAATAACAAAAAAATATATTTTGCCTCCGACCAGCATTTTGGCGCACCGACACCCGAATTGAGTTTCCCGAGAGAACAAAAATTCGTAGCTTGGCTCGACGAAGTAAAAGACGATGCTGAAGCTATTTTTCTATTGGGCGATTTATTTGATTTTTGGTTCGAATACAAAACCGTAGTTCCAAAAGGGTTTATCCGTATTTTAGGTAAATTGGCCGAAATCCGAGACAGCGGAATTCCAATTTATTTCTTCGTGGGAAACCATGATTTATGGATGGAAGATTATTTCCAGAAAGAACTCAATATTCCTGTGTTTCATGACAATCAAGAATATACTTTTGGAGATAAAACATTCCTTATTGGCCACGGCGACGGAAAAGGTCCCGGTGATTTAGGATACAAACGCATGAAAAAGATATTTACAAATCCGTTTTTCAAATGGCTTTTTAGATGGTTGCATCCGGATATTGGCGTGAAACTGGCGCAATACCTTTCCGTAAAAAACAAACTCATTTCTGGCGATGAAGATGTGACTTTTCTTGGCGAAGACAACGAATGGCTGATTCTCTATTCTAAAAGAAAACTGGAAACCAAACACTACAATTACCTTATTTTTGGCCACCGCCATTTGCCTATGAAAGTAACAGTAGGAGAAAATGCCGAATATGTGAATCTAGGTGACTGGATTACGTATTTTACTTATGGTGTTTTTGACGGTGAGAATTTTGAGATTAAAAAGTATAAAAATTAAATTATGAAAACTGAAAATAAAGTATCTAAATTTTTTATTCATTTAGGAATTATATTGTTGACTGTTGGTTTTTTATCTATCGACTTGGATGATTTTTCTTTTGAAAATAATAAAAAATCATATTTCAAAATTATCGTTGCAATTGTATCTTTCATGATTTCGTTTTACAGAATTCAAAACGAAAAACATACCAATCAAATTAAAAACTGAAAAGCATATAAGAAAATACTTTTTGTATATTTTGCAATTATCGCAAATAAACCAATCCCTAATTCATTCCCTCTCCATACAAATAATCATCTAGATTTATTTTAAACAAAGTGCCTTCTACCAAATCTTTTACGGCATCTAATTCTTCCATGGAAACGGCCAAATCAATTTGGGAACAAGGTGTTTTTAGTAAAAATTTGTGGCATTTGTTTTTCAGTTCACAATCGTCGCAGCATCTGTTTTGGATGTAGCTGTCTTCAATACAACGCTTAAATAGTTGCAGTTCCTGTTGGGTAAAATAAAAACCCATTTCTCTAAAAACCAATTGGACTTTGTCCAGTACAACGTCATTATCTTTTCTCCAGTAGAAAGCAGTGCCTAAATTGTTATGATATATTTGTTTTATTTCTTGCATGTTTCATTAGTTTGAAGCAAATATAAGTATTATTTATATTTGTTCTAAATAATAAAACATAAAAAAGCATAAAAGTTTGGTAAAATAATCTTGAGATTTTTTTAAAATAGAATGTATAATGCCATTCTACTTTTGTAATTAACAACCGTGCAGTTTGTCATTTCGACGAAGGAGAAATCACATCAAGTTATTCAAATTGTGTGATTCCCCCTTGTCGGACACGAGTGATAGCAAACTGGCGAAGCAATGACAATATTACTCGCTCTTTTCATGTTCCTCAATATCTTTTTGCAAGTCCAGTTTTCTAAAAGTAGGGAATACAGCTCCTGTAATAAATACAGTAATCAGTGTCATGCTTCCACCAAAGACCACTGCGCTAACAGTTCCCATCAGCTTTGCGGTTAATCCGCTTTCAAAAGCACCCAATTCATTAGAGGAACCCACAAATATAGAATTCACGGCTGCAACTCGGCCTCTCATGTGATCCGGAGTTTTCAATTGCAAAATAGTTTGGCGTATCACCACCGAAATCCCATCGAAAACACCGCTTAAAAATAAAGCCGCAACTGACAACCAAAAAATCGATGAAAGTCCAAAAACGATAATACAAATCCCAAACGCAAAAATTGCCGATAACAATTTCATACCTGCATTTTTGGTAAAAGGAATATAAGCTGATATTATTAGCATCAAAAATGCGCCAACTGCCGGTGCAGCTCTCAAAACACCAAACCCTTGTGGACCGACTTTCAAAATATCCTGTGCAAAAATGGGTAACAGCGCTACAGCTCCTCCAAAAAGGACGGCAATCATATCTAGTGATAAAGCACCTAAAATCGTTTTATTGTTGTAGACAAACTTCACACCTTCCTTCAAACTTTCCATAATGGGTTCGCCAATTTTTGGATTCAAAATAGGTTTCGTTGCAATTTGGGTTAAAGCGATTAACGCAAAAAGTGAACACCCCAAAACGATGGACATGGACCAATGAACACCAATCCAATTGATCGAAAAACCGGCTACCGCAGGTCCTAAAACGGAACTTATTTGCCAAACAGAACTGCTCCAAGTGGCAGCATTGGGATATAATTTTTTAGGAACAATCAAAGACAAAAGAGAAAATATCGTCGGGCCAAGAAAAGCACGAACCAATCCGCCTAAAAACACGAAAAAGTAAATAGAATATAAAATAGTTTGGGTAGAAAAGTCTTTTATAAAGGGTGGCCATGTAAATAAAAACAAGCCCAAACTAATAATTGAAAATCCTAATATGCATTTAAATAGCAATCCTTTTTTCTCCTTTTGATCGACTATATGTCCGGCAAATAAAGCCATTGAAATGGCTGGAATAACTTCCATTAATCCAATAATTCCTAAGGACAACGGGTTTTTGGTTAAACTGTAGACTTCCCATTCAATGACAATAAATTGCATCGACCAGCCAAAAACCATAGCAAAACGCAATAACAAAAAAATATTGAATTCTTTATACCGCAGTGCCGAATACGGGTCTTTTTTTTTCATAACAAATAATCATTCTTTAATATCTCGCAATCGCAATTGCAAGCTTGTTTTTCCTTTCCATTCGTTTTCATCAATGCAATAGACCGCTTGAAAAGGTTTTTGATGCGTAGTCAGTTCCATTTTGTCACCTAAGTTAAAACCAATTGCAGCAATACCTTCGGAATTATTTTGTTTGACAAAAAGTTTTAGGTGTTCCTCTTCTTGACCCATAGGTTTTCCATAACCAGTGTCTTTGATGTTTTTAGTCAGGAAAATTGGGGTCATATTTTGTGGTCCGTACGGTTCAAATTGTTTCAGAATCCGAATTAATTTTGGAGTAATATCCGCAAAATCAATCTCGGCGTCAACTGCAATTTCGGGTGTCAACATATCCGAATGAATGGTTCTTTCCACTTCTTTTTCGAAAGCGTCTTTAAAGATTTGATAGTTTTCTGCCGCCAATGTCATTCCCGCAGCATACATGTGACCGCCAAATTGTTCCAAATATTCTGTACACGCTTCGAGTGCATTATACACATCAAATCCTTTTACGGATCGTGCCGAAGCCGCATATTTATCCCCACTTTTGGTAAAAACAAGTGTTGGTCGATAATAGGTTTCTATCAATCGGGAAGCAACAATTCCTATTACTCCTTTGTGCCAATCTTCTTGAAAAACTACGGAAGTAAAACGTTCTTTTTCATTATTTTCCTCAATCTGTTGCAACGCTTCTTTGGTAATTAATTTATCTAAATCTTTTCGTTCAGAATTATATGCCTCAATTTCAGAAGCAAATTGTTGGGCTTGCTCAAAATTAAATTCGGTTAGTAATTCTACCGCATGATTGCCGTGTTTGATCCGTCCGGCAGCGTTTATTCTGGGAGCGATGATGAAAACAACATCGGTAATGTCTAAGGTTTGTTTTTTTATCTGGTGGATTATAGCTTTGATTCCTGGTCTTGGATCCGTGTTTATAACTTGCAGTCCAAAATAAGCCAGCACCCGATTTTCTCCGGTCATCGGAACGATATCAGCGGCAATGGCAGCCGATACTAAATCCAGATACGGAACCAAATCCTCAATTGTCTGGTTTCGGTTGACACCCAAAGCCTGAATCAATTTGAAACCTATTCCACAACCACACAACTCATCATAAGGATAATTACAATCATCACGTTTTGGATCGAGAACAGCAACGGCTTCAGGCAGAGAATTTCCTGGTCTATGGTGGTCACAAATGATAAAATCGATGTTTTTTGCTTTGGCATACCCCACATGATCAATGGATTTTATACCACAATCCAAAGCGATGATAAGTGAAAACCCATTGTCATCAGCAAAGTCAATTCCTTTAAATGAAATTCCGTACCCTTCATCATAACGATCCGGAATGTAAGTCGCCACGTTTGGATAATAGGTTTTTAAATAGGAAGAAACGAGAGAAACTGCGGTGGTACCATCGACATCATAATCGCCAAAAACAAGAATATTTTCCTCATTTTCAATTGCTTTTTCGATTCTAGAAACTGCTTTTTCCATATCTTTCATCAAGTACGGATCGTGCAAATCATCTAAACTCGGACGAAAAAAGCGTCTGGCATCTTCAAAAGTTTCAATGCCGCGTTGTACTAATAAAGTGGCCACAAAATCTTCTACATTCAATGCTTTCGCCAAATGTTGAACGGCATTTTCGGAAGGTTTTGGTTTTAGGGTCCAACGCATATTGATTAGGAATTATAAAATTGTATTAAGAATTTTGTCAGGTCGAGCGCAGTCGAGACCAACTGATGTGTCTCGACTGCGCTCGACCTGACATCGGATTGTAATTTTATTTTGAAACCAAAGCACTTCCGTAAAATGCAATTCCATCCCATCCGGTTTTCATGAAATTGCGGATGTTTTGGTGATCTGTTCCGTTTGGATTTTGCAAAACATCTTCGTAATAATACGCTCCAAAACAGGCTAATGTTGCTGCTTCTGATAAACTTTGAATTTCAGCGAAAGCAAACAACTTGCAAGATCCTGAATTTTCTCCAGCTGCATTGTGTTGCAAACCATTCTCAAATGCCGTAGGAGTAAAATCGTAGTTATCTTCAATTGTTGCGATGGTTTCTGCAAACGTGATTATTTCTGGCGTTTGCTTTAATTTATCTAAAAAGGATTCTAAATTCATAGTTTTTTATGGGTCATTCTTCTTCCGAAAATTTACTTTTTTTAGGTTCTTTAGTGATAGTTTTTCCACTGATCACGACGACAATTTCACCTCTTGGTGCTATTTTATTAAAATGATCGACCACTTCTTTCACGCTTCCGCGAACATTTTCTTCGTGTAGTTTGGATAATTCTCTGGAAACCGATATTTGGCGGTCTTCGCCAAAAAAGGTAATGAATTCCGCTAAAGTTTTTACTAATTTATGTGGAGAAACATATAAAATCATCGTTCTGGTTTCTTCTGCCAACGCTAAATATCTAGTTTGACGTCCTTTTTTATCAGGCAAAAAACCTTCGAAAACAAATTTATCATTGGGTAAACCACTGTTGACTAATGCCGGAACAAACGCCGTTGCACCCGGTAAACATTCCACATCAATTCCGTTTTCAACACAAGCGCGGGTCAGTAAAAAACCAGGATCAGAAATCGCTGGCGTTCCTGCATCTGAGATTAAGGCGATATTTTCTCCGGCTTTTAACCTCGAAATTAAATT
Organism: Flavobacterium sp. LS1P28; assembly: GCF_003970335.1. Classification (NCBI taxonomy): domain Bacteria; kingdom Pseudomonadati; phylum Bacteroidota; class Flavobacteriia; order Flavobacteriales; family Flavobacteriaceae; genus Flavobacterium; species Flavobacterium sp. LS1P28. Next base: position 421,183 of record NZ_RYDI01000001.1, on the reverse strand, counting down.
CTCGATGGTTTTGTGTTCGTTGTGCATGTGATGGCTGTACATGTGAGTGCCAATTTCGAAATGCTTTAACAATTTTCCGCTTGTACGCGTATCTTCGGCGAGAATCAAATCGACTTCTTTAAGAATCCGAATCGCTCGAAAAGTCATATCTTCGAGATTGCCAATAGGCGTAGGAACGATGTATAATTTTGACATAGATAAAATAATTAAATACAAAATTTAAAGAAAGTCTGTATTTGTTCAAATGTATATTCAGAACAATTCAAGGCGATTTACAAAAATTTTTTCTCTATAATATCCATAAAACGTTCTTCATACTCTTGTTTTCCTTCCCAGTTGTTATAGTCCGGTTTTACCATTTCCTGGATAAAATCTCTAGTTTCATAGAAGGTATCAAATGTGATTAATTGATTTAAAACGCGGTTGTAATCTTCGCTGCTGTTTCCAAAAAGATGTTTTATAAAAGCAATGCGGTCATTTAAATCGATATTGATTCCTTTGGCTAATTTTTCGTTCAGCGAAACTATTTTTGGCTCTACTTTTTCGGTTGGTGCTGCGGGAGTACTTTCTGATTCCGGTTCTTCAGGTTGTAGATTTTCTTTTGGAGTTTCAATAACTATTGCTGTTGGAATGTTATCTACTTGCTGTTTTTTTACAAAAAGCGTGTCGTGATAATTGCCTCCTAATAAATCCTCAAAAGAGATTTGCACCGCTTGCGCTTTCTTTGGCATTTCCAATTCCGTCTGCGTTTCTTCTTCCTGTGATAATTCAAAAGCAGGTTCAAAAGGCGCTTCCGGTTCTGCTGTCTCATCCTCTGCTTCCGTTTCCGTAGCAACAACTGTTTCGCCGACTACCATTTCCTCTTCTTTTTCATGCTCCTCAAGTAGCGCTTCGGCTTGCTCTAAAGGCATTTCGATAGTTTTCTCAGCAGCTGCTTCCTCAATAATTATTTCCTCTTCAGGAATTTTATCAGCTTCAGTTTCTTGGACTTCCACGGCACTTTCTTCTTCCGTTGCAACTGGATCCGGTTCCTCTGAAGGAGTTATTTCTTGGGTTTGTTCCAAAGTCGTTTCTACTGTTTCTTCAACTATTGTTTCTTCTAGTACCGCAACTGTTTGTGGTTGAACGGAATCAGTTGTATCAAAAACAGCTGCGATTTCTCTGCTGATTTCCGTTATACCAATGGTTGGTTTTGCTTCACTGAAATGTTCGTCCACAAATCGTAAGACAGAAAGTTTTTCATATAACTTCTGTGTTTCCAGATATAATTGATTGATATCAGATTTATTCTTTAGCTGTAATATTCTGTGTGCAATGCTGATTAAATCGGCTTCCAATTTTTTTTTCATGTCTGTTGAAATTATAGGGTGTTAAGCGGGTCTTTTTTGATGCGTTTTCGTATTCCGTTTGATATCGTCCCAAGAAAAGGGAATCTTTGTGAACACGATTTTTATTTTTTTAAATAAGTGCTCTCGAATCTCCCATTTGATATAAATTTTATACTTTTGAAACGACGTAAAAGTATACAATTTTTAAGTCGGTTTCTTTATTATAAAGCAATAAAAACTATTCATTTTTTAAGTCAGAAAAATACAAAATGTTTCTCGAAAATACAGTAAATCACAAAGAACAATTTGGTTGGATCGAAGTCATTTGTGGCTCCATGTTTTCGGGTAAGACCGAAGAATTGATCCGTCGTTTGAGAAGAGCGCAATTTGCCAAGCAAAAAGTCGAAATTTTCAAACCAGCAATCGACACCCGCTATGATGATGAAATGGTGGTCTCTCATGATGCTAATGAAATCCGTTCTACGCCCGTTCCCGCTGCCGCAAATATTGCAATTTTGGCGCAAGGTTGTGATGTAGTGGGCATTGACGAAGCACAGTTTTTCGATGACGAAATTGTCAAGATCTGTAACGATTTGGCCAATCAGGGAATCCGTGTTATTGTGGCCGGATTGGATATGGATTTCAAGGGAAATCCTTTTGGCCCGATGCCTGCTTTAATGGCAACTGCTGAATATGTAACCAAAGTCCATGCCGTGTGTACCCGCACGGGAAATCTCGCGAATTACAGTTTCCGCAAAACCGACAATGACAAACTCGTCATGCTGGGCGAAACCGAAGAATACGAACCATTGAGCCGTGCTGCGTATTATCATGCGATGCGGAAAGATCAGGAGAAGTAAATCCTCTCCCCTTCTTAATTCCATTTTTTTCTGAAATTCCCAAGTTAGATAATTCACATACGAATAGGTTTTATTTAAATCCAATAAATTAAAGTCTGTTATCACAACTATTCCTTTTTAACAAAACTACAAAAAAAGGATTCTCGTGGAATAACTTTGTTAAATTGATTCCTGCTATAACTGGCAAATAGAATTTAGTCTACACGGTTGAACTATATTTGAGACCAATAATCCTAAATCTGCAACTCTGATAGCAATAAAACAGGTGTTGTGGTATCAATAACTTGATAAATATCAGATATTTTTTTAAATATTGGTTTTAAGACATGCTACCATAAAAGTACATGCCTGACTTCCTATAATCACTTTTTAAACAAAATAGGTTAGACTATTCAAAATTTGATGCGTATTGACTTAAAAATTACACCTCTATATTAACCATTAAACCAATCAACTCGTTTTGGGTTGTTATCCCTTTATCGTGCAAATACCAGAGTTGTAAGTTGGTTTTTAAAGTTTCGTCAATAACTCCAAATTCTTTTTTATAATCCGCAACCAAATCAGCAGCAGCTTTAGGTCTTGGTCCCCAACTACCGAGTATAGCGCCTGTTGTTTTAGCGACAACGATCAATATAGGAATTGATTTTTTTTTGTTCGTCAAATATAAGTTCATTAATTCTTCATTTTCATCACGCAGCACAATTCTCAAGTCAATTTTGCCAGATTGCACTGCCATTGTATTCATGATTGGCAACAACTGAGCAGCATCTCCGCACCAACCTTCTGAAATTACCACCCAAATGTATTCACTTTTTAGATTCTTTAACTTAATCTGATTTTCTTCCGTAATTGTAATGGTTTTGTCCAAACGATGCATACGGGTTTCATTCAGGGTGCTATACTGCGTCAAATTTTCGGATTGTTCCTTTCCTGTGGATTTTCCTTCCAATATTAAATCTGAAATAAGTTTTCTGTAATCGGTATAGGAATGACTGTTAAATAATGCTTTAGCTACAGGAATTTTCATAATACGTAAGTTGTTTACACAAAGTTAGCATAAAATTGGCCTATAAAGATGACTTATATCAGTTTCAATTCTACAAAAAGTGTATTTTTATCCTAAATTACAAAGATGGATTTAAAAACAAAATCGATAGGATTAGTTCTCTCCGGAGGCGGCTCTAAGGGTATTGCTCATGCTGGCGTGATCAAATTTTTAGAAGAAAAAAACATACGCCCGTCTCAGATAGCGGGCACGAGCGCAGGTGTTATTGTTGGTGCAATGTATGCCTGGGGAAAGACACCGGAGGAAATTCTGGAGTTTTTCAAGTCGATCTATCTTTTTCATTGGAAACATTTGACCTTTAAAAAGGCGGGGTTGATTGATTCAGAATCCTTCAAAAGTTATTTTCATACTATTTTTGGAGAGGCTGTTTTGGGCGATTTAAAAATTCCAATTCAAATTACAGCTACCGATATGGTTCGAGGAAAACTAAAAATATTTGCCCCAGAAACAAAAATTACAGATGCTGTTTTAGCTTCCTCGGCGTTTCCGGGTATTTTGTCCCCTTATGAAATAAAAGGAAGCATTTATAGTGACGGAGGGATCCTAAATCATTTTCCAACAGATATCCTGCAAGGACAATGCGATACCCTGATTGGTGTTTACGTGAGTCCCATTCAAAAAATAGACGCCAAAGATTTGAATACGATCAAAGCGGTAACGACTCGGGCTTTTGATATTCTTTCGGCAAATTCTAATATGCATAAATTTAACATCTGCGACTGGATCATAGAACCAAAGGATTTATGCCTGTACAGTACGTTTGAAACCAACCGAATTAAAATGGATGCCGTATTTAACATTGGCTATGAAGCCGCAAAAAAATCGTACGAAAAACTAAATTTATAAAATTTAAATAACGCATTTTTTAGAAAACAGAATATGTCTATATTTGCACCAATCAACTCAACACACACATGAAATACAAAAGAATTCTTCTTAAACTAAGTGGAGAAGCTTTAATGGGCGACTTGCAATACGGAATTGACCCAAAAAGACTAGCTGAATACGCTGACGAAATTAAACTAATTCATGATAAAGGAGTAGAAATAGCGATTGTAATAGGTGGTGGAAATATTTTTAGAGGAGTTGCCGGAGCCAGCGCAGGAATGGACAGAGTGCAAGGAGATTACATGGGAATGCTGGCCACTGTGATCAACGGAATGGCCTTACAGGGTGCACTGGAAGAAAAAGGAATGAAAACCCGTTTGCAAACGGCGTTAAAAATGGAATCCATTGCGGAACCTTATATCAAAAGAAGAGCCGACCGCCACCTGGAGAAAGGAAGAATTGTAATTTTTGGAGCCGGAACCGGAAATCCTTATTTCACAACAGATACCGCAGCCGTTTTACGGGGTATTGAGATCAATGCTAATGTGATTCTAAAAGGAACTCGCGTGGATGGTGTGTATGATTGTGATCCGGAAAAAAATCCATCTGCCGTAAAATTCGATTTTATTTCCTTTGAAGATGTCCTCAAAAAAGGATTGAATGTAATGGACACAACCGCTTTTACATTAAGCCAGGAAAATAAATTACCAATCGTGGTTTTTGATATGAATAAAGTAGGCAATTTATTGAAAATCTGCGAAGGAGAAAACATAGGAACCGTAGTAAATATATAGTTAATGGTTCCTGGTTATAGCTTTTGGATTGCTCCAAATTTCTAAAACCCAAAACCCAAAACCTAAAAAAATGACTGAAGAAATTGAATTTATATTAGATAGCACCAAGGAATCCATGACCGGTTCTATTGCACATTTAGAAAAAGAATTTTTGAATATTCGTGCCGGAAAAGCATCTCCTGCCATGCTGGGAAGTGTTTTTGTTGATTATTACGGATCGGCAACACCGCTTTCGCAGGTATCAAAAATCAGTGTGCCTGATGCCAGAACAATTACGTTACAACCTTTTGAAAAAAACATGCTGCACGTGATTGAAAAAGCAATTATGGTGGCCAACATTGGTTTTAACCCAATGAATAACGGTGATGTAATTATCATCAGTGTTCCTGCACTAACTGAGGAAAGAAGACGTGATCTTGCCAAACAAGCCAAAGTTGAAGCCGAAGACGCTAAAGTGGGTATCAGAAATGCCAGAAAAGATGCTAACACTGAGATCAAAAAATTAGAAAAAGAAGGAACATCAGAAGACATTTGCAAAAGTGCCGAAGAAGAAGTGCAAAACTTAACCAATAGTTATATCCGTAAAATAGATGAACTTTTAGTGGTGAAAGAAGCTGAAATCATGAAGGTGTAATTCCTTTTCAAATCCTATTAAAAATCCGTTCGCTTAGGGGAACGGATTTTTTTATTGTTATTTTTGCGATACCAAAATGAGATTATACCCGTTTTGCAGTAAACCCTATTTATGAAGCAATTGTGTGTGTTCTTCTTTTTTTTAACGCTTTCGCTACAGGCGCAGTTTCAAGTCAATGGAATTGTGAAAGAGTCTACAACCAATAAACCATTACCATTTGCTACGATTACTACAACTGACGGTATAAACTCCATCTCTGATGTGGATGGGAAGTTTAGTATCGTTACTCCAATTCCCTTTACAGCCTTTGATATTTCATATATTGGTTTCACCAAAGCCAGAATTACCCTTGAAAAAAACAAAAATTATTATGTGGTCATGCTATCTCAAAAAACAGATGATCTGAATGAAGTGGTGGTTCCAGACGAAAACCCAGCTTTGGCAATTATCCGAAAGGCGATCGAAAATAAAGACAATAATAACCCCCAAAAAAAACTCTACAGTTTCGAGTTTAAATCCTATAATAAACTCATTGTAAGCGCAAATCCTGACTCCATTGACGGGAGAATCGATTCTGTTTTTGTCCAAAAATCAAGCGGTGATCAGTTCTCAAAAATTGACTCTTCCGAGTATAAGTTTAAAGATATCGTACGTCAGCAACATCTGTTTCAAACTGAAAAAGTATCACAATATCAATTTGCTAATAGCACATTAAAAGAAACTATATTAGGTACCAAAATGGCGGGTTTCAAGCAACCTGTTTATGAAATCATTGCATTTAATTTGCAGTCCTTCTCTATTTACGATTCCCGTTACGAACTTTTTGAGACCAAGTACAACAGCCCCATTGCCAATGATGCCCTAAAAGATTACAACTATAAACTGTTGGATTCCCTGATCATTGACGGCAGAAACACCTACATGATTTACTTCAAGAATAAGAAAAAAAGAAGAGCGTCAGGACTGGAAGGCGTACTTTATATTGACCAAAATAATTTTGCTGTCGCCAAAGCAGTAATGCGCATAAAAGGCGTTCTTGACATTAGTGGAATTCATAACTTTAAGTACATTCCCAGTGAAAAATTATGGTTTCCAACGGACAAAACCTTTAAAATTGTAAAGGGCAAAAATGATGACGATATAAAAATCCTTGGCGGAACGATTCAATTTGATGGTGATGTAGAAAACGATTTTAAAGAACGAAAAAAAACAGCCTCGGATTTCACCTATTTATTGTCGCAAACCAACAATTTTGAAATCCAATATAACATTCCAATCCAAATAAAAAAATCAGCCGTCACTATCGAAATCAAAGACGATGCGATTAATAAACCAGAAGCTTTTTGGGACACTTACAGAAAAGACAGCTTAGACAGCCGAAGCAAAAAGACCTATCTAGCACTCGACAGTATTTCGATCAAAAAAAGAATTGAAAGCCGCCTCCGTTTTGGCAGGAAAATTATCAACGGGTATTTACCTATAGGAAAATTCGATTTAGACTTACGAAAATTGTTTAGCTATAATAACTACGAAGGATTTAGATTGGGAATTGGGGGCACTACAAACGAACGATTTTCAAAAAATTTCAAAGTCGAAGGCTACACCGCTTACGGAACAAAAGATGATGATTTTAAGTATAACTTAGGCATCGCAGCGCGTGTAGGGAAATTTACTAATTCCTGGATAGGAGTTTCCTATACGGATGATCTTCGAGAAATTGCCAGTACCGTATTTGCAATTGACAAAAAGCCTTTTAAAATTTATGATCCCAGACCAATAAACATCAGTACTTTTTATAATTATGTAACTTGGAAAACATTTATAGAGACTAAAATCATTCCAAAAACCGAAAGTTTATGGGAACTCTCTAGAACGGCTGTGGAGCCACAATTCAATTATATTTTCAATTTAAACGGAAAATTATATCCTAATTACGTGATGACTACTGCGATGGTTTCTTTGCGCTGGAATCCATTTAGTGATTATATGCAAACGCCTACGGGACGAATTGAGGTTGAAAAACGTTTTCCTAAATTTACGTTTCAATACACCCAATCCCTCCCCAAGATCTGGCAAAATGATTTTGAGTTTAGCAAAATAGATTTTAAAACAGAGTATGAAAAAAAATATTTAAACGGTCAAAAAACAAGCTTACTTTTCGAGGCAGGATATTCTTTTGGTGCAATACCCTTAACTCATTTGTACAACACCTCGCCTAATAATATTACCAAAGAAACTATCATTCAAAGGATCACTTTTTCAGGCAAAAACAGTTTTGAAACCATGTTTTTCAATGAGTTTTTCTCCAGTCAATATGCCTATTTTCAATTCAAGCACGGGTTTAGCCGTGTCACATTATTCAAAAAAATAAAACCGTCTTTAGTCATTGTATCCCGAGTGGCTTGGGGTAATTTACAAAACCCGGAGCAGCACATCGGATTGGATTATAAGACACTGAACAAAGGGTATTTCGAATCGGGAATCGAACTGAATCAAATTTACAAAGGACTTGGATTAGGTGGGTTTTACCGGTATGGACCCAATCAGTTGAGTAAATTTCAAGATAATATTGCTGTCAAAATAAGCTTCGTTCTCAATATAGGAATTTAATGACTCGACACAAATTTTAATCCTATAATAGAACTGATCAAAGTGGTGATGAAAAATATTCGCCAAAAATCAGCTGGTTCTTTAAAGACAAAAATTCCAACCAATACGGTTCCCACTGCTCCTATCCCAGTCCAAACCGCGTATGCGGTGCCTATAGGCAAAGTGAGTGTGGCTTTGTAAAGTAATCCCATGCTTATTGCCAGACAAATCAAGAATCCGCACAACCAGAATGTGGCTGCCATTCCGGAACTTTCCTTGGCTTTGCCCAAGCAAGTGGCAAAACCCACTTCAAAAAGACCTCCTAAAATTAATAAAATCCAGTTCATATTATTGTTTTAAAATTAATACCGAAGGAACGCCGCTCAGCCAAGTGCTTCTGGAGTCCACCAAGTCTTTCCAACTTTCAAGACTGACTACCATTAAATCCTGCTGATCTAAAAATTCCTTTTTAATGATTTTATCGGTTATCAAACCAATGTTATTTGGGTATTTTTGCTCCAAAGAATCAATAGCGCTCTTCATGACAAAATTAGTCGTAAGATGCCCATTTACATCCAAAAGAATAATTTTAGAATTGTTGTTGTAAATTAATTTTTGCACATAATCAATCAAAAAAGAGTCTTCAGGGCTAAAAATTGGAATAAAAATATGGTTTACGTGCTGTAAATCTTTATCGATCAAAATCCCTATTGGCATCTTGGTTTTAGAAATAATCTGTCTGGTTCTTTCATCAAAGGGCGAGTTTTCAAACAAGCCTTCTTTGCCGGTAAACTTATCAATCAAACGATCCGGATTGATGATCCGTGTGGTAAAGCCAATTACTTTTCCAAGAATAGTCCCTTCAAAAATAGATTTCCCTAGACCTATCAATAACAAGTCATAGTCGCCTTGATTGGCTACATCGGCAATTTCAGTTTCAATATCCATCGTTGCTTTAAAAATCGTGGTGATGTCCTGTTTCAGGAGATGGGATTCTTCAACAATAGGATAAAAACTATTTTTTTCTTTGTCTTCCATGTTAAAAGTATGTACCTCATCACTTAAAGACAAATGCATGACGGTAACACTGGAAGTGTTTTTCTGTTTTTTTATCAAACTATTGGCCAATCGAAGCAACGATTTTCCTTTTTCATTGTTTCCAAATGAAATTAAAATTCGGTATTTGTTATCATTTGATGGTTCCAAAATCTCAACCCCATCTTTGGTTTTAAAAATATAATTGATGAGATCTAAGGCCGGACCGGTCATAAAAGTCGTGACCAAAGCCATAATGACCATCATGGTAAAGACTTCAGGAGTCAACACTTTAAGCTCCAACCCGATGTTTAACACAATCAATTCCATCAAACCTCTGGTATTCATCAAAGCGCCAATTGTCAAACTATCCCGCCAACTTTGCCCTATAAATCTGGCGGCCAATGCACTCCCCAAAAATTTTCCTACTACGGCTACCAGAATAATAAAACCGGTCACTTTCCACAAATACGGATCATTGATCAGCCCAATTTCAGTTTTCAAACCTGTGAATACAAAAAATAAAGGCAGTAAAAGAATCAACGCCACATCCTCTACTTTTTCTATAAATATGGTCCTGAATTTTGGAACATCTGGCATAATGGCTCCCGCCATAAACGCTCCAAATAAAGCATGAATACCGATAACCTCAGTAGCATACGAGGAAATAATAAGTACCAGAAAAAAGATCGCCACAACTGGTTTTATAATACTGTCTTTAGAACCATATAAATCCCCAATTCTTTTTAGAAATGGTTTTACAATAAAAATCATAGCCACAACATAAAGTACCGCCAACATAATAATGTATAAGGAACTCACGAACGTTCCTGCTTTCACGATCGCAATGACCACTGCCAGAATACACCAAGCCGTAATATCATCAGCAGCAGCACATGTAATAACAATAGCGCCTAACTTTGTTTTATGAATTCCTCGTTCCTGAACGATTCTGGCCAGAACCGGAAAAGCAGTGATACTCAACGCAATTCCCATAAACAAACTGAAAGAAAGGAACTTAACTCCTTCAGGAGCAAATCGATTGTACACAAAATAAGCCAGACCAATCCCGAGAGTAAAGGGAATGACGATGCTCGCATGACTGATTACCACGGCTTCATTTGCTTTGTTCTTCAGCACTTTTAAATCGAGTTCCATCCCTATCACGAACATAAAAAGAATCAGTCCTATCTGACTCAAAAACTTTAAGTTTCCTAACGATTCAACAGGAAATAAAGCAATTGAAAATTCTGGAAAATACAATCCCAGCAAAGATGGTCCTAGAACAATACCCGCAATAATTTCCCCAATTACTGAAGGCTGACCAATTTTCTTGAAAATCCAGCCAAAAACACGAGCAACTAGAATAATCGTAATAATTTGTGCCAAAAGGATAGCCAAAGGATCTTGGAAGTTATGCTGAATCGACACTAAAAAATCACTCCACGAACCGTTTCCGCTCTCTGGTGTCACTATCGTTTCTGCCACTTCTAAATGCTTTCCTTTACTTATGATCCAATACATTAGCGCTATAAAGCCGCCAGTAACACTTAAATAAAATAGTGTGTTTTTATAATTCTTCATATCTATTTTTATATGGACTTTCCCCACTTTAAAGAAACAAAGATGAGAAATTCAAATGTATAATTTATATGCCACAAAATTATTTTATTGTAAAATAAAAAATGGGTGTTATTAGCCCGGTAAAACAACAAAAAGTTTCCTTTAAAATAAATGATTTATAGTGGTTTTGACTACCTTTACCGCCTTTAATATTGATTTATGATTAAGTGGTTTAGTTTAGGATTTTGGGAATTAATAGCGCGAATTGTCCTCAGAAATAGAATTTTGATGTTATCCATTATTGTTGTGATAACAGCTCTTTTAGCACTACAATGGAAAAATATCCACTTCACTTTTACCGAAGCCAATTTATTACCGGATGATAATATTGTAAATATTGAGTACAACGCTTTTCTAAATAAATTTGGCGAAGAGGGAAATCTAGTCATCATCGGTGTAAAAGATAACTCCATATTTACCCCAAAAGCCTATGCTTCCTGGAGCAAAATGATGAATACGCTGAAAGAAGACAAGGCGGTAGATTTAGTAATTTCGTTAAATGACTTAAAGAAATTACAAAAAAATGATTCGCTGCAAACCTTTGAACTCGTTCCTTTTGTGGACCAAAGCAAAACTCTTGATCCGGCATATCTTCAAAAGATCAAAAAAGAACTATTCAATGATTTGCCTTTTTACGAAGGATTACTTTTCAACAAAAGATCGGGAAGCATTCGCTCTGCCGTATACATGGATAAAAAAATTGTAAACACAGCAGCCCGAAAAGATTTTATTCTGGATAAATTAGTTCCCGCAGTCGAAACATTCGAAAAAGAAACCGGAATCGACCTGCGCGTTTCAGGCATGCCTTACATCCGGACGCTAAACGCAAAAACCATCACCGATGAAATAAGTATCTTCATTGGAGCTTCACTATTAGTTACTTCACTGCTTTTCTTTTTCTTTTTTAGAAGTTTTAGGGCGACGTTAATATCAATGGTAATTGTCATTATTGGGGTAATGTGGTCTTTTGGATTTTTAGGATTACTGAACTACGAAATCACTGTTTTGACCGCTTTAGTTCCGTCATTAATCATCGTAATCGGAATTCCGAATTGTATTTTCCTGACCAATAAATACCATCAGGAATATAAAATTCACCACAATAAAGCCAAAGCATTACAGCGTGTCACTACCAAAGTAGGAATGGCAACCTTGATGACGAATCTCACCACGGCCATAGGTTTTGCTACGTTTGTGGCTTCTAATAATCAATTGTTACTGGAATTTGGCGTCGTGACTTCTATCAATATTATGGCACTTTTCTTTTTGTGCATCATTGTCATCCCTATTTTTCACAGTTATATTCCGGCTCCGAAAGAGCGCCACATCGAACACCTAGACCGCAATTATGTAAAAGTTTTTATGGATTGGATTCTGAGAAACGTAAAATATAATCGCTTTTCAATTTATGTCGTTTCTGTTATTCTTTTAGTAATTAGCATTGTAGGCATCTACGAAATGCGCATTTCCGGTAGTTTAATTGAAGACATGCCTAAAAAAGAAGCCTTTTTTGAAGACATTGTTTTCTTCGAAAAAGAATTTGATGGAGTGATGCCCCTCGAAATCATGATTGACACCAAACGCAAAAAAGGAGTTATGAAATTGTCTACGCTTAGGCGAATGGAAGAACTGGAGGAAACCATTGATGAAATTCCGGAATTGTCAAAACCCATTTCTATTGTCAATTTAATTAAATATTCCAAACAAGCGTATTATAACGGAAACCCAGACTATTATGAATTGCCAACGTCACAGGAACAGTCGTTTATTTTGTCGTATGCTAAAAATGCTACAAAAAACTCGAAAGATAATCTGATGAAAAGCTATGTAGATTCCACTGGACAATTTGCCCGAATCACGACTTTTATGCGCGATGAAAATGGCGATAATATTGCCAAAATTGAAGCTGAAATTCGTAAGAAAGCTGATAAAATTTTCCCGCCAGATCAATATAAAGTCACCATCACCGGAAAAGCTTTAGTTTTCCAGAAAGGAACCGGTTACCTACTGGACAACTTACTTTCGTCGCTGGCTTTCGCCTTTTTCCTGACCGCACTTTTGATTGGTTTTATGTTCCGTTCGTTCAAAATGGTGTTGGTTTCTATCATTCCTAATTTATTGCCGTTAATGCTAACCGCAGGAATCATGGGCTTTCTGGACATTCCGCTGAAACCGTCGACGATATTGGTTTTCGGAATTGCGTTTGGTCTTTCGGTGGATGACACCGTAAGATTTCTGTCGCAATACCGCGAGGAATTAAAGAAAAATAACTGGAAAATTCGCAAATCCGTTTACGCCACATTTACGGATGCCGGCCTGAGCATGTTTTATACTTCTATCGTATTGTTCTTTGGGTTCTCTGTATTTATGCTGTCTAGTTTTGGAGGAACAATTGCCCTAGGCGGATTAATTTCATTGACCTTATTATTCGGGATGTTGTCTAATTTAATGTTACTTCCAGCTTTAGTACTCACCTTAAACAAAACATTAGCCAACGAGCAAGATTTCATCGAACCTAAAATAGACATTATTGAACCAAGCGACGCAGCAATTGATGATTTAGAACTCAAAAAATAATATCAGGAGCTATTTCCGGCTATTCGTTGCAATCTTCCTGTTTTAAAAAAAACAGGAAGGATTTTCACTGCTATCCGGGCTAGGGAACCGCTTAGCTTAGATGATTTTTTTGAACTAAACGATTTCAATATCTCAAAAAAAGTTAAAAGTTAAGTTGCACTAAAAAAAGTATAAAATTAGGATTGCAATTGTTCTATAGTTTATCAATAAAATTTGTACATCACCACTATACAGTACTAACAAAACCTTGAAAAAAGAATTATGATTGGATTATATATAAATTGGGATGTAGACTCAGAGATCATCAATATAGGCGGATTCCCTGTAAAATATTACGGCCTATTATTCGCTGCGGGTTTACTGTTGTCTATGGCAATACTTAAGAAAATTTATAAGAAAGAAAATTTAAGTGATAGCGCACACGAAGCGTTATTCCTGTATGGCATCATTGGAATTTTTGTTGGAGCGCGATTGGGGCATTGCTTCTTCTATGACTTTGATTATTATTCTAAAAATATAATCGAAATTATTTTACCCATAAAAAAAACGATCACTGGAGCCTATAAATTTGTAGGTTTCTCGGGATTAGCAAGTCACGGAGGAACCGTAGGCTTAATTATTTCTCTTTATTTATATTCAAAAAAATATAAAATCAAGTACCTCAAAGTCCTAGATTTAATTGCAATTGTGGCTCCGCTTGGAGCAGCGTTTATAAGGCTTGCCAACTTAATGAACTCGGAAATGATTGGCAATCCCACAACAATGCCATGGGCATTTATTTTTAAACGTGTTGACACTATACCAAGGCATCCCGCTCAATTGTATGAGGCTATTGCTTACTTTATTATTTTTCTAGTACTCGTTATTATCTACAAAACTAAAAACATAACGATAGGAAATGGTTTTTACTTTGGTCTAGCAATTACGCTAATTTTCACCATGCGAATCTTAATAGAGTTTGTAAAAATCGATCAAGTAGCATTTGAAGAAGGCATGAAGTTGAATATGGGACAAATATTAAGTATTCCTTTTATACTAATTGGACTGTATTTTACAATGAGAAAAGGGCAAAAAAAGGGAATGATCTAAAAAAACCGCAATAAAATCATGGTATACAGCAAAATAAAAAATATGAACAAACACCTTTCACCGCTTATTGAAGCTGCTGAGTTATTGGAATTATACAAAACCGATCCACTAGTTCTTGTTGATGCCAGCAACGGAAAAGAGGCTAAAGTAGTATACAAAGCAAAACATTTAGACCAAGCATTGTTTGTCGATTTAAATACTGATTTGGCTGATATTAAAGAAGATTTCGCGAATGGAGGAAGACGTCCTTTACCAGAAATTGAAAAATTTGCAGAGACTTTGACAAAACTCGGAATAACAAATAGCAGTCATGTTGTTATTTATGATGATAAAAACGGAGCCAATGCTGCAGCTCGATTTTGGTGGATGTTGCGAGCAATTGGCCATGAAAAAGTTCAAGTTTTAAATGGAGGATTACAACAGGCCGAAAATATAGGTTTTCCAACAAATAATAAAACTGAAACACCAAAAATTGTTGCAAACTACACATTCGACAATTGGAAACTACCCACTGCAACGATTACCGAAGTAGAAAACAATTCTCAAAACAAAAATTATTTGGTTATTGATGTTCGAGAAAACAGTCGGTATCGTGGGGTAAGTGAGCCAATAGATTTAGTGGCAGGTCATATTCCTGGGGCAATCAATATTCCTTTTACTTCCAACTTAAATGAAAACGGGCGGTTTTTACCACCAGCAGAATTACGACAAAAATATCAAGAGATTTTTGGAGCAACAAAAATGGGGAACATCATTTTTCATTGTGGCTCTGGCGTTACCGCATGCCAAACTCTTTTAGCCATCGATTATGCTGCGCTAGAAATTCCAAAACTGTACGTTGGCTCTTGGAGTGAATGGTCCAGAAACGAAAAAACGATTGCCACAAAACTATAAATCGAAATCACGCCATTAAGATACATCACCAAAAGGATTACTCTGTGTTATTTTCACGATCTTGGTTTAGCAAGACCCCTATCATAAAGTACAATACTGCCTGCGACAGATACGTTTAAACTTTTCTCAGATTTGAATTTGACCAAATGATGGCATTTTTCAATCGCTTTTTTAGAAAGTCCATTATCCTCGGCACCTAACAGATAAACGCAACGTCGTGGATGTTCAAACGTCTCGAGATCAACAGCGTTTTCATCGAGTTCCACACCTACTAAGCGAGCGCCTTTAGGTAAGTTGTTATAGAAATCCTCAAAATTTTCATAATGAAAATAAGGGATTGACTTTACAGCATTATGCGTATCGCAAGCTTGCTTAGCGTATCGATTTCCAATAGTAAAAATATAACTTGCACCAAGATTTTGTGCGGTGCGCCATAAAACCCCTAAGTTCTCTGGTGTTTTTCCGTTTTGAATGCCAATGCCAAAATATTCTGTTATAAAATTATCGTTCATGGTGTAAAAATACAAAGTGTTAGTCGGTTTGTCAAGTTTTGATTTTCAAAGTGGTTACATATAAAATTGCAACAGTATTTTTTAATCCTAATTTGTCATTCTGACGAAGGAAGAATACTCACAAATTGGAAACCAAACAGCGATTCTTCGTTCCTCAGAATGACAAAACAAGAGCAAAATATTCTTTTAGCCACTATTCCCTAGCCCCGATAGAAATGGAAATCCTTATTGTTTTTGTTTCAAAAAACAATAAGATTGTAATGGATAGCGGGAAAGAGCTCCAAAAAACAAAAACAGTGATGGAATGCTTCATTTCTCAACGTGACAATTACAAACAAATCATTTATATTTGCAGCTCGGTTACAAGACACTATTTAATATCAATTATATAATTAAAATGAGACATACAAAAGTTAAAGACTTACTAAACAGTGCCACGACGCTTCATGAAGTAAATGCAAAAGGATGGGTGAGAACTTTTAGAAACAATCAATTTATTGCCTTAAACGATGGTTCGACTATTGATAATATACAATGTGTTGTCGATTTTGAGAATACGCCAGACGAAACCTTGAAGAGAATTACAACTGGAGCAGCGATATCCGTTACCGGAACGTTAGTAGAAAGTAAAGGTGCCGGACAAAAATTTGAAATTCAGGTAGCTCAACTGGAAATCCTTGGAGACTCAGATGCAGAGAAATTCCCAATACAACCTAAGAATAAACCGAGTTTAGATTTCTTGCGTGAAAATGCGCATTTAAGAGTTCGTACTAATATGTTTGGAGCGATTATGAGAGTACGCTCGGTATTATCGTATGCGGTTCACAGTTATTTTCAGGAAAAAGGTTTTGTATATGTGAACACGCCAATTATCACGGGATCAGATGCAGAAGGTGCGGGAGAAATGTTTAAAGTTACGGCTTTACCATTTGACGGAACGCCAAGAACTGAAGACGGAAAAGTAAATTACAAAGAAGATTTCTTCGGGAAAGAAACGAACCTAACGGTTTCGGGACAACTGGAAGGAGAAACTTTTGCAATGGCTTTGGGACAGATTTATACTTTTGGACCTACCTTTAGAGCCGAAAACTCGAATACTTCGCGTCACCTTGCTGAATTTTGGATGATTGAGCCAGAGGTAGCGTTCAATGATTTGAACGACAATATGGATTTGGCCGAAGATTTTATTCAGCATGTAATCAAATACACTTTGGAAAAATGTCCTGAGGATTTGAAATTCCTGGAAGGAAGATTATTGGATGAAGAGAAATCGAAACCAGTTGCGGAAAGAAGCGAAATGGCTTTGCTGGACAAACTAAACTTTGTTTTGGAAAACAATTTCAAACGTGTTTCGTACACCGAAGCCATTGATATTTTAAGGGATTGTACGCCTAATAAAAAGAAAAAATTTAACTATATCATCAACGAATGGGGAGCTGATTTACAATCAGAACACGAGCGTTATTTGGTGGAAAAACACTTTAAATGTCCGGTAATCTTGTTTGATTACCCGGCAAATATCAAAGCATTTTACATGCGTTTGAACGAAGACGGAAAAACAGTTCGTGCGATGGATATTCTTTTCCCAGGGATTGGAGAAATCGTGGGCGGTTCTCAAAGAGAAGAGCGTTTTGATGTTTTGGTTGAAAAAATGAAAGCCTTAGGAATTGATGAAGAAGAATTATGGTGGTATCTTGATACCCGAAGATTTGGTTCAGCGGTTCACTCTGGTTTTGGACTTGGATTCGAAAGATTGGTATTGTTTGTAACAGGAATGACAAACATTCGTGACGTAATTCCTTTTCCAAGAACGCCAATGAATGCGGAGTTTTAAAAAAGTTTATTCGGTTAGTCGGTTATTCGGTTAATCGATTCAACAAATAAACGGTTAACCGATTAAACAATAAAAATGCTGAAGCAATTCTTAAATTTAAAATTATCACAGAAATTATCTCCTCAACAAATTCAGTTGATGAAGTTAATTCAATTGCCTACGCAAGCTTTCGAACAGCGTTTACTGGAAGAAATGAACGAGAATCCAGCTTTGGAAACTGGAAAAGAAGAAGATGAGTATGAAAAGGATGAATTCGAAAACGAAGATTATGACGATTATGATGATGCGGAATCAGAGCGAATTGACGCCGAAGACATCAACATTGACGAATATTTAAGCAATGACGAAACTCCGGATTATAAAACGCAGGCTAACAATTATAGTGATGATGACGATGATCGCGAAACGCCTTTTGCCGCGCCAGTGAGTTTTCATCAGGATTTAATCAATCAGTTGAATACCTTCATCCTGAATGATGAAGAGCGTGATATTGCCGAATTCCTTGTAGGAAGTATTGATGACATGGGATATATTCGTCGCAGTGTTGCTGATATGGTAGACGACATGGCATTCACGCAAGGCATTTATACCGATGAGAAAATGGTCGAAAAAATGCTGCAGGTAATTCATGAACTGGAACCATCTGGTGTAGGCGCACAAGATTTACAGGAATGTTTGTTGTTACAATTGAAACATAAAACACCGACAGAATCCGTAGAACTGGCCACTGACATTATCGAAAATCAGTTTGATGCTTTCACTAAAAAACATTATGACAAGCTGTTACAAAAATACAATGTTTCAAATGAGCAGCTTAAAAAAGCAATTCACGAAATAGAAAAACTGAACCCAAAACCAGGAGGATCCTTTACCGGAAACAATAAAATAACAGAAAACGTAGTTCCTGATTTTGCCATTAGAATTGTAGACGGTGAACTGGAACTGACTCTAAACGGTCGAAATGCTCCTTCTCTGCACGTTTCTAAAGAGTATCAGGAAATGATGCAAACGTATAAGGATTCCCGAGACAAATCGGCACAGCAAAAAGATGCAGTGCAGTTTATAAAGCAAAAGTTGGATTCAGCTAAATGGTTTATCGATGCGATACGCCAACGTCAGGAAACCCTTTTTGTAACCATGAATGCAATTACGCATTATCAGGAAGAGTTTTTTCTGGATGGTGATGAAACCAAGTTAAAACCAATGATCTTAAAAGATATTGCCGACATGGTAGGCCTTGACATTTCGACGATTTCACGTGTAGCAAACAGCAAATATGTAGAAACGCCTTATGGTACGAAACTGATCAAGGAATTCTTCTCGGAATCCATGAAAAACGATCAAGGCGAGGATGTTTCGACATTGGAAATTAAGAAAATCCTTCAAAATACAATTGAGGAAGAAGACAAGAAAAAACCGCTTCCAGATGATCAACTAGCCGAAATCCTAAAAGAAAAAGGATATCCAATTGCGAGAAGAACCATTGCTAAATACAGAGAACAACTCGATATTCCTGTGGCGAGAATGAGAAAGAAAATATAGGCGCTGCGTTAAATAGGGACCAATTTGAGCACTCAAAATTCGTACAACAAAAAATTAATTTACAAACCATATTAGGTTTAAATACTAATCGCTTCTTTCCTAATAAAGTATCGATAGTTTATACTACAATTCACACGTATTCTTTATGCTTTTTTGATTATTTGAATTCAGGATTAATCTGCAATCAAAAGTAAACCCATAATTACAGCAAGAAGTACGTTAATACACTAATCTGTTTTAATCCTTAAATCCGAAGCATCCGCACGCTAAAAAAGAAAAGTGCACAACAAATGCAACACTTCCGTAATTTCTTGCGTCGAATTGTAACTATGAATGCAAAAACGCAGGCGTTCCTGCCCTTTGGGAACTGTTGGCGAAAGTATAGCTTTCACATCAAATCCTTTTTCCTGTAGTTGACTGGCGATGGTTTTTACTTTTTCATTTCCGGGAATAATGGCCGATTGTATTGCCGATTTGCTTCGGACGAAAAGTGGTTTTAAACTCAATAGATTTTTCTGCTGATTGAAAAAGACAATGTTTTCTTTTAATTTTAAAATTGAAGCCGAATCTTTTTCTAAATGCTGGTACGCAACCAAAATCGCAGCAACAGAATGTGGCGAAAGCCCTGTGGTATAAATAAAACTGCGGGAGAAATTTACTAAATAATCCCTCAATTCAACCGAGCCTAAAATCGCGGCTCCATGGCATCCCAGTCCTTTCCCGAAAGTCATAATTTGAGCAAAGACATGTTCTTGTAGACCCTGCATTTGAACCAATCCCTCGCCTGTTTCACCAAAAACGCCCAAAGCATGCGCCTCATCCACAACAAGATAACAATTGTATTTAGTTGAAACCAAAACCAATTCTTCCAAATTGGGACAATCACCATCCATAGAAAAAACAGATTCAGTAACGATATAAATAATAGTGTTTGGATTCCGTAAAATCAATTTTTCTAAATCCTCAAAATCATTATGATTGAATTTATAGGCTTTGGCTTTCGACAGTTGGATTCCGTCCCGAATAGAAGCATGACACAATTCATCGTATAAAATCAAATCGCCTTTTTGTGGAACGGCACTAAAAAAACCAATATTGGCATTGTAACCCGAATTAAAAATCAAGGCTGTTTCTGATTGGTGGAAACTGGCAATACAGTTTTCTGTTTCTTGATACAGCTTATGGTTCCCGGATAATAATCGGGAACCGGTCGCCCCGTTTTGAATGATAGTATTCGTAATTAAATACTCGTGCGTCTGATTAAATATAATTTCTGATTGTGAAAATCCCAAGTAATCATTGGAAGAAAAATCAATTCTTTTACTTGATAAAGGCAATTTTCGCAACGCATTATTTTGCTTTCGAATTTCAAGTTTAGCGGATAGATTTTCTGGGAAATGTTTCATAGTCCACAAAAATAAGCATCTTTTTTGGTTTATGGATTTTGCGCCATTTTTGTTTACTAATTTCTTCCAATTAATGAATTTTGAAATAGAAATTCTAATACAGAATCTTGTTTCATTATTCAAAAAAAAATAATTCTATAAAAATTAACAATTAAAAAACAACTATTAAAAAAAAATCTACAAATTTTTCCGAAAACGGTTTCGTTTTATATTTTTATAAAATTGTGTTAAAAAAAACTTAAAATTAATATTGAAGATAATAACCTATGAAATAGTTTTCTACTTTCGGCAAATATGAAACGAATTGCATCACTTTTTTTAATAGTAACGTTGTTTTACAACGTGATGGGATACTATCTAATGTTTGCTTATCAAGAAGAGCAAGCGTGGGTATCTACTATGGAAAAAAGACATGATACAGAGTTTGAAGTAATCCAATTGAATGCAACTTTATATTCTTTTATTGAAGACACTGATTTTGAGTACGTCAATGAAGATGTGGTTATCAACAATAAAAGGTATCATATTTTCAAGAAAAGAATTCAAAATAACATACTAAGTTTGTATTACCTGCGCAATGCACATCAAGATGCAATAAACCAGGATTTAAAAGATATTGTTGACAATCAATTATTTAATGGATCTTCCTCTAAAGAGTCTCCGGTTAAAAAACTCATGAAGTCTTTTCTTCAAGATTATATTTCAAATAATACTGTTTGCGTAGCTTTTTATCCAAAAACAGCGATGCTTTCTGCTGAACCTATCATTACGCCAAACCAGGCGTTAGATTCCGGGTACACTTCCATTTCGTATTCACCACCTGATTTCGTTTAAATCTTCATTCATTTTAGTAGAATCATTCGCTTTTATCCGGTTTTTATAAGTCAAGATAATTCATGATTGCTTTAGCTACATCTGTACATTTATTACACCCTTTCGATAGAAATTGTGCCCGTTATAAATACAAAACAGGTTTTTGTGTTTTCTAAATTCACTTTTGTGAATAATTTGATAGGCCATTTTGCATTGCTATTCTGGTATACTTTGTATAACTAGCCTTTAGGACCATGACTAAAATGGATTTATAGAACAGTTCTCTGTTTGAAAAACGCCCTTAATCAATGCATTTAGCCTTGTAAATTCAAAGAGGTTTTTTGGCTGAAGCCAAAAACAAATCTTGTTTTACAGCGATATTACTTGACAAACAATCACTATTTTTTAACTCAGACCTTCTTAGGTAAAAAGTTGTTGTTGTTGTACTATTTTATACCATTATCCATTCTAAAAAAGGCTAAAACCATTAACCAAAAACCATTTTTTAATGAAAAAAATTTATCTGAACTGCCTGCTATTGGTTCCTCTATTTATAAATGCCCAAACCGAGATTGACGGAATTATGATGAGTAAAAATAATTTTTGTTTTGGAGCCGTTTACCAGTACAGCAGCTGGAACGAGTATTGGGAAGGAACTTTCAAAAGAGAAAATCTTAATCTGGGTACTGTTTCAACAAAATCAATTGCTCTAATGGGAAACTATGGTGTTTCTGATAAATTGAATATTATTTTCAGTCTTCCTTACGTGGATACACATGCAAGTGCTGGAACAATGGAAGGCCAAAAAGGATTACAAGATATTTCACTAACAGTAAAATACATGCCATTTGAAAAAACAATTGGTAAAGCTACCTACTCGTTATATGCTTTGGGAGGACTTTCGGCTCCAGTTTCTGATTATTCAGCTGATTATTTACCCTTGAGTCTTGGCCTAAAAAGCAAGACAGCATCTTTACGCATCATGGGTGATTATCAAAGAGGTCATTTTTTTACCACTATTTCGGGAGCGTATGTAAAAAGGGCCAATATAATTATTGATAGAAATTCCTATTACACAACCGAAATACATTACACCAATGAAGTAGACATGCCAGATGCTATTTCGGTTAACTTGAGAATTGGCTATCGTTCCACTAGATTAATAGCCGAAGCGATTCTGGACAATTGGGCATCACTATCCGGAGGATTTGACATCACTACCAACAACATGCCTTTCCCGAGCAATACTATGAATGCCTTAAAAATTGGCGTGAATACTAAATACACACTCCAGAAAATTCCGGGATTATCTCTTATTGGGGGGTGCAATTTTGTTACGGAAGGTAGAAATATTGGGCAATCAAACACCTTCTATGGTGGTTTATTTTACATCCTTAATTTAAAAAAAACAGCACAAGAAAATGAAAAATAAAACACAAAAAATAGCCTATTACAGTCTTTTGGTTCTGTTTCTTACATTGAACCAATCTTGCAGTGATGAGCTAACAGAACGCAACGAGCAATTCCCTCAATTAAATCCTATCAATACAGACGAATTAGCAGGGACCTGGAAAACATTCTTACTGACTACTCCGGATGAGTTCTCTTTGGATGCACCAATAGCAACTACTGCAGCGGCTTTTACAAGAGAAATAAATGAGATAAAAAGCTATCAGGCAAACATCACGGAAGACCAAAGAAACATCATAAAATACTGGAGTGCCGGAGGAGTTTTGCGTTGGAATGAAATCATGCGAACATTAGTGGCAAGACACAATCGACCGCCGTATCAAAATGAAGACGGAACCTACCCTGCACCATCTGGAGCAAATCCGTTTGCGAATCCGCAGTTTCCATTCTCAAATCCGCCTTATGCAGCCAGAGCGTATGCCTATGTGAGTGCGGCGCAATGCGATGCGATGATAGCAACTTGGCATTATAAAAAACTGTACAATAGAGCTGCACCTTTTACGGTTGATGCTACATTACCGGTTTTAATCCCAAAAAGCAACTTGCCTTCCTATCCCTCTGAAGATGCTGTTTTAGCAGGAGTAACGGTTGAGTTATTAAAATTATTATTCCCAACAGAAAGCGCTTACATACAAGAAAAGGCAGAGGAACAAAAATTGTATCGAATCATTAGTGGTGCCAATGTTCGCAGTGATGTGGATGCTGGAATTATTTTAGGGCGAAAAATAGCAACCAAATTTATCGCAAGAGCAGCTGCTGACGGAACAGGAGCTGCTATTGGCAATCAAGCGCTTTGGACACAACTGGAAACTCAAACGGCAGCAACCGGAGAAACTCCATGGAAATCATTAGATATACCAGCAAGACCTCCAATGCTACCATTATTTGGAAAAGTAAAATCATTTCTTATGACTCCTGAAATGGTTGTGGCCAGCCGCCCGATTCCACCACCATCTACAAAATCAGAACAATTTGCAAAAGAATTAGCTGAAGTAAAAAGCTATGGAAAAAATGCCACTAGAAAAAACATGGAAATTGTTGCTTTTTGGGCTGATGGAGTAGGAACTTATACGCCACCCGGACACTGGAATGCAATTGCATCAGAGTCATTTGTAGCACTCAATTATAGTGAGGTGCGCTGGGCACGAAATCTAGCGTTGCTAAATATTGCTATGATGGATGCGGCGATCTGCTGCTGGGACGCAAAATACACGTACTTTAACCCCCGACCTTCCCAAATAGATCCGTCTATAAAAACATTAACCGGGATTCCAAATTTCCCTGCTTATGTATCCGGCCATTCTACCTTCAGCGGTGCGGCCTATGTTGTTTTATCACATCTCATCCCTGCAAAAGCACAAGGTTTTGTAGCTATGGCAAAAGAAGCTTCGGATTCCAGAATGTTTGGATGCATTCATTATAGAAGCGATTGTGAAAAAGGACTTGAATTAGGCGAAAAAGTGGGTGGCTTTGCAGTTGCAAGAGCTCTTATTGATGGTGCCGAATAACTAAAAATAATCAAGTTGGTGATTTGTTTTAATGGTTTGTTTTAATATCTAATTTTATCAACTACCTCCTAACAGATGTTGGAAACCTGTTAGGCTTTTTTATAAAAAAAACTATTAAAAATGAGTTTTGTCTAAAACAGTTTTTAATTCAGATTTAAAATAAAAAGAAAAAAAATACCTGTAATTAATTTTTTTTTATATTTTATTGTTTTTAAACATTTAATTATTGTTTGTCAATAATTTTTATATATTTACAAGAAAAAATATGAGAAAAATTATTATTTTAAATTGGGTTTTAAAGATCTTCATAGGATTATTAATCTTAGCTATCCCAATAAACGAGTGCTTACGGTATAACATGTCTAGCGAAGAAATAACTATAATGTACAAGGAATCTATTTTCGGAAATTTAAGTCCTTATATAATGATAGTACGGATAGCTGTATTAATATTAGCGTTGTTTAATATTCAAAAAGGGCTACAAGGATTTATTAAAGAAGGCTTTTTTAATTTCAAAGGCTCAGAGAGATTTAAAAGAAGTGGCTACCTTTTGTTGCTTTTAAGCGTTTATGGGATCATAATTAGACTGTTGGGCATGAGTCAGAATCCAAAGGACCAAATACTTTCTGATATTATTATGTATTTGTTACTACTTGCAATTGGCATTGGGTTATTAGCTTTTTCTGATGTTATTAAAAAAGGAAATATTATAGAAACTGAAAATAATTTAACAATATAATCATGTCTATAATCATCAACTTAGACGTAATGCTCGCTAAACGAAAAATGCGCTCCAATGAACTGGCGGAACGGATGGGAATCACAACAGCCAATCTGTCTATCTTGAAAACCGGAAAAGCAAAAGCGATTCGGTTTTCGACTCTAGAACTGATTTGTGAAATTCTGGAATGCCAACCCGGAGATATTATGGAGTTTGTAAAGGATAAATAATCTCTTATTCTCGACTTTTTAGCCCAGATGGAAACGGCATCCTTTTACAAAGCTTCCAGACTTTTGAAGGCTGGAAGCTTTGTAAAAGATATAGTGGACAGCTGGACATAGCTCCAAAAAAAAAGCCTCACAAATTGTGAAGCTTTGATTTATAACTCAAAATTATTTTAGTCAACTAAAATAATAACTTTATTATCTTTCATTTCAATTGTTCCTGAAGTGATCGTTAGCGTATAATTTTGATCATCTAACTTCGTGAATTTACCTACTACCTCTTTTGCAAAAGCAAAAGTAGAAGCTGTAATTTTCACGACACCTTTTCCTAAAATAGAAACGATCGGTGCGTGGTTATTCAAAATTTGAAAGCTTCCATCAACTCCGGGCAATGTAACCGAAGTTACTTCTGCTGAAAACAATTTTGCTTCTGGTGATACTATTTCTAATAACATACTTTTTAGTTTACAGTCTCAGTTTACAGTCACAGTACTGAATACTGAGCCTGAACACTGAACACTAATTTATGCTTCCGCTAACATTTTTTCTCCAGCTTCGATAGCTTCTTCAATAGTACCTTTAAGGTTAAAAGCGGATTCTGGCAAGTGATCTAATTCACCGTCGATAATCATGTTAAATCCTTTGATAGTATCTTTGATATCCACTAACACTCCTTTTAATCCTGTAAATTGCTCAGCAACATGGAAAGGTTGAGATAAGAAACGTTGTACACGACGTGCTCTTGAAACGGCTAATTTATCTTCTTCCGATAATTCTTCCATACCAAGGATCGCAATGATATCTTGTAATTGTTTGTATTTTTGTAAAATTTCTTTTACTCTTTGTGCACAGTCATAATGCTCATCACCTAAAATTTGAGGCGTAAGGATTCTTGAAGTTGAATCCAATGGATCAACCGCTGGATAAATACCTAGCTCAGCAATTTTACGAGATAATACTGTTGTTGCATCAAGGTGAGCAAAAGTTGTAGCCGGAGCCGGATCCGTTAAATCATCTGCAGGAACGTAAACCGCTTGCACTGATGTAATAGAACCTTTATTTGTAGATGTAATACGCTCTTGCATCGCACCCATTTCAGTAGCCAATGTTGGTTGGTAACCCACTGCAGATGGCATACGGCCTAAAAGTGCCGAAACCTCAGAACCTGCTTGTGTAAAACGGAAGATATTATCCACGAAGAACAATACATCTTTCCCTTGATCAGTTCCTGCACCATCACGGAAATATTCCGCAATAGACAATCCAGAAAGTGCTACACGAGCACGAGCTCCTGGAGGCTCATTCATTTGTCCGAAAACGAAAGTAGCTTTAGACTCTCTCATTCCTGGCATATCCACTTTAGACAAATCCCATCCTCCATTTTCCATAGAGTGCATGAATTCATCTCCGTATTTTATAATTCCTGACTCTAGCATCTCACGAAGTAAGTCATTCCCTTCACGTGTTCTTTCCCCTACTCCTGCAAATACAGAAAGTCCACCGTGACCTTTTGCGATATTGTTAATTAACTCCTGAATCAATACTGTTTTACCAACTCCAGCACCACCAAACAATCCAATTTTACCCCCTTTTGAGTAAGGCTCAATTAAATCGATTACTTTAATACCTGTGAATAAAACTTCAGATGAAGTTGACAAATCTTCGAATTTCGGTGCTTGTCTGTGAATAGACATCCCGTTTTCTCCTGTTTTTGGCAAGTTTCCTAAACCATCAATTGCATCTCCAATCACGTTGAATAAACGACCGTAAACATCAGCACCAATTGGCATTTGGATAGGATTCCCTGTTCCAACTACTTCATAACCTCTACTCAAACCATCTGTTGAGTCCATCGAAATGGTACGTACTGTGTTTTCACCAATGTGAGATTGTACTTCAAGTACTAATAGTGTACCATCTTTTTTTGTGATTTCTAATGAATCATAAATTTTTGGAAGTTCAACATCCTTACCGTTGAAAACAACGTCAACTACTGGGCCAATGATTTGGGCAACTTTTCCTATTACTTTTGACATCACTTATGTATTTATTAAATAGCTATTTAGGTTTATGAAACAGAACCAATCGAAACATATCGATTATACCCTTTTTTCAGTGTGCAAAGATAATTTTTAAAATATAAAATCAAGATATTTTTTTATAAAAAAAGATATTTTTTTAATAGATTATTTAGAAACGACTTAGAAACTAACAAAAGACCGAGTTGTCACTAAAATAAACAACCACCACGTCATCAAACGGGTGGTTGTTATTATAGAAAATCAAATTCTAATTATTGAATAGAAGCCGGATATTGAATAGGGTAGAGCCCTAAATCAACAGGTCTTAGCGTAGCTGTATATTTAGCATTTATAGAATTTGCAAAAAGGTTTGCTATTAATGCATATCCCCTTGCGCTGGGATGCACTCCATCGAGTGAAAAAGCACCACCAGTAACATAAGCCGCCGTAATATGAAAATTCCCAAAACGAATTCCGCTTGAAGACAGTTGTGCCATAGTGGCTTTAGCATCTACAAAAGCTAATCCTTTAGCATCAGCAACTGCTTTGATGGTAACATTATAAGCATCTGTAGCAACTTTGACTTCCGCCACCTCCGCTTTAGATAAAACCCAGTTGTCAGCAAGAGGCACCGAAACGCCGTTTACGGCTGCAGCATTCCCTCCTACTAGTGTTCCAATAAAAGTTCTCGACGTAAGCACTAAAAGATCTTCTTTAGTTGCTTGTCTGAACGAAGGAACTCCAAAAGCACTCAAATTTGTCAAATAGCTATCTACAATCACCACGGCATTCGCTCCTGCAGCAAACTTAACAGTTCTTCTTGTTGCTTCAGCTGCTGTAAGTAACCCATTAGTGACCATTGCCTGCAAACCTCCATTATAAGCAGCATAACCTCCATTTAATTGTGCAGCCACAGCGGCAGTCAATGGAACTGGATTATAAGGAACTGTTGTAAAATAAGGAAGTGTAGTTACATAAGGAAGATTCGCAACCACCCCTTTTGCACCATTAGCCGTCAAGGCATTCACCAGCCCGGTATACACATTTGCAAAAACAGTTGGATCTGTAATATCATTAGAACCATAAGTAGCAGGGTTAAAATTTCCGGTTCTGTCCACTCCTATACCTCCAGAGGTAGCGTACGTCAAGACATCATTCCCGCCAATCCACAAGGAGAAGAACGTTGGTGCTTGAGTCAGGGCATCTGCTAAAACAGTCGTTCCTGAAGCTGAAGCAAAACGAGCAAAATACGGGTTAGCCGCACCAGAAGCCACTCCGGCTACGTTTCCATAGCCCGGGGCTACTAAATGAAAACTTTTAGCCCCTGGAATTCCTAGGTTGTTAATAGGCCCAGCTACTTTATTTGTAACTACTGTGGTAGGAGTACCGCTTACCTGAACAGGTCCTGAACCATTAAAATACAACCTATTTGTTGCAATTACATTCCCTCCCAACAATAAGCCACCAATATTATCATTGGTGTATGGCGTTTTAAATTCACCACCACCTGCTAAAGCGAACTGTTGCGACAGGATGTTTACGTACGAATTTTCTTGTCCTTTTTTGAAAAGAGCGCCATCACTATATCCTGCGGCAAATGAATCTCCTAAAGCAACGTATTTTGAAAAACTTGCTGTTCCGGAAGTTATAGGAACCTCAACTGGCCCAGCATTGTCATCCTCGTTATTACATGCTGCGAAGGTTAGCGAAATCAACAACAGCCATTTGAAATTTTTTATCATAATATATTTTTTAAAATTATTGACTTTTCTGAACTACGGATTAATTGTCCAAGAAGCAAACCATTGCTGTCCGATGGCACCCGCTCCAATTACCTGAATATAATCCCTTCCTCCAATATTAGTAGCTCCCACTTTAAGCACTGATTTTAAGGCCGGAAAACCATAATTAATCTGAGCGTCTAAGACCGTGTTTTCAGGAACAATTCCATCAGCAAAAGAGGACTGCCATAAATATTCCGTATTGTATCTCGCATTGATATTAAAACCAAAATTTTTGAATAATTTATCATTTCCTACAGACGCTTTAACCCTATGTTTTGGCGTATTGAAACCAGCTACAAAACCTGGATCTTCTGCTTGATCAAAACTAAATTCAGCAAAATTATAATTTACACCAACCTCAAAATCTTTATACACTTTCTTAGACAAGCCTACACCAAAACCTTGAGACGTGATTTTTGCAGTAGTATTCGTATACACTTGGTACACTCTTCTATCTCCATTACTTAATGCAGAAAGCGTCGCTAAAGTTGCTGGATTTCCAAAATCAAATGTCGTGTTAACGTCCCCATAATAAGGACTAATTACTCTTGAAACATTCATGAAATCATTATACACATTGTAATATCCATTAATATCAATTGATAAGTCATTATTTACAACCGTACGATATCCTAGCTCAAGTGCCTGAACTTCTTCTGGCTTTACCAGCCCTATATTAGCCACTTGCAACAAAGCTGCTGCAGCCGGAACATTAGCTGGATTAGCCGCTATTGCCGCACTAAAAGCCCGAACTGAAGCTAGCGTAAACGAATTGTTATACGCATTTTGTCCTGTTAATGTTAACGTAGCAGGAACGCCCATTGCTTGTCCCGCCGCACTAACTCCTCTAACCTCTGTAAAACGATCTAAGTTTTCAGGAGCTGAACCAATTAAAGCAAATGGCCCTAAGTCAAGACCAATATACTGGTCTTGAGTTGTTGGATTTCTAAAACCAGTTTGATAAGAAACCCTGAAATTATGTCTTTTTGACTCTCCCGCAGAATACACTAAAGAGACACGAGGGGATATATTTCCATTAAAATTTTGACTTTTATCGTACCGTGCAGACCCAGTAAATTTCAATCGGTCATCTAAGAATTTTTTAGTTAATTGCGTATAAGCACCATACTCATTATAACGTAAAGGACCATCAAAATCAGTAAAGATTGTTCCCTGAGAATTCATTTCATATTGTCTGAATGACCCTCCTAATTGGATCTCTGCAAATTTTATTAGATCTTTAAAATTATAATTTACATCTGAATGGTAAATTTTTGATTGATCAATAAATTTAGCTCCTTTGGTTAGATCCGGTTCCGCGATTGCAGCCGCCAAAGCACGATTGAATTGTACCGAACCCGGTTCAAATCGCGCACTCCCTGTTGGAGTTGGCAAAAAAGGAAGTCCAGCCGGTTTAATATTGTAATCGGCATAGTTCCTTGCATTCGCAGCAGATAACTGTGCATTAGTTCCCAAAACTGCACCTGAAAGTTGATATGCTGTAGCATAGTTCGTAAACCATTCTGTATCTGATTTTGCCGCTCTATTAACATTCCAAGCAGCAAAACGCATGTCATAGGAATTCCCTGCATCTTCATCCGTTATGTACCCTCTTACAAAGAAATTTTTTCCTTTTACTTCTATTTTAGTTTGTTGCATAAAGAAATCATTGAGTGCATATCTATTCGCTCCTTGATAAATAGTGCTCCCCAAACCTATTTTGTGCTGTAATATAATTTCGGTTTCCCCTTCCCATGGTTTAAAATGTAAAGAAAAATCTGCCTTTACACTTCTTACTTTATTGTCATTCAGGTCTTGTTCCCGGTATCCCGTTCTGCTTACCTGACCAACATTAGTGATGAAAGTAGTTACCTCATCACCGTATAAATTTAATCCGTCATAATTTTGATTATTAGCATGACCTATTGATCCGCCAGTAACGCTTCTTTGATCAGCAGCAATCCATTCTGTAGCTCTCATAAAATTAAAATTCCCTTTGGCGGCAAAATGCTTGCTGAACGCTTTGGCAGCTCTAAGTCCAAAATCAAAATAATCATTAGTTCCTGCTACTTTCTGGGTTGTTTGTCCATATTTTACGTAGGTACTGATCCCTTGATTTGTGAACGGATTTTTACTGTTCATAAATAAAATACCATTGAAAGCATTTGCACCATACAATGCAGAGGAAGCTCCCGGCAGTAATTCTACATTAGCAACATCAATATCAGAAAGCCCTATTAAATTCCCCAAAACAAAGTTTAAGGCCGGAGATGAATTATCCATTCCGTCTACCAGTTGCATGAAACGCGTATTAGCGACAGTTGAAAACCCCCTTGTATTAATCGATTTAAAGGAAATACTACTGGTATTAAAATGCACCTCTTTCAGGTTTTCTAAACCATCATAAAAGGTTGGCGCCGTGGTGTTTTTTATCTGCTGAATTCCCATTCTTTCAATAGTAACCGGAGACTCGATCACTCGTTCTGGTGTTCTTGAAGCAGAAACAACGATCTCATCTAGCTTGTTCTCTTCATCTAAAAGCTTTATGAGTAGTTTTTGACTACTAGAAACAACACTAATTTGTTGAGAAACAAACCCCACACTGGTCACCTCAATTGAATAAGGTGGTTTTTTAGAGGATTGCAATACAAAAGAACCGTCTAGATCCGTAATTGTACCAGAAGCATCTCCAACTATCTTGATGTTGGCTCCAGGAATTGGTTGGTTGTTACTATCAGTAACAGTACCTGAAATTGAGTTTTGAGCAAAGGTTAGACTGCAAAAAAACAATGACAAAAAAAGTAAATACACTCTCATTGGGTTCTATTTTGTTGGTTTAGGAAGCCAAAGTACAAATATTTTTGATATTAATAAAAAATCACCTGTAAAATTTCATATTTATCAGTAATTTTGCCTCATTTGCAGTTATTCTACATTTATATTTTATTTCAAAATGTTAAAATTTAGATTAAAAAATCAAAATTTCACTATGCATGCATATAAAAAATACATTTATCACAAAATTATTATTGATTTTTGGATATATGATAAAAGTGTCAAAAGAGCAAAACATTTATGATTCGTTTGTATTTCGGAAAAAAATTAAAGACAAAAGAAGTACTAATAAAAAAAGCCTCGAAAGTTTTTCTTTCGAGGCTGGCACTACTAAAAAGGATATCAGTAATATCCCTATTATATTTTATTTTATTCTACAGTAACCGACTTTGCTAAATTACGAGGTTGATCTACATTGCATTCCCGCATAACAGCAATATGGTACGACAAGAGCTGTAACGGAATTGTAGTTATCAGCGGCGATAAAGCATCTGAAGTTTCTGGTATTTCGATAACATAATCTGCTAACTCCCTAACTTGAGTATCGCCTTTAGTCACCACTGCTATAATTTTACCACTTCTGGATTTTATTTCTTGTATATTACTTACAATTTTATCGTAATGGCCTTGTTTAGGCGCAATAACGACTACTGGCATGTGTTCATCTATCAGTGCAATTGGTCCATGTTTCATTTCAGCAGCAGGATAACCTTCAGCATGAATATAGGAAATCTCTTTTAGCTTTAAGGCTCCTTCAAGCGCTACAGGAAAGTTATAGCCTCTCCCCAGATAAAGACAATTTGGAGCATCTTTAAACATCGCCGCAATTTCTTTTGCTCTCTCGTTTGTCTCTAAAGCTTCTTTTACTTTTTCAGGTATAATTTCTAATTCCTGTAAATAAGCATGAAAAACAGAATTTGACAATGTCCCTTTGGCTTTAGCCAAACGCAACGCAATCATAGTCAAAACCGTAATTTGAGTGGTAAAAGCCTTGGTCGAAGCAACACCTATCTCAGGTCCGGCATGTGTATAGGCTCCAGCATGTGTTTCTCTAGAAATAGAAGAACCTACCACATTGCATACTCCAAAAACAAATGCCCCGTTTTCTTTGGCTAACTTAATTGCTGCCATTGTATCTGCTGTTTCTCCAGATTGAGAGATGGCGATCACAACATCTTTACTGTTAATTATAGGATTTCTATAACGGAATTCTGATGCATATTCAACTTCAACTGGGATACGGGCAAATTCTTCAAATATATATTCCGCAACTAAACCGGCATGCCAAGAAGTACCGCAAGCAACGATTATAATTCTATCGGCGTTTAAAAATTTTTCTAAATTATCTTCCACACCAGACATTTGAATCAATCCCTGATTAGCATGAAGCCTTCCACGATAAGTATCTTTGATAACACTTGGCTGCTCATAAATTTCTTTCAGCATGAAATGATCATATCCTCCTTTTTCAATTTGCTCCAAATTCATTTGAAGTTCCTGAATATTCGGATTTACTAAAGAATCATCTTTAATTTTTCGGATTTTCATCGGTTTGTGCAACCTGATATTCGCCATTTCACCGTCTTCTAAATAAATAGCATTCGATGTATATTCTATGAATGGGGAAGCATCAGAAGCAATGAAAAACTCTCCTTCTCCAACACCTATAGCCAATGGACTTCCCAGACGGGCAGCCACAATTTCATTTGGATTTTTTTTGTCAAAGACAGCAATTGCATAAGCGCCCACCACTTGGTTTAAAGCGACCTGGACTGCTTTGCCTAATTTTAGATTGTCTTTTTTTTGTACTTCTTCAATTAGATTCACTAACACCTCGGTATCCGTATCTGAATGAAATACATACCCTCTTTTTATCAACTCTGCCTTTAAGGGCGAATAGTTTTCAATAATTCCGTTATGGATTATAGCTAGATCTCCCGAATTAGAAAGATGCGGATGCGAATTTACATCATTAGGAACTCCATGAGTAGCCCAACGTGTGTGTCCTATTCCAATTGTTCCGTTGGTAGTAATGCTAGAAGAAGCGCTCTCCTCCAGATCAGAAACCTTTCCTTTTGTCTTACACAGTTTCAAGTTTTCGCCATCATATAGCATGACACCGGCACTATCATACCCTCTGTACTCAAGCCTTTTTAATCCCTTTATTACAATAGGATAAGCTTCTCTATAACCGATATATCCAACGATTCCACACATAAATTTGACTTAATTTGGTTTTGTATAAAAAATTTCAAGTTTCAATCGTTTATCAACTGGGACGGTAGATTTTGAGCCATATAAAATAGTTCCCAAAGGACTCATAACAGAAGCTTTTGGCGCTCCGGTGATAAAAGAATTAGGAGTTCTCAATTTATGGGAAGGAAATACACTGATGTCTTCGGTAACAACAACACCTAATTTGACATTAGTTGAATCCTTAACATTGATAAGATTTCGTATTTGATTGGTTATTCTAATCTTGTATGTCAACCCTTTTTTGGAAGTAGCATTTACGTTAATATTCCCATCAAAAACTGTTTTTGCTTTTTTGAGATTGGCAGTATTAGACGTTAAGTCCATATAATAATCCACAATAGGCCGATTATTATTAAAATCATATAGATAGATCCTTTTTGGTTCATAACTACCTGACATAGCCTCCGCATCAATATGAAAAACAAGACTTGCTTCATTGATCAACCAGCCACTGTTCCTAATGGCTTCTAACTGACCCGGAGTGTTAAAAAGACTCAATACTGCAACGGATCCTTGGCCCCCTTTAAGGTATAATTTCTCGTCTCCTTCCGAAGTATTTCCCGTATTAGGCAAAGCATTATAGGCAAGTCCGCTACTTCCAAAATTGTTTTCTAACAAACTAACACAGTTTCCTGTCAGGTTCATCACTATGGTTTTTTTAACTCGTGTTGGGCTCCCTCCAGTAGTTGAGGCCAAATCTTCATTGTATTTTATCGTAATTTTTCCTGCTTTAAAGTCCAACATTGCTAAATTACCGGCACTTCCTGCCGCTTTCTCCATTTTAAAGTACAGGCCTCTAAAATAGTCTTTAAAAACATCATTTGTTGCTAATTTCCCCGAAGCAACAGCATCTATTATCCTTGTTTTAAAATAACCTCTATTTAGACTAATTTGCATTCCTGGAGCCGTTCTTGTTGTGGTAACAGCATTAGTTAAGGAATCCGTAACCGCGACTACATGCTCCGCAGGATCAAAGAAAAAAGCATCGTTTTGTGCTGTATCCACAGCGTCATTTAAACGACTGGATACTTTAACATTATCAAATTCTGTATTTTGGTTTGTAAAATAATTTTGAGCCTGTTGAAAACCACCTACCGGATCCGCATCTCTCATGTAGTAACCCGACTCATAGATGCTAATTTTCATTTTAGCTTTTTCAACACCATAAATTGAATCTAAGCGATACACATTTCCTGTTGTGGTAGATGAGGAGGTCAATGTGCTAAAATATGGAATTGTTAAGACTACACTTTCTATATAAGCATTTGCACCTATAGTAGATATAGGAGTGACCAATGTCAATTGTGTACCATAATTTGCTGTTACTTCGCCAAAATTAGGATTATTAAAAATCCCTAAAGGACTTACCGCAAGATTATTAGATTGTATTGGCCCCGTTTTTTGATTGTAGGCTATTACATCATACGTTTCTTTTTCCAGGTTAAAATTATTTTCACCTATTAAACCCGCTCCAATTTCATTATAATCTTTATCACAAGAATATAAAAAAGCAATACTTGCCACTACCAGAATTTTCTTAAAGAAAGAATTATTGTACATATTTAATAAAAAAGTTTAATTTAAAGAACCTCGTTTCTGTAGAAATTAGTATAAGCTTCCGCGAATGCATCTTTCGGGACGAAAGATAAAAAAGGTTTTCCTGAAGATTCTATAAATTTTGTTAAACTTGAAGACAGGTTTTCCGAGGCAATAATCACAGCGTCAGAATGTTTTATCGTGGCCTTAATAATATTTTCATAATCCGGGATTTCAAGATCAGCAATATCTTCTTTAGGTATGCCATCAAATTTTACTTTATTAATCATTCCAGCATCTAAAGTTCCTTCAAAAGACTGACTGTAAACCGATGTAACGATTTTTGTCTCTGAAAACAATGCTTCATTTTTATAATAATGTTTCATGTAAATGGGCAACATTGCCGCCATCCAGCCATGAACATGAATAATATCTGGCACCCAATTGAGTTTTTTTACGGTTTCTACCACTCCTTTTGCAAAGAAAATAGCACGCTCATCGTTATCCGGATACATCACGCCTTCTTCATCTGCAAAAGTCGCTTTGCGCTTGAAATATTCATCATTATCAATAAAATACACTTGTATTCGTTCCTTTGGTATAGATGCCACTTTAATAATCAAAGGCATATCCAAGTCATTCACTACCAAATTCATGCCCGAAAGTCTGATAACTTCGTGCAACTGATGTCTTCTCTCGTTAATATTTCCATACCTTGGCATAAAAATTCTTATCTGTCCGCCTTGATCATTAATCATTTTCGGAACGTCATAAGACATTAATGAAACCTCGTTTTCAGCGAGATAAGGCACCACTTCAGATGATACGTATAATATCCTCTTATCTTTCATATTATAATTTACTTAATTTATTGGCAATAAAAACAGTGCAAAATTACAATAATTTATGCAGTTATTAACTAAAATAGTAAGTTTGCATTTAATTTTAATAATACAGTCATGCCTATTTTCTACGGAAAAGCATCTTTAATGAACTATTTGAAACCTATAAAAGCACTTCACTCCACCATTGGATTTGTTCCAACTATGGGTGCTTTACACCAAGGTCATCTGGCATTAATGCAAAAATCATTGTTGGAAAATGAGAATACGGTAGTGAGTATTTTTGTCAATCCTACTCAATTCAACAATTCCGAAGATCTGGCAAAATACCCAAGAACATTTGATGAAGACGTAAAAAAACTTACAGCTTTGAATCCAAATATCATTTTATACGCCCCTGAGGTGGTCGATATTTATGATGGAACACCCCTTGCTGAACATTTTGATTTTGATGGACTTGAAAATCAAATGGAAGGCAAGTTCAGACCCGGACATTTTAATGGTGTCGGTACAATTGTAAAACGTCTTTTTGAGATTGTTCAACCTACAAAAGCCTATTTTGGGGAAAAAGATTTTCAGCAATTGCAAATCGTAAAAAAAATGGTAGCTAAAAACCATTTAAACATAACCATAATTGGCTGCCCCATTTTTAGAGAGCCTAACAATCTGGCCATGAGTTCCAGAAATGAGCGTTTATCAGCTCTGGAAAGAGCCGAAGCAGCTATCATCTACAAAATATTAACTTCTGTAAAAGCCCAATTTTTTACAAAAAGTACCGCAGAAATTTCAGAATGGGTTCAAAAATCATTCCGGAACAATCCTACTTTTGTATTGGAATATTTCGTTATTGCTGATGAAGCAACCCTGCTTCCGTGTACCCGAAAATATAAAAATAAAAAATACCGTGCCTTTATTGTTGTAATAGTCAACAATATTCGTTTGATTGACACCATTTCATTAAATTAATTTACTTTTGTAGCATGCAAATTCAAGTTTTAAAATCAAAAATTCACCGCGTTAAAGTAACGGGAGCCGATCTGAATTATATCGGAAGTATTACCATTGACGAAACGTTACTGGATGCTTCTAACATCATTGAGGGGGAGAAAGTGTCTATTGTAAACATCAATAATGGTGAACGTTTTGAAACCTACGCCATCAAAGGCGAAAGAAATTCAGGAACCATAACCCTCAACGGACCTGCGGCCAGAAAAGTGCAAAAAGACGACATCATCATCATCATCTCATACGCAACAATGGAATTTGAAGAAGCCAAAACCTTCAAGCCTTGGGTTGTTTTTCCCAATGAAAAAGACAATTCTTTGACCTAAAACATTCCATTCTAAAACGGCTCTTTATGGTATCGTTTATGATACGCAAAAGGCCCTTGTCACTTCCAGCCACTGATGCTCTATTTTTTAAATAAGAAAAAGAAAAGCAACAGTGGCTAATTTTTTATAATGTAGTATATTGCTTCTCCTAGTGAGCGTGAAATACCCGTACTTTAACCAAACGGTTGCTACTAGAAAAACAGGATGCTATGAAAAGCCAAATACCAAAAAAATAATGTCAAAAGTAAAAACAACTTTTTTTTGCCAAAACTGTGGCGCACAATATGCCAAATGGCAAGGACAATGCAATTCCTGTAAAGAATGGAATACAATAGCAGAAGAAATTATACAGAAACAAGAAAAAACAGCTTGGAAAAGCGAAACTACTTCTAGCAGTAAAGCACCAAAACCGTTACGAATAAACGAAATTGATTCTGCTCAGGAAATCCGAATGGACACGACAGATGGCGAACTAAATCGCGTTCTGGGTGGCGGAATCGTTCCCGGCTCCTTGATCCTTTTAGGTGGTGAACCCGGCATAGGAAAAAGCACACTGTTGCTCCAAATCTCTTTAAAATTACCGTATAAAACTTTATATGTTTCAGGCGAGGAAAGTCAGAAACAAATAAAAATGCGTGCCGAAAGAATCACGCCCAGCGGTGACAATTGCTATATTCTTACCGAAACCAAAACCCAAAACATCTTCAAGCAAATTGAAGCCATACAACCGGAAATCGTGATTATCGATTCCATTCAAACCTTGCATACGGATTATATCGAATCCACTCCCGGCAGTATTTCTCAAATACGGGAAACCACTGCCGAACTAATCAAATTTGCCAAAGAAACTAATATTCCAGTGATTCTGATTGGTCATATCACCAAAGACGGTAACATTGCCGGACCAAAAATCCTAGAACACATGGTGGACACAGTTTTGCAGTTTGAAGGTGACCGAAATCACGTATATCGCATTTTACGTTCGTTAAAAAACCGTTTCGGATCCACTGCTGAAATTGGTATTTATGAAATGCTGGGCAATGGTTTACGCGAAGTTTCGAATCCATCCGAAATACTGATTTCGCATAAAGACGAGGAATTATCGGGAACAGCAATTGCTTCAACTTTAGAAGGCATGCGCCCGTTGATGATTGAAATTCAAGCCTTGGTAAGCACCGCAGTTTATGGAACGCCACAACGCAGCACGACGGGGTATAACGCCAAAAGACTTAATATGATTCTAGCCGTTTTAGAGAAAAGAGCCGGTTTTAGGCTTGGCGCCAAAGACGTTTTCCTGAACATAACCGGAGGAATTTCAGTAGATGATCCAGCGATAGATTTGGCTGTAGTTGCCGCCATTTTGTCCTCGAATGAAGACATTGCGGTCAATAAAGGTTTTTGCTTTGCCGGCGAAGTGGGACTTTCCGGTGAAATACGTCCGGTAAACCGCGTGGACCAACGCATTCAGGAAGCGGAAAAATTAGGTTTTTCGACCATTTTTGTTTCTAAATACAATAAAATTGCATTGAAAAATACCGGAATTAACATTCGATTAGTAGCCAAAATTGAAGATGTGGCGAGTGAGTTGTTTGGATGATATTTGTTGACAAATCTAAAATAACGTTTCTCTTATATATTTAGTGTTGCAACTAATTGTGATTGTTTGGTTTACGACGCAGAAGTTGTAGTCTTGATTTGTTTTCAAATACTCTAAGGGCACGGATTGCAAATCCGTTATCGGGATATAAAAAACCGAAATCCAATTACTAATGGCACTGCTACCGCTAATATCAAAAACTACAACGCAGAAATGTTGTAGTTTTTTTATGTCCTAAAATGGAATAGTATTAATTTTATCCAATCAAAACTATAAAGAAAATTATAAAAAACTCAGCTTTAGTATTATTTTCCTTTTCTTTATGAATAATATTATAAACGCCTTGTATTTTAGATTCTTTTATTTTTAAAACTGTTTATGAAAACCAAAAAACAAAACATAATTCTAGCAACAAAAATACTTTTTGTATTGTTTACCACTATAATTATTGCTTTTTACCTCTTTCGTGATGCCGTTTTACAGCAAACCATTGCAAAAGTTTCCCATGAAATGAAAATGGATTACAACAGTACTTTTACGATAAAAAAAGCTTCTTTTGAAGGATTGTCCGGTCTAAATCTTACTGAAATCATTTTGGTTCCAAAAAATGCCGATACGCTTTTTAAAATTAAAAAATTAAAAACCAGCGTTAATTTGTGGCATTTGATAACCGGCGACCTACAACTTGGTACTTTAGAGGTTCAGAATGGTTTTATTCAATTAGTAAAAAAAGGAAAAAAGGGAAATTACGATGCTTTTTTAAAGAGGGACAATCAAACACCAGTACAAAATGAGAAAAGAGATTACGCTCAATTTGCCTACAGAATCATCTCAAAAGTACTAAATTTAGTTCCAACTGATATGATTCTGAACAATCTTTCGATCCGAATTAACGATAACGAAAAAAAAACAAACATCAATTTCCAAAAATTGCGATTGGTCAACAAGCAACTTGAAACTGCTATTCAAGTGCAAACCAACACCTTTACTCAGCACTGGAAAATTAAAGGATTTGCCGATCCCAGAAATAAAAAAGCCGATATTAGATTCGTTAATATCGACACCGGTGCCATCAAAATGCCGTATTTAGACGAGCGGTTCAACCTAAAATCAAGCTTTGACTCCATTCGTTTGAATATTCAAAACATAGATAAAGACGGTGATGAATTGCATATCGATGGGTTTATGGCTATTGCTAATTTAAAACTCAACCATCCTAAAATCGCCAGCAAAGATGTATTGCTAAAAAACGCCAAATTTGACTACCGTTTTCTTTTGGGTTCTGATTTTATTTCGATTGACAGCACCTCAACAGTTCAGTTAAACAAGATAAAATTTCATCCTTATGTGGCTTATGAAACTGAAAAAGACACGATTTATAAACTCAAAGTGAATATTCCAAAAATGAACGCGCAGGATTTTATCACTTCGCTTCCAGACGGTTTATTTGCCAATTTTCAAGGCATGAAAGCCAGTGGTACTTTTGATTACAAATTGGACTTTGCATTCAACCAAAACAAACCCAATCAACTGGTTTTTGACAGCAAACTAAAAAAAGAAAATCTAAAAATTACAAAATACGGTGAAGCCAACCTGAACAAACTCAATGGCGAATTTGTGTATCGCGCACTTATAAAGAACGTGTTGCAACGTCCGGTTTTAGTGGGCTCTGCTAATCCAAATTTCACGCCACTGGACCAAATTTCACCCTATTTACGAAAGTCGGTTTTGACAACGGAAGATCCTTCTTTCTTTTCGCATCGTGGTTTTATCAGCGAAGCTTTCAAACAATCCATCATCAAAAACATAAAAACTAAAAAGTTTTCCCGCGGCGCCAGTACCATCAGCATGCAATTAGTGAAAAATGTTTTTCTGAGTCGGGAAAAAACTGTTTCCCGTAAACTGGAAGAAATTTTATTGGTTTATATTCTGGAAAACAACCGGATTGTAAGCAAGGAACGCATGCTCGAAGTGTATTTTAATATTATCGAATGGGGTCCAAATGTATATGGAATTGGCGAAGCAAGTCAGTTTTACTTTCAAAAAACGCCTTTGGAATTATCGCTGAACGAATGCTTGTATCTTGCCAGAATTATTCCAAGTCCTAAGAAATTCATGTATCAGTTTAACGATCAAGGGATGTTGAAAGATTTTGCTGTAAAACAAGAGTTGTTCTTAACCAATATTATGTTTCGAAGAGGGCTTTTGACTCCTGAAGACACGATTTACAAGTCCTTACCAATATTGATTTCAGGACCTGCAAAATCTTTTATCAAATTCAAAATACAAGATTCAACACAAATAAAAGTGGATTCTTTATCGGTTGACGATGAATTTGATCTGTAATATTGAAAACAACCCTGTCCAATTTCAAAAATCAGACAGGGTTGTTTCATTTAAGGTGCCGGATCCGGAATCACGGCTTGCACTTCATCAATCGCTTTTAAGATTTCATCCGAAAGTGACACTTGAATGGTATCAATATTTTCTTTTAATTGTTCCAATGTGGTTGCACCAATAATCGTGCTGGTTACAAACAGCTGTTGGGCTATAAATGCCAACGACAATTCCGTCAAGGTCAATCCGTTTTTCTTAGCGATTTCCTGATATAGCCGCGTGGCTTCGGTGCATTGTGGACTGCTATATCTGGAATACTGCGGAAACAATTTGATTCTGGCATTTGGATGCGCTTCGCCAGTAAGGAATTTACCGGACAAAACGCCAAAAGCCATTGGAGAATACGCCAATAAACCAACATTTTCTCTCAAGCAAATTTCAGCGGACCCGTTTTCAAAAAGTCGGTTCAATAACGAATACGGATTTTGAATCGTCTTTATTCTTGGCAGATTATTGTATTTGCTTTCCTCCAGAAAACGCATAATTCCCCAAGGATTTTCATTTGAAAGACCTATGTGATTTATTTTTCCTTCCTTGACAAAACCGTCTAATGCTTCCAGCACATTATGAATATTATCTTCCCAAGCATCGTCTTGCACTTTGAAACCGCGTTGTCCAAAATAATTGGTTTTACGTTCCGGCCAATGCAATTGGTACACATCCAGATAATCAGTTTGCAGGCGTTGCAAACTACTGTCCAATGCAAACTTGATACTGGCGGGCGAAAAATCTAATTTTTCTCTCATGTAGCCAAAATTAGGATTGGGTCCGGCAATTTTGGAGGCCAAAACAATTTCTTCTCTTTTCCCTGTTTTCTTGAACCAGGTTCCAAGGATTTTCTCTGTACTTCCATAGGTTTCCTGACGCCCCGGAATAGAATACATTTCGGCAGTATCAAAGAAATTGACTCCATTTTCAAAAGCATAATCCATTTGTGCGTGACCATCAGCTTCTGTGTTTTGTTGCCCAAAAGTCATGGTTCCAAGGCAAATTTTGCTGACTTTTATATCAGTATTTGGTAATGTTGTATATTTCATATTTAAGGAAATTGTATTTTATTTTCGAAAACAAAGATAAAATTAGTTTGCGGTTACGATTTAGTGTTAACAGAAAATTGACAAAAGTTTACAGGATGTTAAAAAAATAACCGCGAATTCGCAAATTAAAAGCCCTTGAAACGAAAGATAAAATTAGCGAATTAGCGGTTAAGAAAAGGTTCCTTTTTTAAACCATTAAGAGATTAAGCTTCATTAAGAATTCACGCATAATTTTCTTAATTCCTTAATGGTTAAACTTATAAAACTGGAGATTATTTTATAAAATATCCCGTAGAGAACAAAAAAAGGTTCAAAGCATACACTCTGAACCTTTCTATACTTTAACCTTTAAACCTTAATTTATTTCATTCAGCATTTCGGCAATTTCATCTAATCTTGGGGTAAGAATGATTTCGATTCTGCGGTTCTTCGCTTTTCCGTCAGCAGTTGCATTGCTGGCTAGCGGAGAGAACTCTCCTCGTCCTGCGGCGGTAAGACTTTGTTTGTTGATTTTTGAGTTTTCGCTCAAAATAGCTACGATTGCGGTGGCTCTTTTGGTTGATAAATCCCAGTTATCCGCAATTGGTCCAGAAGCTGAAAAAGCATCATCATCCGTATGTCCTTCAATAAGAACGGAGATTTCAGGATTGTCTCCTAAAACTTTACCTAATTCTACTACTGCCTTTTTCCCTTCGGAACCTACTGACCAACTTCCGGAATTGAAGAGCAGTTTGTTCTCCATGGATACGTATACTTTTCCATTTTTTTGTTCGACAGTCAATCCTTTTCCTTCAAAACTATTCAAAGCATTAGAGAGTGTTTCTTTTAG
Organism: Flavobacterium sp. LS1P28; assembly: GCF_003970335.1. Lineage (NCBI taxonomy): Bacteria > Pseudomonadati > Bacteroidota > Flavobacteriia > Flavobacteriales > Flavobacteriaceae > Flavobacterium > Flavobacterium sp. LS1P28. The sequence goes on along the minus strand of NZ_RYDI01000001.1, from coordinate 377,371 downwards.
TTTTTTCATGTTGGCTTCTTTGGCGGCGATCAAGTCTTCTAATTCTTGCAAACGCTGGGCACTTTTGCTCAAACGCTCTTGTTCTACTGCCAACGCTTTTGCTTTCTCATCCAATTGGCCTAGCAAATCACGATTTTTCTTCATGTTACTTTGTAAAGCCTCTCCGCTGTTTTTCTCTAAAGCGGCATAGGAATCCTGCAGGACTTCGAGTTTGTTTTGAGCAGCAGCATAATCTGCTTTCAATTTATCAAGTGCTGCTTTAGAAGCACTCAAGTCAGAAGTTAAAGCAGTTCTATCTAAATCCAATTGGTTTTTAGTTTTCAGCAAATCTTCATTTTCGTCCGTTAGGCTTCGGTTTTCCTTTTTGGAATCCGCATACTTGCTTTCTAAGTCATTGTATATTTTTTTTGACACGCAGGATGTTGAAAGTGCCAATACGAGTAATCCTAAGGAAAATTTTTTAATCATTTTAATGGTGTTTATATCGTTTTTATTGTTGTTTTGAAATCAAAAATTTAAATTGCATTCGGATGCCCTAGCCCCGATAGAAGTGAAAATCCTTTTCTCTCGTTTTTTAACGAGAGAAAAGATTGTAGCGGATAGCGGGAAATAGCTCCTCCTTTGGCTGCGCTAAAGATGATTACTCTAATTCTACCAAGACCGGGCAATGATCTGAATGTACGGCATCTGATAAAATAACGGCTCTTTTGAGTTTATGTTTCAAAGAATTGGCAACTAAATTATAATCGATGCGCCACCCTTTGTTATTCCCTCTGGCTCCAGCGCGGTAACTCCACCAGGAATACTGGTGCGGTTCACTGTTGAAATGGCGAAAACTATCGACAAATCCGGACTTTATAAATCCGTCAAGCCAGGTTCTTTCATGGGGTAAAAATCCGGAAACGGTCTTGTTTCTAATTGGGTCATGAATGTCAATTGCCTCATGGCAAATGTTGTAATCGCCACAGATAATCAAGTTTGGCGTTTCTTTTTTGAGTTCATCAATATAATTCTTAAAATCATCCATAAACATGAATTTATGGTCGAGTCGCTCCATATTTGTCCCAGATGGCAGGTACAAACTCATCACGGAAAAATCATCAAAATCAGCCCGAAGATTTCTTCCTTCAAAATCCATGTGGTGAATTCCGGTTCCGTGGACCACATTATTAGGTTTGATCTTTGAAAGAATCGCTACGCCGCTGTACCCTTTTTTAGTGGCTGAATAATAATATTGATACGGATACCCTGCCTTTGCAATAGCCTCCACAGGAATTTGATCCTCAGTGGCTTTGATTTCCTGTAGGCAAATGATGTCCGGATTTGCCTGTTGCAGCCAATCGATAAATCCTTTTGAAATTGCGGCTCTAATTCCGTTGACGTTGTATGAAATAATTCTCATAAAGTGTGTATTTGAATTTCTGTAGAAATAAATAATTCCCAAATGGTATTAGAAATGCATTTTTAGAATCTGTCAGAAAAAATCATGGTGTGTATATAACGATTTCAAATGTAATAAAAAAGTACAAGTTTGACTCAGAAAAATAGAGAAAATGGAGTTTTTTGCTATCTTTGTTTCTTGCTTTAAAAGAAAAAAATTCATGGGTTTAGTAACCGCCAAAGAAGTTGCAAAAGCAATAAATGCTGATAAGTATGGAGTTCTAGGTACCTTCTCAGGATGGATGCTTATGAAGGTGCTAAAGATTTCTACCTTAAACAAAATGTACGACAGAAATAAGCATTTGAAAGATGTTAATTTCCTGAATGGAATATTAGATGATTTACAAATAAAATTTGAAATTCCGGAAGAGGATTTAAAGCGCCTGCCAAAAGAAGGAGCTTACATCACGATTTCAAACCATCCACTGGGAGGAATTGACGGGGTTTTATTATTGAAATTAATGCTGGAGAGAGAACCCAATTTCAAGATTATTGCTAATTTTCTTTTACACCGAATTAAGCCGCTCAAAAAATACATCATGCCTGTGAATCCTTTTGAAAATCATAAGGATGCTAAATCAAGCGTGGTGGGAATCAAGGAAACACTGCGTCATTTAAGCGATGGAAAACCCTTAGGCATGTTTCCCGCAGGCGAAGTCTCTACCTATAAAGATGGTAAGTTAATGGTAGATAAGCCTTGGGAAGAAGGAGCTATCAAAGTAATTAGAAAAGCGCAGGTGCCTGTGGTTCCTATTTATTTTCATGCTAAAAACAGTCGATTATTTTATTTGCTTTCTAAAATAAGCGGGACTTTTAGAACGGCAAAACTGCCTTCGGAAGTCTTTAGCCAGAAACGCCGTGTGATCAAAGTGCGTATTGGTAAACCAATTTCCGTAAGCGAACAAAATGAGCACAAGACTTTAGAGGAATACTCTGAGTTTTTAAGAAAAAAAACGTACATGTTGGCCAATCCTTTTGAGAAAGAAATTCCTTTTTTGCCAACGCCTACTTTAAAAATTCCTAAAAGCCCAAAGACAATTGTCACTGCTGCCAACAGCGAAAAGATGATTGCCGAAGTTGATGCCGCCAGAAATAGCGATTGCCGCCTTTTACAAAGTAAAAATTATGAGGTTTTCTTTTCTGAAGCCACTAAAATTCCAAATATCCTGCATGAAATAGGACGTCTTAGAGAAATCACTTTCAGAGAAGTAGGCGAAGGAACCAATGAGTCTATTGATTTAGACAAGCACGATAAATATTATCATCACTTGTTTTTATGGGATAATGAAGCCCATAAGATTGCCGGTGCGTACCGAATGGGATTGGGTTCAGAAATTTATCCGAAGTATGGAATCAATGGATTCTACCTCAACGATCTGTTTAGGTTTGAGCCCGAATTACATGATATGATGCACAAATCTATCGAAATGGGACGCGCTTTTATCATCAAAGAGTACCAACAAAAACCAATGCCGCTTTTCTTGCTTTGGAAAGGAATTATGCATACCACCTTACGCTATCCCGAACATAAATTTTTATTGGGAGGCGTGAGTATCAGTAATCAATTTTCAGATTTTTCTAAATCCTTAATGATTGAATTTATGAAATCCAATTATTATGATCCGTACATTGCGCAATACATTCATCCCAAAAAAGCGTATAAAGTAAAATTAAAAGATGCCGATAAGGATTTTATTTTTAACGAAACCGAATCGGATTTGAATAAGTTTGATAAAATTATCGACGAGCTGGAACCGGGAAGTTTGCGTTTGCCGGTTTTAATCAAAAAATACATCAAACAAAATGCAAAAGTGGTCGCATTTAATGTGGATCCGTTGTTTAATAATGCCGTAGACGGATTGATGTACATCAGGATTGCAGACATTCCGGAAAGTACCATGAAGCCCGTAATGGAAGAATTCCAGAAAGAATTGGAGCGGAAACTGAGCGAGAAAGAAGATTAATTTCAGAATTACATTAAATAAGTAAGTCGAAAGTTTAAAAGTCGTAAAGTCAAAAGAATTAACTTTAAGTAAAACAACTTTAAATCAGATTGTTACATAATTTTATCCTGATTTTAAAATACGACATTATACTATGGTTATTACTTAGTTGCTAGAAATTTTACAAATCAGCACAAAATTAATTCGTGGCAATTAGTGAAATTTGTGGTAGAAAAATACCCCCAAATAGTGTCTGAATTTTTGGGGACAGTCTAAAACCGGGATTTTTTTATGTTTTAAAACCAAGCCTTTTTACCTACTTGATACATTTGGTAAAACTCCTCGTCAGATTTTGTCAAATAAATTATTCCTTCGATAATACCTAAAATGTATGTCACCGTTCCGCAGGTAAAAAGACTAATTACCAGCCATATTATCCCTTCAGTAGTATACCCCAATAGGAATTTATGAATCGCAAGAGGACCTAAAAGTATCGCTAAAATTCCGGCAGGCAGCTTTTTATTGTTTTGACGAACTGGCAGCGGATTATTCCAATTTTCAATCTTCGAATTTTGCATAAATAATTTGTATTAGATTGTTTTTCAATGGTTAAAAATATAAAAATTATTGAAACACTCTACCAATTGGTTCAAAAATTCGGTTTTATTTCCTCCACTATTCAAAACCCATCCGAATTTTCTAGAGTTACAAACCTCCATAACGCCCACAATTATTACGCCTTCATCTGATAATTTTGCAATAAACGTTCTAAATCATCAACTGTAAAATTTTGCACGAACCGTTTTTCGCTTGGCTTAAAATGATTGGTACCATCCATAAACGGCTGCCATTGGATAGAACAATCCTTCCCATTTTGTCTTTCCACCAAAAAGTAAAACGATACGAATTGGCTTTAAACCAATATGTTATCTTCGCAACAAGCGACGAGTTTTAGGGATTTTTACTTTAAAGAAGAAACTCCAATTCCCGTATTGCGCTGCTACGGCACGACAAATTTTACCTAACTAAGATACTTTGCTTTTATTTTATCAACGATTACTTGTGCCAATCGTTCATGGCTTTCGAAAGTCCAACCGGCAATATGTGGCGTCAGAATTGCGTTTTTGGCTTTCAACAAATACTGAAAAGCCTCTGGTGTGTTTTTATCGTTAAAAAGGGTTTCAAAAGACAACTTCTCATATTCCAGAACATCTAAACCTGCTCCGAGAATTTTCCCGGATTGCATGGCAGTAACCAAATCGGCAGTGACAATATTCTTGCCTCGAGAGGTATTAATAACCCAAAAAGGCTTAAGAAATCCATTGATAAAATCAGCATTCACCATTTTATTTGTTTCAGAAGTCCATGGAACATGCAAACTCACTACATCTACTTTTTGCTGAAATTCTGCTAAGGAAACCTGCTTCGCATTAGCATCACCCACATTTTCCTGAATGTCATAACACAAGACTTCGACATCAAAACCACGGAGTTTTTTGGCAAATGATTTTCCCATGTTTCCGTACCCGATAATTCCAACGGTTTTACCGTCAAGTTCCTGACCGCGATTGCTTTCCCGGTTCCAATGGCCTGCTCGTATCTCGCTGTCAGCTTGATTCAATTTATTAAAAATGGATAAGATCATACCCAAGGTGTGTTCAGCAACAGCGTTTCTATTTCCTTCTGGAGCGGCAATAAGTGTAATGTTTTTAGATTCTGCATGCTCGCAATCAATGCTTTCCAGTCCGGCTCCAACGCGAGCGATGAATTGCAAATTAGTAGCTTTGTCCAAGAATGTTTTGTCAATCTTGAAACGGCTTCGAATCACAACTCCTTGATAATCCTGAATTTTAGCTTCGATTTCTTCTTTTGAAGAAGTAAAATCACTGTGATTGATAAACCCGGATTTTTGCAATTCATTCCACAGTAAGGAATGATTGCTGTCGATATGAAGTATTTTGATGGTCATAATTGCTTTGTTTTTACTACATCAAAGAAACAAAAAAATTACGGTTTATACTTTTAAGAACGGAAATTAGCTTTCAAAAGCTTAAATTTGCAGAATTCCTATTCATCATTTATACTATTAATTATAGAAAAAGAAAAACAACAAATGAGATTAACAAAAACATTCAAAGCCTTTTTTGAAAACGAAAAAGCGGGAGGTCTTTTATTACTCCTAGTTACGATACTCTCTCTTCTATTTGCTAATTCCCCTTTTCAAACTGACTATATTGCCTTTTGGGAAACCAATATCGGCAACCATTCGATCACCCACTGGATCAATGACGGACTGATGACTATCTTCTTTCTTTTGATTGGTTTAGAGCTAGAACGGGAGATCTACAAAGGAGAATTGTCAAGTATTAGAAATGCCACTTTACCTGTTTTTGGTGCTTTAGGCGGGATGATTGTTCCGGCGGGAATTTTTTTACTGCTCAATTTTGGAACTCCCACACAAAATGGTGCCGGTATTCCTATGGCTACTGACATTGCCTTTGCAATTGGAGTTTTATCGCTTTTAGGAAATCGGGTTCCTACCTCGCTGAAAGTATTCCTTACTGCCCTTGCTGTAATTGACGACTTAGGGGCTATTTTGGTAATTGCTGTTTTTTATACAAAAACAATTGCTTTTACCAATCTGTTTATTGCTTTTGCCATTATGGGTGGTTTATTTATCCTGAACAAAAGAAAGGTTCACAACCTTATCCCCTATTTAATTGGGGGTGCTGCTATGTGGTATTTTATGCTGAATTCAGGTGTTCACGCCACAATTACCGGAGTGTTATTGGCTTTTGTCATTCCGTTTGGAGACGGAGGCAAGAAAACATCATCTTATAAATTACAGCATTTTTTGCACAAACCGGTTGCATTTTTGATTCTGCCGCTTTTTGCCATCGCCAATACCAGTATTGCCATTGGTTCTGATTGGTCAGAAGGATTGAATCATACCAATACAATTGGGATCATGCTGGGACTTGTGGTGGGAAAACCTCTTGGAATTTGGCTTTTCTCCTTTTTAGGAGTGAGTTTAGGCATTTGCACGTTGCCCAAAGATTTAAATTGGAAAAAAATAATTGGGGCAGGAATGCTTGGTGGAATTGGGTTCACCATGTCCATTTTCATTACCCTTCTTGCTTTCAAAGAAAGTGGTAAAGAGGTTATTACATACTCTAAAATTGCCATTCTGATTGCTTCTTTTGTTGCTGGTCTGACGGGTTTCTTCTGGTTGAAATATACCTTAAGAAAACAATCTAAAAAAGAGAAAACAGCACTAGTATAAAACATATTGTGATCCTAAAAAGCCTCGTTTAAGCAATTAAACGAGGCTTTTTTATGTTCAATAATTGCTTCTATTTTGAATAACTTATCGCAAAACTATTTTTAAAATCTCTTTTTTTAATAAATAAATAAAGCATGAATGGAATAATCATCACAGGAGAAAATTTTTGAAGTACTGCAAATTGAATAACCAAACCGGTTACCACCATTCCGGTCAGTATTCCGAATCCAAGATTGTACGTAAGACTGGGATTTATGCTCAGTACTTTCGTTTCTCCCGCCTTTAGCACTATCTCTTCTGTTTGAAAAGAAGTCCCATCACCAATTTCTATGGTATGTTTTCCGGGCAAAACACGGTATTCTTTCCGGTTGTTGCTGTAGTTCATTTCACACTCCGTTTTGCTATCAATACGTACTACATAGCGATTGGCTTCATTGTAAATACCACTGCTTTTAGACATTCTGAAAACAATTGTGCTCTGATTCATGTTTTATTTTTTACGGTTTACTATGCAGAAAAATTGTTCTTTAATTATTTACTGCGATTTTTGTTTACTTATTCGTCCAATAATCTACTACGGTAACTTTGTCTGGTGCCGGACTCAAAACAGCCACAAAAGCTTTGTGATCCGGATGAATTAAATATGCATCTCTGTCGGATTTACTGGTGAAAGTCAACACAAAACAATGGGTCAAACCATTATTCAGGTTTTCAGGACTGTTATTAATTCCCCATTCATACGCTTTGATCAATTTGATTTTATGTTCTAAGTTTCCAAAAGCAGTGACTACTTTGTCAATTGCTGCTGCATCTGTACCGGGTTTCCAACCAAACATCACTACATGTTTAAGGATTTGTTTTTGTTCGTCTTTTTGCGCATTCACAGTATAACTTGAAATTAAAATAAGGATTAATAGGAGTAGTTTTTTCATGGTTGTTTTTTTCAAATATAAGATTTATTTGAGTGTTAATACAAATATGAAATGTCAATATTCATCCCTTTTAAGAAAAAAATTGCGCAAAGTCGGAGACGTTTGCGCAGCTTATATAACGAAAAAATTACAAAACTATGCGCCTACCCCTTGATTTGTTTCAAGGATGTTTTGATGCCTCGGATTAGGGACGAACTGAATCCGTGCATTTCCATTTCGTTCAATCCCGCGATCGTGCAACCTTGCGGCGTGGTCACGCGGTCTATTAATTGTTCCGGGTGTACTTTTTCTTCTAGTAGCATTTCGGCAGCACCTTTTACCGTTTGTGCCGAGATGGCTAAGGCGGTTTGCCAGTCAAATCCTATTTCGATACCGGCTTGCATTGAGGCCCGAATGTAGCGCAAGGCAAAAGCGGTTCCGCTGGCCGCCAAAACAGTTGCAGCATCCATTAATTTTTCGTCAATAATAGGAGCGGTTCCCAAATTCTGAAAAAGGGAAACAACATCTTGTGCCTGCTCTTTGTCTTTTTCATGAAACGCAATACAGGTGGCTGAGGCGCCAAACTGTGCCGCTATATTGGGCATGATTCGGATGGCACTATTAGCCGTACCGATTTTGTTTTGCAGATTTTCTATCGACAATCCACTCACTGCCGAGGCGATGATTTTATTAGAAATTACGGGAAGAATTTCGGCCAAAACAGTGTCTACTTGGTATGGTTTGATGGTCAAAATAATGACATCGGCTTCCTGAATCTGATGCATATTATTTGTAGAAACTGTTGCTCCTAATTTTTCAAGATACAGAATGCTGGAGGTGTTTCTTCGGGTTATGGTAACTTGGTCATCTGGCGAAAATTTTGATAATCCTAATGCGATAGAAACTCCTAAGTTTCCTCCGCCAATAATGTGTACTTTCATGCTGGTTGTGGTTTTTCCTCTCCCCTCCAGAAGCTTCGGGACTTTCCAAAAGAAAGCAAGCCGTCTGGAAAAAGTGTTGGTTGTATAGTTATAGATGTATTCGTTTGTTGTTGTATTTCCTATCTATTCTCTTTGTTCTCTATTCTTTTTCTCTTCTCTTACTTCTATCTTAAAACCCTAAAATCATTTTTGCTATCGAAAAATAAATCAAAATGCCACAAATATCATTACTGGTTGTAATAAACGGACCAGTTGCCAATGCGGGATCAATACCAAATTTATCCAGCAATAACGGGATAAAAGTCCCTATTAATGAAGCAATAATAATTACTGAAATTAATGCTACGCAGATAATAACGCCAATTATCATTTCAACATCCAATAGAAAATGACTTCCTAAAAATAATATTGTAGCCAGAATCAATCCATTTAATAAACTTAGGGAGACTTCCTTAACTAATCTATTAAATAGCGATCCGCTCAACGTATTATTAGCCAAACCCTGTACAATAATTGCCGAGGATTGTACACCGACATTTCCTGCCATCGCAGCAATAAGGGGCGTGAAAAAGAATAAATTACCATGTTGCAGCATTGCGCCTTCAAACAATCCCAACACTTTTACGGAGATAAAACCGCCTAAAAGAGCCAAAACTAACCAAGGCAACCGTGCTTTTGTATGTTCAAATATGCTGTCATCTGCCTCAACATCTTGCGAGATACCTGCAGCCAACTGGTAATCCTGATCGGCTTCATCCTTGATTACATCCACAATGTCATCAATAGTGATTCGACCCACTAACCTTCCTAATTCATCTACAACAGGAATAGCTTCTAAATCATATTTCTGCATAATTCGGGCTACCTCAACATCTTCTGTATCTACTTTTACGGAGTTTAATTTCCGGATGTACACATCATTAATTGGGGTTCTGGAAGAAGTGGTCAATAAATCCTTGAGGGATAAACGCCCTTTCAATCGGTCTTCATCATCCACCACATAAATCGAATGGACTCTGGAGATATTTTCGGCCTGAATGCGCATTTCTTTGACACAAGTAAGCACATTCCAATTTTCATTGACTTTTACCAATTCCTTGTGCATGATTCCACCGGCGGTATCTTCGTCATAGCGCAATAAGTCAACAATATCTTTGGCATGTTCTACATCCTGAAGTTCTGATATTACTTCGGCTTTCAAATCTTGTGAAAGCTCCGCTATAATATCAGCTGCATCATTGGTTTCCAGCTCATCTAACTCTTCTGCAATTTCTTTTGGCGAAAGCCTGCTTAATATATTTTCCCGCAAATCATCTTCTAGTTCCAGAAGAATTTCAGCAGTTTTTTCACTGTCTAATACTTTAAAAATATAGGTCGCTTCATTAAAATCAAGCTCATCGAGAATTTCAGCAATATCAGCATGGTGCATATCATTCAATAATACTTCCAGTTGCTGGTCGTTTTTGTTTTGAATGAGTTGCTCTAATTCCTGAATTAATCCTTTGCTGATTTTAAACTCCATCGGCTTCTATTTTTTGGGTGAGTGCTATAAACTGTGCTACATTTAATTGTTCTGGTCGAAGGTTGAAAATTTCATCCTCTCTCAAACTATCCGACAAATTTAAGGTTTTTAAACTATTTCGTAACGTTTTACGTCTCTGCTGAAAAGCAGTTTTCACTACCGTAAAAAACAATTTTTCACCACATGGCAAGCTGTAATCTTTTTTTCTGCGCAAACGTAAAACACCTGATTTTACCTTTGGCGGTGGAATAAAAACATGTTCGTCTACCGTAAATAAATACTCGGCATCATAAAAAGCCTGTACCAAAACCGACAGTATTCCATACGCTTTTGTTCCCTTTTTTTCACAAATGCGTTGCGCCACTTCTTTCTGGAACATTCCGGCAAATTCCGGAATTTGGTGGCGATATTCCAATGTTTTAAAAACAATTTGTGTCGAAATGTTATACGGGAAATTCCCAATGATTGCGAACTGCTTTCCTTCAAAAACTTCGTTAATGTTGTATTTTAGGAAATCTTTAGAAATAATTTTATCTTTTAATTTTGGATAATTTTCGTCTAAATACGTCACTGATTCCGCATCGATTTCAATAACGTAGGTGTTCACCGGTTTATCCAACAAATATTTTGTCAAAACGCCCATTCCTGGTCCTATCTCCAGTACATCATCATACCCTTCTAAGTTCAATGTATCTGCAATGTCTTTGGCAATACTTTCGTCTTTCAAGAAGTGTTGTCCGAGGTGTTTTTTTGCTTTTACTTTTTCCATGTTTGTCTTTGCGAGGCACGAAGCAATCTCACTTTATTGTTAGGTTTATTTTGTCCCTAAGGCACTACTGTATTGTATTAAATATCCAGAAAACTATCGCAAAATCAATATTGCAACTACTTTTTATATCCTATTTTTCCTCGTTCTGGAATGATTTCTTTCTTTTCCATAAGTTCATCTACATATTGAAAAATGAGTACTATGTTTTTTCCCTGATTTTCAATTTTCTTTTTCATTGTTTCAAAATCAATACGTAAATCCGAATTATCAGAGAGCATTTGCCTCGTTTTTGTAAATATCCGCATTATCTGAATATTGGTTTGAATTGCTTTTTCACTATTCAAAACACTCGATAACATTAATACGCCGTGTTCTGTAAAAGCCATCGGAGCATATCGCAAACCCATCTTTTCAGAATTGGAGGTCGCAAATTGCGACCTCCAATTATATTTACTTTTACAATTTGAACTTAATATCGCAATTTCCCATTTCAAGATTTATTATTCCCAAACTGAACACTAAAAAGACGAACACTGAACACTTTTTTAATAATCCGCAATCAATTCTAATTCCGTTCTAAACGCCAGCATTTTGTCTCCAAACAGCTTCGCTCCTTCTTCACGAAAAGCAGGTGCGTCCTCCAGATAATATTTCTCCAAAGTGTCTTTGCTGTCCGTCACATATTGAACGGAATAGGTAACTCCGCCCATTTCTTCTTCAATTAAAACCCGTACCATTCTTGCCGAAGAGAATTTTCCTGTAGCCAGAATTTCTGGAATGTGCTTGTGTTGCATCCAAATCATCCATTGATCGTGCACGCTTTCGTGTATGTTTGTAGTAACGTTGTATAATATCATTTTTTTTGTTTAACTGGTTAATTGTTTTTTCGGTTAATCGGTTAAACATTTAACCGATTAAACATTTACTTATAAATTAGTATCTCCCCTCAATTGCCTGAATTTCTTTCTGGCTTCCACAAAATAAATACTATCCTGATGATTAAAAATAATCTTCTCATACAAAGGTTTCGCTTTATCAGGCAATAGCAGTTCTTTTTTATATATCTCTGCCGAAAAATACAGCGCTTCGTCTATGTAAATCCCATCGCTATACTGATCCATAATCGTTTGGTATTGGATTAAAGCCAAAGTAAAATCGCCCGTTTCTTCGTAAATATTTCCCAAACGCAACAACGTCACGGCTTCTATTTGCTGACCTTTATGATTTTTTAAAATCGATAGAAACTGCGTTATCGCTTCCTGATTCCTATTTTGATACAACAGATAATCTCCTTTGGCAAATTGTTTCAAAGCCGTTTGTGTCGAATCAACGACCGTATTGTCATTGATTAACAGAAAATATTCCAAAGCATCATTCGCAATCAACTGTGTATTGGCTGATTTCAATTCCTTAAATTGTTTCAACGCCCAAGCAAAATCAGCTTTAAAATAACTCGTTTTTGCGGCTTTCAAACTGGCTTCATGCGCCATTACATCATTCTTCAAGTCCAATTCAATCTGCGAATAATAGATCAACGCCTGATTGAATTTTTCTTCGTACAACAAAATATCTGCCAGTTCCATTTTGGCATCAGCCACCTGATAATCATTCAATTGCAATTCCAGCGCTCTCTTGATTATTGCCTTTCCTTCCTCCGGTTTTTTTAACTTAAATGCCGTGAAATGTGCCTGAATCAGCTGCAAAGATAAGGTAAAAGGACTTATTTCAAATTGTTTCATCAAACCGTCTAATTCTTTGCTGATCGCGGCAAAGTCTTTTTCGGTTGCTTTTTCAATTTTCATCGCAATCAAATACGAATTCGCTTGGATCAGCAATTCTAAATCTAGTGTGTTTTGCAATACAAACCCTAAAATTTCCTTTGCCGCTTCCTCATTCTCTTCTTCAATTGCCAGTTGCCCTAAATTTACAATCGTAGCAAGCGATTCCGGATTGCGTTTATAAATGGCTTTTTGCTGAATAAATGCTTTCCCAAATTCCTTTTCCTGCACATAAAACCAACTCAGATAATGGTTCCAAAAAATGTCTTGATTTTTCTGCGTCCTTACAATTAAAGCTTTACGCAACAATTCATTGAAATTTGCATCGCCTTCATCAGCCATAAAACGAACCAGTTGATTTTGGATTCGAATGGAGTTTTGAGGATTAGCAAACGCTTCATCCAGAAAAGTGGAAATCATCATTTCTATATTAGACAATTGACCGTAAAGCAATCCTATTTGATAATTGAAATTAAAATTAGGCTCTAATTCTACTGCGATTTGGTAGGATTTCAGCGCGTATTCAAGTAGCACTTTTCGCTCAAAAGTGTTTGAAATTCCGTACACTTGATTTGGATTTTTTCTGATGCGGTCTAATGCCTGATCGTAGTACATCTTGGCTTTATCATCATTTTTTTGCAACTGAAAATTATATCCTAATTCTACCAGAAGATTTCCTTGATTGTACTTGTCAAGTCGTTTTTGAATGGCTTTTTCGGCACTTTCAAACTCTTGCAATTGCTGTGAACAATCGATTATTCTTAAAAAATACTGAGAGTTTAATGGAATCTCTTGCAGTAATTCTTCATAACTGATTTTGGCTTTTTCAAAATCGCCTTTATCATAATAATACTGTGCCAATTGTTCGTTTTGGGCGAAAGCGAATAGCGATAAAAACAGGTGTATTAAGAGAACGATTTTTTTCATTTTTTATCTGTTTTTCTAATTCAGATTAGGTGTTGGAATACATATTCGTGTCTTTATTCATTTCCTTTTTTAATCCATTTTCCAACTTCCGGTGCGGTGTAATTTTCCATTTTGTTCAGCAATTCTTCCGCATTATCACTAACCAAAATCATCTTTTGATTGATTTCTTTTAAAAAACCGTTATCAACCATTTTTTGGATGAATTGCAATAATAAATCATAAAATCCATCAACGTTTAAAATCCCAATGGGTTTCTTATGAAGTCCGAGTTGCCCCCACGTGAGCATTTCGAAAAACTCCTCTAAAGTTCCAAATCCACCAGGCAATGCAATTACGCCATCGCTTAATTCATTCATTCTGGTTTTTCTTTCGTGCATACTTTCCACAATGATTAACTCGGTCAAATTATCGTGAGCCACTTCCTTAGACATCAAAAAACGGGGTAAAACACCAAATACTTTTCCGTTTTCACTCAAAACACCGTCAGCAACCGCACCCATTAAACCAACTTTTGCGCCACCGTAAACCAAATCAATGTTCTTCTTAGCCATTACCTGTCCCAGTACTATCGCTTGAACCTCATAATTTTTTTCATTCCCAAAACTGGAGCCACAGAACACCGTAATCTTTTTCATCAACAAAATATTTTTCAGTAGTGTTTTAACTAATTGATACTATCAAATCCGCAATAAGCACGCAAAACCTCAGGAATTACGATTCCTTCCGGAGTTTGGTAATTTTCTAAAAGTGCTGCCAAAACTCTTGGCAAAGCCAATGAACTTCCGTTTAAGGTGTGTGCTAATTGATTTTTTCCATCTTTATCTCTAAAACGTAATTTCAACCGATTTGCTTGAAAAGTCTCAAAATTAGAAACCGAACTGATTTCTAACCAACGGTCCTGTGCAGTAGAAAACACTTCGAAATCATAGGTTAACGCTGCTGTGAATCCCATATCGCCGCCACAAAGACGCAATATTCTGTAGGGTAATTTCAATTCCTGCAAAATACTTTTTACATGCTCCACCATTCCGTCCAAGGCTTCATACGATTTATCGGGATGCTCTACACGAACAATCTCGACTTTGTCAAATTGATGTAAACGGTTCAATCCACGTACGTGCGCACCATAAGAACCTGCTTCACGACGAAAACAAGGCGTGTAAGCCGTGGTCAAAACCGGTAATTCACTTTCGTTTAAAATTACATCCCGAAACAAATTCGTTACTGGAACCTCAGCAGTTGGAATCAAGTATAAATCATCCGTTTTATCATGGTACATTTGCCCTTCTTTGTCGGGCAATTGTCCCGTTCCATAAGCAGATGCTTCGTTTACCATGTGTGGCACCTGAACTTCGTTATATCCTGCAGCGGTATTTTTGTCCAGAAAATAATTGATCAAAGCACGTTGTAATTTTGCTCCTTTTCCTTTATAAACCGGAAATCCTGCGCCTGTGATTTTTACTCCCAATTCAAAATCGATAATGTCGTATTTTTTTACCAATTCCCAGTGTGGTTGCGCGCCTTCATGCAAAACTGGGATTTCCCCTTCTTCAAAAACGTTCAGGTTTTCCTCCGGTGTTTTTCCAATAGGAACAATATCAGCAGGAAGATTGGGTAAGGTATATAATTTTTCTAAAAGTTCAGCGGCAAGTGCATCAGCAGTTTCGGCTAATTTCTTGCTTTTCTCTTTATTTAAAACAGTTTTTTCTTTTAAGATTGCGGCTTTAGATTTCTCTCCCGCTTTCATCAATTCGCCAATATCCTTGGATAATTTATTAGATTCGGATAAAATGCTGTCTAGCTCCACTTGCGTAGCGCGACGTTTTTCATCCAGTTGTACCACTTCTTCAACAACACTTGTAGCATCGATATTTCTCTTTGCCAAAGCGGTGATTACTTTTTCCTGATTCTCTCTAATAAATGCGATTTGTAACATAGCTTGATTTTTTTAACGCTAACTTATATATTAATGGAAGCAAATTTAGGGAAATGTTTGGTAGTATGAGATAAAAATTTTATCAAAAATCGAATTAAAAAGGGGAATTGCACCGCCATTTTTTGCGCGCCTATAGATTTAAATAAAATAAATAATCGAGAAAGTTTTTTGTGTAGTTTTAATGACCCGATTATAAATTTTTGCAGCAATTTGAACAATACATTATTTAAGTACAACATTTATAGCACGTTGAACGTATTGTAAAAAAACATAATTTTGAGTAGCTATTTTTACTTATTAGAAAATAATAAAGTAGTAGGGAGTCGATTGTACAAATCAAATTTGAAATCGTTATGAGTAATACTATTAACCGTAGAAATTTATTTAATTTAATACTAAATAAATTAAAAATTAATCAGGATACCAAAGATCCATTATTTGAAAAATATTCCCGAAAAATATTTACAGGCAGAAGATATCAAAGCGTTAAAAGCGCTACAAAATCGGCTTTTACCGATAGAGTAGTTCCTGTTAACAGTGGATTAAATCCCTACAGCGGTAGTTGGGGCAAGCAAGAAGTACTGCATTTGCTAAAACGTACTGGTTATGGTTTTAGAAAAGCCGATGTTGATGTGTTACTCGCTTTAAATATGACAAATGCAGTCAATGCCGTGTTGAACATCAGCACTACTGCGCCTGCGCCTCCCGTAAATTCATACAATAATTATTCTCCAGATGAGAGCAACTTGCCCTACGGAGCTGACTGGACAAATGACCCATTGCCTGCGGGAACCAATACCACTAACTCGAGAAGAATAGATTCATTATCACAGTGGAATTTTGGTTTAGCTTGTAATCAAAATTTGACTATTAAGGAAAAAATGACTTGGTTTTGGTATCATTTTATTCCAGTAGATTTTGACACCGTACGCAGTACACCATTTTCGTATGCGGGCAGTAATTCATGTCGCATATTGTACTCCTACATGAAAATGTTTCGAGATAATCCGCTTGGAAATTACAAAACACTGATCAGAAAAATGGCTACACAGCCCGCTATGATGTACTATTTAAATAATCAAGCCAACACAAAAACATCTCCAGACGAGAATTTTGCGCGAGAGCTTATGGAGCTTTTTACGTTAGGAAAAGACCCATTAAGCCAGTATACTGAAGCTGATGTGTTACAAGCAGCAAAAGTTTTAACAGGATGGAGAGTTGTAAATTTAAATACAGCTACACCCAGCACTAATTTTGATACCAATTTTCACGATACAAGCAATAAGCAGTTCTCCTCGTTTTTTAACAACACCGTCATTAGCAATGCTGGTGCTTCAGAGTTAGATGCTTTGATTGATATGATTTTCACAAAATCACAAGTAGTTTCAGAATATATTTGCCGCCGATTATATCGCTATTTTATATATTACGATATCGATGCCACAATAGAGTCAAACATTATTAGACCATTAGCACAAACATTTGTAGCTAACAATTGGGAAATTGCACCGGTATTAAACCAACTTTTCAAAAGCCAACATTTTTATGATATGGCCAATAGAGGCGTTTACATTAAATCGCCTTTTGATCTGGTCATTGGTAGTTTGCGGACTTTTAACTTGAATTATACGGTTACAGACGCAACTAATTTTGAAGCGCAATACAGAGTTTGGAGTTACTTCAACAATACTGTTTTGAGCGGTTTAGAACAAACTATGGGGGAAATTCCAAATGTTTCCGGTTGGGTTGCTTTTTATCAAAATCCGTCTTTTCATGAATATTGGATCAATTCCAGTACCACTCAAAAAAGATTCGATTTCTTAAATAAAATTTTCAACGGTTACAATCTTACTTACAACTTGCTCACAACTCGGATAGAAGTAGATATAATAGGTTTTATTCAACAATTTAGTCCTGCTATTTGTGCTAATCCAGATTTATTAGTTGCTGAATCTATACAGTACTTACTGCCCATTGATATTAGTAGTACACAAAAAGAGCAAATAAAAATTCAATCGCTACTTTCCAATCAAACAAGCAATGATTACTGGACCTCAGCTTGGACACTTTACCTAAATGACACGTCAAATACAACCAATAGAAACATTGTGAAATCTCGACTTAAATCCTTGCTTGTGACTCTTACTCAACTTGCTGAATACCAATTAATGTAATCTTTTGAAGTTATGAAAAGAAGAAGTTTTATAAAAACAAGTGCATTAGCCTCCATCCCTTTAGCTTTGAATGGAATTCCTGTAATGGCGTCAGCTTCAATTGAAAGTAATGCATTAGATGTTTTGGCAAACGCAGCGGTAAATTGCGGAAAAATTTTGGTTATCATTCAAATGAATGGCGGTAACGATGGGTTAAATACCGTTTTCCCTTTAGATAAATGGACAAATTTAAATAACGCACGTTCGAATATATTGATGACCCAAAATTTTGTTCTGCCACTGGCCAATAATACCACTACTGGCATACACCCTGCAATGTCTGAAATGAAAACTTTGCATGATAATGGCAAATTAATGATTATTCAAGGGGTTTCCTATCCCAATCCAAGTTTCAGTCATTTTAGAGCAACTGATATTTGGTTTACAGCTTCTAATAGCAATCAAACTCTTGATGATGGCTGGCTAGGACGATCGCTAGATACCATATATCCTAATTTCCCTATTGGTTATCCTAATAGCGCCATGCCTGATCCATTGGCTATTCAAATAGGTTCTACTTTGCCTTTTTCTTTACAAGGACCTACTATTAATATGGGTTATAATGCTCCTGATCCAAATGCACTTTTGAACGTTATTAATCAAATTACGGATCCCGCACCTAATTCTGATTACGGAACGGAGTTGACTTTTTTACGTTTAATGAAAGACCAAAGCAATGTGTATCGCACTGCAATACAAACTGCTTTTAACACTGCTCAGTCACAAACCGCAACATATCCCAGTGCTAATAAACTAGGTGATCAATTAAAAATTGTTGCTAAATTAATCAACGGCGGATTACAAACTCCTATTTACATTGTCAATCACCCTAATACATCTGATTTACACAGTGGTCAAGTGGATGCTGCTGATAAGACCAAAGGTGCTCATGCTACAAATCTCAGTATTTTATCGCAGGCAATACATGCATTTCAACAAGATTTAGAGCTTATGGGGAAATCAAATTTAGTAACAGGAATGACTTTTAGCGAATTTGGTCGAAGAATTAAAAGCAACGGTAGCCTTGGTACCGATCATGGATCTGGAGCGCCTGTAATTTTCTTTGGAGCCGCCTTGAATACTGGATCTAGTGCTATAACCGCTCAAAATCCAGTTTCAGGAATGATGGGAACCTCACCAAACATACCTTTAAACCCAACCGTTTCAGACCAGATTGCGATGCAATTTGACTTTAGACAAATTTATTCTTCGATTATGCAAGATTGGTTGTCTATGAGTGAAGCACAAACTGCGGAAGTTTTGGGTGGCACTTTTACAAAATTAGCCCTGTTCAAAACTGCAACTTTAGACACCGTTTCTTATGAAAATGAGCACTTTTTTGTTGTTTATCCAAATCCAATTACAAACAATACTATCAATATTAATTTTAAAGACAGTTTAAGTGATTACATAAATGTGCAGTTGTTTACGATTCAAGGAACAAAAGTCTTCCAAAAATCGTTCAAAGTATATGGAAATACCTTAACATTTTCGCCAGATAATACCTTGGCATCTGGAATCTACATCTTAGAAATAGAATACAACAACTATAAATTTCACACCAAAGCGATTGTGTCTTGATAGATTAAGAATGGAATGCTTTAAGTTACTTCATAGAAAAACACAAATGTAAAACACAGAGATTCGCTACGTTATACTTTAACTCTCTCCACGTTTATTTGTACTTTTTCTATGTAAAATAACTACTCCCTTTTAATCTCATGTCCCACAAATTCTTCTAAGGTTGCAAACATATCATCTACAGAAAGAACTTCAAAATCTGGGTGTGTTTTTAAGAAAGTAGCATTCAACGTAATCAAGTTTTCTTCAATTTCGAAAAAAGTGTCGTTGTTAAGCAAATCTCGAGTAGGATTTACGCCTTCGAGTTTTCCTTTCAGGAATTTATTCAGCTTGACACTGCTCATTAATTTCACTTTTTTGGATTGTTGTTGAAACAATTCCAAGTGCTTTTCAGTACCAATCAAAGCCAAACCTTCTTCGATCAATTCGTTTAGTTCTTTATCCCAACCCGAATTGTGAACAAATTGAGCAAAATTTCCTTCGGTATATTGTGAGGTATAATAATCTAAATAATAACTCATTATGGCATCTTCGTGAATCAAATCATCGTTCACGCCTTCCTCACGCATTAAGTTGATTACCGATATATTAGAGTGAATTACATCTTGGAGATTTCCACTGTTCATTGCTGTTTCTGAAATAATTATTCTACCGAATTCCATAGGTTTTGTATTTGAATATGTGCTGCAAATTTCGGGCAAAATAGTGAAGAATCGAAATGTTTTTTTTTAGCCACAGATTAGCACCGATTGATTAGCGCAACCATTTAAATGACATCAGATTCGTCACTACGCTTTTTCTGATTCATTTTGGTAACCAACGCTTTCAAACGCATCGCTTTTTCTTTTTTTTCTTCTTGAAGTTTGGTCTTTTTCCGATTGAGCAATTTGGTATGCAACGCCTTATTTTTGGTGTTTTTTTCGGGTCCTTTTGCCATAATGTAGAAACTTTGTTAATTACCGTTACAAAGATATAAAAGAGACCACTCTTTCTGGATTTGTTATCTATAAAACAGAAAATATCTTTTAAAAAAATAAACTATCTTAACTTTATGAAAATGAAAGAGTCTATACAAATGAGATTAGCGGAATTTTTAACATTATGCAAAAGTCATAATGTTAAAAATATTTATGCTTTTGGCTCTGCTGTGACTGAAAATACCAAATCCCCTAGCCCCGATAGCAGTGGAAATCCCACGCTTTTGGGCGTGGATTGCAACGAATAGCGGGAAATAGCTCCAAAAAATACAAACAATTTCTCCGTAGTACAGACAAGTCGCGAGCTGTTCTTATCCTAAAAAATATTTTGTTTTTTGCTGCTAAAAACAAAATATTTTCAGAAATATTGGGACATGAAGGAAGCGAACTGACGCTAAGCAGCGACTTAAAATTATTTTTTGGCTACAAATCTGGTGTCGGTTTCCATTATGGTTCCACATTTTTCACAAGTTCGCATCTTTGTAGAAGTATAGAACTGTTCAAAATGAGGCAGGAAATCTTTCTCGATATTATGAAGTTCAAAGTAGACTTCGTGCAGCTTATGATTACAAGTATCACAAAACCAAAGTAATCCGTCCGTGAATCCTTTTCCAGCTCTTTTTCTTTCGATGACAAGTCCTATAGAACCCTCGGAACGCACTGGAGAATGGGGGATTTTAGCAGGATGAAGATACATATCACCCGCATGTAATTCCATTTCTTTGCGTTCCCCATCTTCTTGAATAATCACTTTGATGTAGCCTTCAAGCTGGTAAAACAATTCTTCAGTTTCGTTGTAATGGTAGTCTTTTCTGGCGTTTGGGCCGGCAACAACCATGACGATATAATCACCGGATTCCGTGTATAAATTTTTATTACCAACGGGTGGTTTCAGCAGATGACGGTTTTCGTCAATCCATTTATTGAGGTTGAAAGGTTTTGCAATTGCCATTTTTTCTGAAGGTCAAAGTTTTTAAGGTACTAAGGTACTAAGATTTTAAATGATAGAACCTACTAATTCTCTCCAAAAGTACAAGTACTTTAGTTCCGTTTTTCCTTAATCAAATAAATATACACGGGAAAATGGTCGCTAAATCCTATTTCGGTGGGGGAATGCCGCAACGGATAGCCTTTGTATTGTCCGCTGGTTTGTATCAAAAAAGATTTGTTGTAAATTCCGGCTTTCCAATACCGAAAGCTAGAATAGTCTGATTGCAGTAAGGTTTCGGAAACCATTATTTGGTCAAAAACATCCCATGCATCACGAAATGCGATAGTTCCAAATCCTTTCTTGGCCATTTCCTCGAAGGGATTATAAATCCCAAACGGTAGCACGTCTGCTTTTTTTGCTTTGGCGCCAAGCCCAAATTTGACACTTTTATTATATGGTCCGTCATTCAAATCACCTAAAGTAATCACTTTTGCTTCTGGATTTATGCGTTGCAAAGAATCGATTATTTTTCGGTTTAATGCTCCAGCGGCTTCCCGGAACGGACTTGATTTTTTCTCGCCGCCAGAACGCGACGGCCAGTGATTGACTATAATATTGATTTCCTCTCCGTCCAGAAATCCGGTTACCAATAGCTGATCTCGTGTGTAAACCCGATAATTTTTGGTGCTTATTTGCAATTCGTCATCTGTTTTTTCTTCGGAATTGGCTTTAGAATTTTCGTTTGTGGTGGTTCCTTCTTTATAAATGTACAACGGAATGTTACTATAACTCGTGGGCTGAAATTTCTTTTTTTGATACAACAGCGCCACGTCAATTCCTCTTTTGTCCGGTGAATCAAAATGGATGATTCCGTAGTCTTTATCAATAAGTTTGGGCTGTTTTACTAAATCTTCTAAAACGCCTCTGTTTTCTATTTCACAACCGCCAATAAATGTGGGCGAATCCGTGTTTTCAGCTGAACCAATTTCAGCTAACACTCGGGCTAAGTTTCCCAATTTTTTTTGGTACTTCCCATAATTCCAGCGTTGCAACCCTTTTGGAGTCCACTCTTCGTCAAAAGTATCCGGATCGTTTATGGTGTCAAAAAGATTTTCAAAATTATAAAACGCAACGGTATGAATAACATATTTTTTTGGTTGCGCAGTATTTTTTGCAATTGGAAAGAATAAAAAAAGAATAGGAATCCAGTACGTAATTCTCATAAATATCATTTATTTACCGCTGTTGCTGAGATCCCTTTTAGAATCTGGTTATTGTAAAAATAGTCATTTGAGTGTGAACTTAGAATTATTTTCTAAATGTCTATCTTTGTTTTTGTCATTTAACGCCTTTATCATTAGAATTTCTCAGAAAAGCAATACCGCATGAATCAAAATCAATTTACTTTTACATCCCGTTATTCTATTTTATATCAATTGCTATTGCTTATTTTTGTGTTACAATCTTTCAACAGTCAAGCCCAATACAATATGATTACACCCCCTAGTTTACAAAAAGGAGATACCGTAGCTATTTTGGCAACAGCCCGAAAAAACACAGATGATAACTTGAAACCCGCTATTGATTTGCTGCGCAGCTGGGGCCTGGAAGTGGTCATAGGCAGCACAATAGGTTTAGACAACAACCAATTAGCTGGGACTGACGAACAGCGAGCAACTGATTTTCAGCAGCAACTGGACAATCCAAACATCAAAGCCATTTGGTGCGTAAAAGGCGGATACGGAACCGTGCGTATGATTGATTTGTTAGATTTTACTGCGTTCAGAAAAAATCCGAAATGGATTATTGGCTTTAGTGATGTGACTGTTTTACACAATCATTTGAACACTATGGGTTTCAAATCCATTCACGGAATCATGCCGATAACCGCTCCAAGAGCCACTCCTGAAGCTATAAAAACTATGCGGACTGCTTTATTTGGTGAAAAACTATCCTACAATATAACGCCTTTTGTAATGAATAGACCCGGGAAAGCTACCGGAGAATTAGTGGGTGGAAATTTATCCATTCTATACAGTTTGTTGGGTTCACCCTCCGCGATTGATTGTTCCGATAAAATCTTGTTTCTAGAAGATTTAGACGAATATTTGTATCACATTGACCGTATGATGATGAATTTAAAACGAAATGGTTGCCTGGAAAGCGTCAAGGGAATTGTGGTAGGTTCGATGACAAAGATGAAGGATAATGATATTCCGTGGGGGAAAAATGCCATCGAAATTATCGAGGATGTAACCAAAAAATACTCTATTCCTATTTTGTATAATTTCCCGGCGGGACACATACAAGATAACAGAGCCTTAATTTTAGGCAATACTGTAACGATCAATGTCAGCGAAAAAAGCAGCACACTAGTTTTTGAATAAAGAAATCCTCCCTCCGGCTCCCTCCGAATGAGGGAGAGGCTAAACAGAAATAGACTCAGGATAATTGTTTGTAATATTACATATCATTTTGGGTTTTTGGTTATAAATTACCATTCTGAATTGTAGGAATTAATTTCACAGGTTTATTAACTGAAAACTTTTTTATGGCTGCACATAATGAACTTGGAAAACTAGGAGAAGAAATGGCAGTCGAATTTCTACGGAAAGACGGCTACACGATTTTGCAAACCAATTGGACCTTCCAAAAAGCCGAAATAGATATTCTCGCCCAAAAAGGAAACACACTTGCTGTTGTTGAAGTCAAAACGCGTTCCTCATTAGAATTTGGCTTACCACAAGATTTTGTAAAACCAAAAAAAATCCAGCTCCTTGTAAAGGCCGTTCATGCCTTTGTCAACAAAAGAAATTTAGATATAGATGTCCGTTTTGACATTATTGCAATACATAAAGAAGGCAAATCTTATGTCATTGAGCATCTTATCGATGCGTTTTATCATTTTTAATTCGTTTTTTTAATGTTATATTTGTAACAAATTGTTTTTTTATTTACATTTGCGTTATATGTACACACTGACTACGCGTATATTTACAACCACTAAAAAAATTAAATTATGAAAACTGTTTCTTCCATTGTAGAGAACTACATCAAAACAAAGCCATTTTTGTTGAATGCGTTATCATTAGGGATCATTAATCTGACCTCATTATCCCGGAATATAATGACTGAATTAGAAAGTGAATTTGGAAAGGAAGTAAAACAAGGCGCAGTGGTTATGGCTTTAAAAAGACTCACTGAAGAACTGGATTTCAGACTGAATCACAAGATCAATAAAGTAATTAAAAATATTGGGGAAATTACCGTTCGTTCTGCTTTGACGGATTATACATTTGCTGCTTCTGACACTGTTTTAAATAAACAAGCAGATTTAATTACCGATATTAATACGCTGCCGGATATTTTTTACACTTCGTCCAGAGGTGTGAATGAAACAAATATTGTGGTCAGCAACAGCATCAACAATTTGGTTGACAAGCATTTTGCTTCTGAGAAATTAATTCAAAAACTGGATAATCTGGCTTCGATTACCGTGAAATTACCGAAAGAAAACATCGTTGTTCCTGGGATTTACTATTTTATTTTCCAGCGTTTGGCTTGGGAAGGAATCATCATAAACGAAGTAATTTCGACTTCTAATGAATTCACAATTTTAGTAAGTGAAGAACAAGTAGATGTGGCTTTCAAAGTAATTAAGGATTTGAAGAATTAGAAAATTCGGTTAATCAACAAAGCTTCCAGCCTTCAAAAGACTGGAAGCTTTGTTATTTATTCCCCACCCAATAGCTCCATCAATTCCAAAGCTCTCCTGGTGTTCTTTACATTGTCAAAAGTCAACAGTAATCGCAAACCAGCCGGCGTTTGTTTTTCTTTCATTTTACAAATAGAACTGTTTTTTTGCACAAACAGTAGGACTTGATTAAAACGTTTCGATTGGTAATAATCGGATTGTTGATCCGAAATGAAATACCCAATCATCTTGCCTTGTTTCATTACTAATTTTTCGATTCCAATGCGGGTTGCAATCCATTTGATACGTATACTATTCATTAACGCTTTGGCACGTGGCGGCATTGGGCCAAAACGATCAATCAATTTATTCTGAAAAATAATGAGTTCTTCTTCGTTTTTTACAGCGCCTAATTCACTGTACAAACTCAATCGTTCCGATACATTATTGATGTATTCATCCGAAAATAATAACTCAAAATCAGTGTCGATTTGAAGGTCCTTGACATATTCTTTGGTTTCCAAATTATTTTCCTCCGGATACAAATCCTTGAATTCATTTTCTTTCAATTCATCAAGGGCTTCATTCATAATTTTTTGGTACGTATCAAAACCAATTTCGTTGATAAAACCGCTTTGTTCACCGCCCAATAAATCTCCGGCACCACGAATCTCAAGATCTTTCATCGCAATATTAAATCCACTTCCCAATTCACTAAATTGTTCCAAAGCCTGAATTCGTTTTCTAGCATCGTCTGTCATTGCGGAATACGGCGGGCAAATAAAATAACAAAACGCTTTCTTGTTGCTACGTCCTACACGACCGCGCATTTGATGTAAATCAGACAATCCAAAATTATTCGCATTATTGATGAAAATCGTGTTCGCATTAGGAACATCCAAACCGCTTTCGATGATGGTCGTGGCCACCAAAACATCAAATTCTCCGTTCATAAAAGCCAACATTAATTCCTCCAGTTTTCGTCCTTCCATTTGGCCGTGACCAATTCCAACTTTGGCATTGGGTACCAAACGCTGGATCATTCCGGCCACTTCTTTGATGTTTTCTATTCTGTTATTGATGAAAAACACCTGTCCGTTACGCTGAATTTCATACGAAATCGCATCCCGAATCAACTCTTCGCTAAAACCGACTACATTGGTTTCAATAGGATAACGATTGGGCGGTGGAGTTGTAATTACGGATAAATCACGCGCTGCCATCAACGAAAATTGTAATGTTCGTGGTATTGGAGTTGCGGTCAATGTCAGTGTATCAACATTGGCAGCTATGGTTTTCAGTTTGTCTTTTACATTAACTCCGAATTTTTGTTCCTCATCCACAATCAACAATCCAAGGTCTTTAAAAACTACATTTTTGTTGACCAGTTGGTGTGTTCCTATCACAATATCGAGTTTCCCTTCGGCTAGTAATTTTAAGGTTTCTGCTTTTTGTTTGGCAGTTCTAAAACGGTTTAAATAGCCAACGGAAACTGGCATATCTTTCAATCGTTCCGTAAAAGTACGGTAATGCTGGTATGCCAAAATAGTTGTAGGCACTAATATCGCCACTTGTTTGCTATTATCCACAGCTTTGAAAGCCGCTCGAATAGCGACTTCTGTTTTACCAAAACCTACATCACCACAAACCAAGCGATCCATTGGACGGTCACTTTCCATATCCGCTTTTACTTCTGCCGTTGATTTAGTTTGGTCCGGCGTATCTTCATAAATAAACGAACTTTCCAGTTCATTTTGTAAATAACTGTCGGGCGCAAACTGAAATCCTTTTTCGAGTCTTCTTTTTGCATACAACTGAATCAAATTGAAAGCAATATGTTTAACACGCGCCTTGGTTTTTTGTTTTAAAATCTTCCAGGCATTCGAACCCAATTTGTAAATTTTGGGTGGCGTTCCGTCTTTTCCGTTGTATTTTGAAATTTTGTGCAGCGAATGAATACTCACATACACAATATCATTATCGGCATACACAAGCTTGATGGCTTCTTGCGTTTTGCCTTCGACTTGTATTTTTTGCAAACCTCCAAAACGTCCAATTCCGTGATCGATATGCGTCACATAATCCCCAACAGAAAGTGTCGTAAGCTCTTTTAAAGTGATATTCTGTTTTTTCGAGTACCCATTTTTGATGTTGAATTTATGATAGCGTTCAAAAATCTGATGGTCCGTGTAACAGGTAATTTGGTTTTCCTCATCAATAAATCCTTGGTACAAAGGCAAAACAACCGTGTGATACTGCTTGCGGATATTCTCAGAATTGGCTTCATCCAAAGTTTTGAAAATATCATGAAATCGTTTGGCTTGGGCGTCATTGGAACAAAACAAATGATTTTTATAGCCATTAAAATGATTTTCATTCAGATTATTCAACAACAAATCAAATTGTTTGTTGAACGACGGCTGTGGTTGAATGTGAAATTCGAATTTTTTGGTGGTTCTAAAAATAGGTTTTGAACTCAATTCTACAATCGAGAAATCCAAGGCTCGTTTTATAAATTCGGCTTGATTCAAGAACAATTGCTCCGGAGATGACCGCTTTATTTCTTGCGATAATTTTGCGAAAGCTTCTTCGGCTTTGCCAAATTGTTTGTCTAATTGTGATAAAAAATCTTCAGTATTCTGGATGAAAATCACCGTTTTCTCTGAAATATAATCCAAGAAACTTTCTCTGTTTTCCTGAAAAACTTTGTTTTCCACATTAGGGATTATCGTAATTTTCTTCTGTTGTACCATTGACAATTGGGTCGCAACATCAAAGGTACGAATGCTCTCCACTTCATCTCCAAAAAACTCAATTCGGTACGGATTATCATTCGAAAACGAAAAGACGTCGACAATGCCGCCACGAACCGAAAATTCTCCGGGTTCCGTAATAAAATCGACTCTTTTGAACTCGTATTCGAACAATACTTCATTGATAAAATCGATAGAAATTTTGTCACCAACAGCAACCTTCAACGTGTTTTTATCTAATTCTTTCCGGGTGACCACTTTCTCGAATAAGGCTTCGGGATAGGTGACAATAACGGCTGGTTTCTTGCGGGAATTGATCCGGTTGAGGACTTCGGCGCGAAGCAAAACATTCGCATTATCCGTATCTTCAATCTCGTATGGACGACGGAATGAACCGGGATAAAAGAGTACATCTTGTTCGCCAATCATTTGTTCCAGATCGTTCAAGTAATACGCTGCTTCTTCTTTATTGTTTAGAACAATTAGAAGAGGAAGTTCGGCTTTCTTAAAAACGGATCGAATTACAAATGAAAGTGCAGAGCCCAAAAGTCCCGACAGCTGTATTTTGATTTGCTTGTTTTCTAATAAACGAGCAACGATTTGCTGGGTTTTTGGCGAATTATCGTAGGTATTGTATAAGGCTGTTTTACTCAACGCGTGGAATATTTGGGTCGATTATCGGTGTATTGGGAATGGCTCTTGTAGTATCCATCATTTTCATTAACTCAGATTCCCCTTCCTCGATGGGAATCTTACTTTTCTCGGTGATTTTGTCCATCTGTCTTTGAAGCGAAACCAATTCTAAATTGATTTCTGACACTAGCTGCGTTACTTTTTTATCTGGAATAGCATCTAAATTAATAAATAAATCCAACAATCGTACCTTAGTAATTAAGGTCGAAATTCTGCTTTTTATTTGAGGTTTACTGTATTCATAAGGGATATTTTCGTTTAAATCCATTACTTTTTTAGAAAGTGCTTTTGATTTTTGTTGGAACGCTTTAATTGATTTTCTGGGTTTCAGCGCTAATTCAGCCAAAAAAATACGCCAGGCATTCCAAGTAGCCAAACTTTTTTCAGAAGCCTCCGTAACTGGAGTATCATAAAAAACCCAACCCTTCTCTATGTTTTTAAAAATAATTTCTCTTCGCTGCATCTCTTTTTTATTTTCGGAAAGGCGTTTTTGATTATTATCCTGACAGGAAAACAAGAGCAAAGCAAGAGCAAAGAAGATTGCTGTTTTATATTTCATGTGTGGCTATTTGTTGTTTTGTACTGGCTGAATGCAATCGCTATACGCTCTTACTTTTGCAAACGAAAACCCATTATGCTCGTTTAAAAATCGCCATTAATTTAGGTGCAAAGTTACAAAGTAAATTTACAATTACGAATTACGGCATCGGAATAACTATCTAATATCCCTAAAGCAGTTTTTGTATTTAAAACCTATAAAATTAAGAAACATAGCTTGTTTTTAATTACAACTTTAAGAATTTAACAGTATTTTTTATCAAAATTATGTTATTTACGAAAACGTTATCTTTGTTTTTTAAAACAGACAAAAATGAGTACTAAAATATTAATTATTGGCGCTTGCGGGCAGATAGGAACGGAACTTACCCAAAAATTACGAAAAATATACGGAACAGAAAATGTAATTGCTTCGGATATTCGAAAGTTAAATATTGACGTTGTCAATTCCGGTCCATTTGAAGTGGTAAATGCCTTGGATTTCAATCAAATTGAACATCTGGTGGAATTGCATCAGATTGACGAGGTCTATTTGATGGCAGCACTTTTATCAGCTACAGCAGAAAAAAACCCAGCTTTTGCTTGGGATTTGAATATGAATTCGTTATTTCACGTTTTGAATTTGGCGAAAGCCGGAAAAATAAAAAAAATATTCTGGCCTTCGAGTATTGCCGTTTTTGGTCCAACAACACCCAGAGAAAATACGCCGCAATACACAATCATGGAACCTTCAACGGTGTACGGAATCAGTAAACAAGCAGGCGAAAGATGGTGCGAATACTACCATAATATTTTTGGTGTAGATGTAAGAAGCATTCGTTATCCTGGTTTAATTAGCTGGTCATCGCCTCCTGGTGGCGGAACAACGGATTATGCGGTAGATATTTTTCACAAGGCGATTTCGGATAAAACATACGAATGTTTTTTATCTTCCGAAACAAAAATGCCGATGATGTACATGGACGATGCCATTGCTGCGACCATCCAAATTATGCAAGCTCCGGTAGAACAAATAAAAATTCATTCTTCATATAATTTGGCGGCAATGAGCTTTACACCAACGCAGATTGCTGCCGAAATCCAGAAACACATTCCTGAATTTACCATCACTTATGAGCCAGACTTCCGTCAAAAAATAGCCGACAGCTGGCCGGCGAGTATTGATGACGCTGAGGCTAGAAAGGACTGGGGATGGAAACATGAGTTTAATTTAGAA
Organism: Flavobacterium sp. LS1P28; assembly: GCF_003970335.1. NCBI lineage: Bacteria > Pseudomonadati > Bacteroidota > Flavobacteriia > Flavobacteriales > Flavobacteriaceae > Flavobacterium > Flavobacterium sp. LS1P28. The sequence continues at coordinate 347,305 of NZ_RYDI01000001.1, read as the reverse complement.
ACGATGACTGCCGATATGTTGGAGCATTTGAAGTAAATCATTTAACAATATAAAAAATGCCGAAAAATGGATGTTTTGCGGCATTTTTTATATTCATTTTTTATTTTTTGCAAGTAGCACTTGCAGCTTCTTGTGCTCGCTTTCCGATTGAATGTCGCTAATTGTAAAAGATTAGCTTAATTGAATTAGAATTAGTTAATGTTGTTGTATTCCTATTCAATAACGTACATTGGTTGCACTTGAATGTAATCACAATCATTCTCTTTTTTATTAACAAAGAACAATACATAATTACTCAAAAATGACCCAAGATACCGTTTATCTAAAGTTTTATCCTTTATATTAAAAAAAATTGATTGACGAATATACTTCTCGAAATCTAAAACAATTGGATGATTGACAGGCTTTTCATTATCTATTCTTTGAAAATATAACACTCCCAAACCTTCGTTTCCCCCATCTTTAATTAAAAAAGTAGTTTTATCGTATTTTTAAGAGTATAAATACACATTGTCTACGTTGAAACACAAGGTTCGAAACCCTGATAGGATTGTAATTATTATTTAACCTCAAATTCTAATTTTTCTCTTATTCTTTGTTCCTGTTATCTGTATAAACGTACCTTATCGAAGCATATCAATCATAAATCACAGTAGTTGTATTTACATGAAGATATTCACTATTATTTTTAATCAAAAATACTTCATAATTATTAAGATATTGACTGAGTCCAAAATAATCTAATTTAACAAATTTATTTTCATCAAAAAAATTTGAGTGTCTTACAAATTCTTTAAGATGCAGTATTTTTTTTGGCTTTAGACCAAATATGGTTTTCATTTTCTCGAAGAAAATGATTTCACTCCCTTTACTATCTTCAATTAAATAACTCCCAGGAGTAATCTTTGATTCATAAACATAATCATTATCCAACTTAAAAAAAAGTGTATCTTTTATTTTATTGGTAATGGCATTTTCTCCTTTACCAATTGGATAGTAAGAATGATACTCTAAATATCTAGGCTGAATAAATTCATTGCCATTGACAAAGTATATTATGTATTTATCGGTCAATGAATCTTTTAGTTTCCATTTGTCTATTATTCGGTTATATTTTCCATCAAAATAGAATTTTCTGTTTTCAATGTAGTTTTTTATATATAGGATTTTTTTTGGCTTTAGTCCTTTTGTTAAAAAACCATTACCAACAAAGAATATATAGCCATTTGTTTTTGTATGATTCATTTGCTGTTTTTCAATTATCATCCTTTCAAGATAAGTTTGTTTCGAAAGATTTGGAATTATTGTAGGAGATATTGTGTAATATTTATCTATATTAAAAAAAAGCGTATCTTTTTTTCTTTCTTGTGCCTTTAGGACAGCAATAGAAAAGAAAGTTAGCATAAATAAAATATATGTTTTCATAAATCAAATAGTTTTTATAATATACTAATTAGGGCAAAGAACTATTTTGCTTAAACGAGGGACTCTGTCAGCGAGTGCCTCTATTGCAACTCTTTTCTCTGCGGGTAAATCTGTCCAAGCTTTAACAGAATTTTCTCTTAGACCGCCCCAAGCCATAGCCTCATAAAAAGCATCTGTTGGCGTTTCTCCATAATAATTAGTATATTTATTATAATCATCGGTAAGTACATTTTGATGAAACTCTTTTAAAGCTTCTTTCATGCTGTTAAGGTATAGTTCTGCTATAGTCCCGTGTTGATTCCCGTATGCTTCATACGTTTTTTTAAAATCCAAAGTTCCGCTTGCATCGTATATCGTATTTAGCTTTCTAAAAATATCTGCATGTATGTATTCATGTAAAATGGTTCTTGCACCCTCTAGAGCCGCATTATCATTTGTTTTAGAAGTACTAATTTCAATTACTATTACGTTATTGTTTGGAGGTAAAGTTTTCCCGTTAACTTCTAAACCAGTTTCTGTAGAAAACACATTATCTTTAGAAACAATTTTAATATCAAATTCTGATTCTCCTTGAAAATTAGATACTAAATTTTTCACAAAAGAATCTCCGTTTTTGTTTAAAAGATCATTTATACATTTGGCTTTTCCGTTTAACTCATCAGAATTAATTTTAAACTCTAATTCTTCATTGTCGCTTGGGTTTGGATCACCACCACTGCCCAAAGAGTTCCAACTAATAGTTATGGGTACTTCTTTGCCCATCTCGTTTAATGAAACAAAAGCACTAGGGTCTTTATAGCTATTGATTACTATTACTTCGTGTAAGTCGCCACCATCAATAGTCCTACTCGTATTTTGGGTTCCTTTTTGTCCTGATTGATTTTTTTTATTTGGTACCAAATCAACTACATACTTATTGTTTTTTAAACGATATGCTCTAATAAAGTCCCCATTTAATCGCGTCATAAGTACAATACCACTAAAAGTATCGTTGGTAAATGAACTTTCTGCAAACTCATGATAAATCATCGATTCAATTTGCGATCCTACCCGTAAAAAAAGAGCGCGGCGACGTTGATTTTGTATTTTTGTTTTTATAGGAATGACTGTCAATAACTCAGTGGTATTGGTTAGTTTTTCTTGGGTAATTTTATCAAAGTCAAAATCATTTTGTAAACCACTACTTTTAGCTGTTGTTCTTTGTTCATCATAGCGATTTTTAACGAAAGAAACTGCCTCGTTTTTGGATACGGTTTCAATAGTCAATTGTTGTTCAATTACAAGATCTTCCATACTACAAGACTGCATAAAACACAGCGAAAAACTCATAAAAAGCACAAGGCCTTTTTGCTTTATTTCGTTTGTTTGTTTGTTTGTTTGTTTTCATAAAATAATTGGTTCGTTTATATTTCATAAAAATAGGGTATAATTTACAAGCTACAATACCCACTTTTAGGGATATTTTAAAAAATAAAAATAGCCGACAGCTGGCCAGCAAGTATTGATGATGCTGAGGCCAGAAAAGACTGGGGATGGAAACATGAGTTTAATCTTGAAAGCATGACTAAAGATATGCTGGAGCATTTGAAATAATTTATTTAGGTTTATAGCATACAGTAGTACTGTTACTGCTTAATCATTAAGTATTCGCCGGTATTTATACTGGCAGGAGTAGGCGCAGGATCTCCCTCTTTGCGGATTATAAATCCATCCCAAAATATTTTTACTAGTAATGCAGCAACACCATTTACCTCTGTTTTACGTATGTCTATACCAGCAATATTTGGCGATTTATTATCTACAAAACTAAGACGTAAACGTTTTTCTGTTGGTGAACAATTAGGACAGCCCAGCTGAGTGCCAATGATAATTCTATTTCCTGTTATGATATGATTGATCTCTTCATCAGTATAATTGACATTTATATTGGCTAATGTATTGCCTTTTTCTACTCCATCCTTGATGAATTGAAATTCTCCAACAATAAGGTCAGTATAATAATATCCATATGATTTTATTTTTTTCTTTAATACAAATTTCAAAGAGGTACTCCCACTAGTATATAAATATGTACCGTCATAACCATCAAGTACGCCATTGATGTCTTTATAATAGGCTCCTTGAGGCTTCCCTCTTGTAGGTTCTGAAATATCGTACACTGGCGATTGGGCTGTACAAGCAGTTAAGAAAAGGAAAAATGCGAAATAGTGAATGTATGTTTTCATGATTGTTTATTTATTAGTTACAAGGAGTTTGGGTTATTGTTGAATTGTTTAAGGTAAGTTTATCAAAATTATCGGTTGTAACATCAGCTTTAAAAAGTACTATACCAAAATCTTTAAATTGCTCTAGGAAACTTTTCTCTAAGTTTCCATTACTTTTGGCATAGATTTTTGCTTGATCTTCGTGAATTTTTTTAATACGTTCATCTTCACTTTGAAATTTGGTATAATTGGGGTCGTTCCAAACAGAATTAATCTGAGTTCGCAGTGATTCAATATTTTCTATTTTTAGCATGTAGGTATTTGTATTTCCTAAAGCGTCTTTGCAAACTAAACCATTAAAAGCTTCTTGTTTTCTGCTAGAGCTGGCCTCATCGTACACGCTTAACAAAAAGCGAATATCTTGAAAAGAAAACATAGCATAACCATCAGAGGGATGAGAATGCAATCCTCCAATGTAACCAAATCCTACTGACATCGGTATTGAAAACTGTTCGTTAGACAAAACTTGGGTAAACTCATATTTAAAAGTTTCGTCAGGATTCATTACTTTTTTTACTTCTATTCCTGCTTCTTTATCATTTACGGTTGCGTCAACTTTGTCTTTGAGCCAGTTAATTCCTGCTTTTAAACTGTTAGACGAATTAAGATTATAATTCATTAAATTTGCTAAATCAAGACAAGGATTTGGCAGTTCTTGCTCATTCTTATTCCAAGGCGCATCACCTGTTGTACCGCCACTGCCCAAAGAGTTCCAACTAATAGTTATGGGTACTTCTTTGCCCATCTCGTTTAATGAAACAAAAGCACTAGGGTCTTTATAGCTATTGATTACTATTACTTCGTGTAAGTCGCCACCATCAATAGTCCTACTCGTATTTTGGGTTCCTTTTTGTCCAGATTGATTTTTTTTATTTGGTACCAAATCAACTACATACTTATTGTTTTTTAAACGATATGCTCTAATAAAGTCGCCATTTAATCGCGTCATAAGTACAATACCACTAAAAGTATCGTTGGTAAATGAACTTTCTGCAAACTCATGATAAATCATCGATTCAATTTGCGATCCTACCCGTAAAAAAAGAGCACGACGGCGCTGCTGTTGTGCTTTTGTTTTTATAGGAATGACTGTCAATAACTCAGTGGTATTGGTTAGTTTTTCTTGGGTAATTTTATCAAAGTCAAAATCATTTTGTAAACCACTACTTTTAGCTGTTGTTCTTTGTTCATCATAGCGATTTTTAACGAAAGAAACTGCCTCGTTTTTGGATACGGTTTCAATAGTCAATTGTTGTTCAATTACAAGATCTTCCATACTACAAGACTGCATAAAACACAGCGAAAAACTCATAAAAAGCACAAGGACTTTATGCTTTATTTCGTTTGTTTGTTTGTTTGTTTGTTTATTTTCATAAAATAATTGGTTCGTTTATATTTCATAAAAATAGGGTATAATTTACAAGCTACAATACCCACTTTTAGGGATATTTTTAGTAACGAAAAAACAAAAAACTTCAAGTATGGAAACATGAATTTAATTTAGAAACGATGACTGTCGATATGTTGGAGCATTTGAAGTAAATCATTTAACAATATAAACCAAAAAAAAAGTCTAGTTGTGAAAATTAGACTTTTTTTATAACGTTTCAATAGTAGTTACTTTATCTCGTACGTATTGTTTTCCTTTTTCAAATCAGCCATTAATCCACTTGAGTCGATGGTGATTTTCTTGATAGAAGCTTTCGATTTAGAAATATCAAATTCAAAGGTTGGGTACGCCCAAGCCCAATCATTCAAAACTGTTCTTTTTATGGCGGGATTTGGATTTTCTTTTTCGAAACTCATCATGCGCAACGGGATGTAGAAACTTTCTGTTTTTCCATCTGTATATTCTACTAACAGATCAATAGGCATTGGCATTCTACCAATTCTTTCTAAAGTAACCGTCGTTTTATCTGCATTTTCCTTTACATCCTTGATGCCATAATCAATCGTATTGGTTGTTTGTGTCCAATCTGTCAAATACCAATCCAGATTTGCTCCAGAAACTCGTTCGGCTGATCTTTTGATATCATTTGGCGTAGGGTGCTTGAATTTAAAATCGCTGTAATACCGCTTCAACGTCTTCATAACATTATCTTTTCCAATCAAATACATCAATTGAGTCAAGAAAATTTCTCCTTTACTATATGATGTGATGCTGTAGACTCTGTTTTCATCAAAACGATCTGCATGCGTTCCTTGTGGCAACTCTTTTCCTGAATTTACCATAGAGAAATAACCTGTATATGCTCCAGCAAATGGATTTTCTACCTTTTTATCCGCAATTTCATTTAGTCCAAAATCTTCCAGAAAAGACGTAAAACCTTCGTCCATCCATCCGTGTTTTGACTCATTGGAAGCCAAAACATGTTGGAACCAAGAGTGCGCCATTTCGTGTGCAGTTACTCCAAGCAATCCTTCAAAACTACCTTGTCCTAAAATCAGTGTACACATGGCATATTCCATACCACCATCGCCACCCTGAATCACAGAATATTGTTTGTACGGATAATCTCCAACCGTTTTGTTATAAATTTCCATTAACTGGACCGTTTTTGGTTGCAGGTTTTTCCAGTTTTGAATGTATTTAGGGTTGTTTTTATACAAAAAATGCAAATCAACACCGTTAGGCCCTTTTACTACATCGTGAATGTAATCCGGATCAGCAGCCCATGTAAAATCATGAACCATTGGTGCATTAAAATGCCAAGTCAACATTTTTGTTTTCTTTGGAACAGACACAACAACACCTTGGTCTTGATAGCCGTGACCAATTTCATTTTTGTTTTGTAAATAACCGGTACCGCCTAAAACGTAATCCTTGTCAATAGTAATATTCACGTCAAAATTTCCCCAAACACCATGAAATTCTCTGGCAATGTAAGGATCTGCGTGCCAACCTTCAAAATCAAATTCAGCCATTTTTGGATACCATTGCGACATAGATAATGCTACACCTTCAGCATTATTTCTTCCGGAACGACGAATCTGAATGGGAACCTGACCCTCAAAATCTAATGTAAATGTAGTTTTAGTATTCGGCAATATTTCCTTAGCCAAAGTCACCTCAAGAATAGTTCCGACCTCTTTTGCAGTAGCAACTGCTCCATCTTGTTTAAAATTAGAAATTCGCAAAAAACCAATTTCATTTGGTTTCAGGTTTTTAATGCGGCTTTCCTTCACTTCTTTACCGTCTACTTTTATTTTGTTGACCATTCTGCCGTCAGGATCTTTGATACTTTGGATTCTGGCATCCATTTCGCTTCCGGGCTGAAAGGCATTATTAAATAGGTGATAATATACTTTTCTCAAAGTATCCGAAGAATTATTGGTGTATACCAATTCCTGCTTCCCGGTGTACTGGTATGTTTTTACATCCAAGGTAACATCCATTTTGTAATCGACATGTTGTTGCCAATACGAGGTGTTTTGGGCAAAAACAGTTCCGAGACCAAAAACAACAAAAGAAAATAAAAGTAATTTTTTCATATGTAGATAATATTTGTTTTTTATAGGAATATGGTATCGCCAGATCTTCATTGGTGTTTGCGACAGCTTCTGTCATGGCGATTTCATAGGTAGGTTTAAATAAAAATGGAAGGACAAACTGCCCTTCCAAGTACTAAATTCTTAAAATATTATTTTTTAGACATTTTTTCTGCCATGAGTAAAGCATTGTATGCATTTACTATTTTACCAGATTTAGAAAGTGCCGAAAAGGGACGCGTGTCATTTGGTTTTCCTCCCACAATAACAGCTGTTGTAATTGCAATTCCGGAATCCATCAAGATGTGTTTTACTTGTTGTGCGGATAATTTTGGGTAATACGAACGAATCAAAGCCGCTACTCCTGCTACATTTGGCGCAGCCATTGAAGTTCCTTGCAAGTATTTATAGGTGTCGTTTGGAGTTGTAGCATAGATTTTTACTCCGGGAGCAAAAACGTCTACATTAATTTTTCCAATGTTAGAAAAACGAGCCACAACCTTATTTCCGTATTCAAAATTTAAAGCCCCAATTGTGATAAAATTATCTGCAAACTCTGTTATTTTATCCTCAGAGTCATTTGGAAAATTGTCTGCATAATCGATGTCTTTTGCGTCATTTCCGGCTGCATGTACAATCAAGACGTCTTTTTTCTCTGCATATTTTATAGCATCGTACACCCATTGCTTGTGAGGAGAAAAGCCTTTTCCAAAACTTCCGTTGATTACTTTGGCTCCATTATCTACTGCGTAACGAATTCCAAGTGCAATATCTTTATCATACTCATCTCCATCCGGCACAGCGCGAACGGTCAGAATTTGAACATTATTAGCCACACCATCACCCCCCAAAGTATTATTTCTGGTTTGAGCAACAATTCCGGCAACGTGAGTCCCATGAAGAATTTCATTCTTGTCTGGTCCCATCACATTATTGTTTCCGTATTTAGTATCCGTAATATCATTTGGATTATCTCCTACCACTTTACGGTAGTCTGTTTTTAGATTGTCTCCGTTTATAAGGGCAACCTGATCGTCTAATTGTTTTTGAATAGCCACTTTTAGTTCCGCAATTGGCAATCCATAAGAGAGCATTTGTTGCATAGCCGCTTTGCTCTTTTGTATTTCCAGTTCTTGCGAAACAATCGCATTTACCTCTTCAATGGTATAAACTGACTTACCAAAATGTTTTACTAAAGTAGCATCGCTGGTCATAAGAGCCGCTAACATTTGCTCGGAACGTGTCTTTCCTGCCGCAGCATCAGCCACTTTTTTGTCATTCAACGCTTTTGCAGCTTGATAGGTAACGTCATCTACCAGGGTTTTATCTTTGATAATCCTTTCGTATTCCAGATTCTCTTTGGTACTATCTCCAAGAAAATTCCAACCGTGAATATCATCAATATATCCATTTTTGTCATCGTCAATTCCGTTTCCGGGAATTTCTTTGGTATTAGTCCAAAGTGCCGATTTTAAATCCTCATGTTCAATATCCACACCCGAATCTACAATCCCAACAATAACAGGCACGCCTTTTTTACCCTTCAATAATTCAGCATACGCTTTATCTACGCTCATTCCGGGAATCGTGTCAGTAACAATATCTAAATGGCTCCAACGTTTCAAGTCATTTTCAGTTATTGGTGCTTTTTTTGTAATATTCAAAGGAGCGCTTATGGCAACCAGTCCAGAAATTGAAGTATTTGAAACTTGTCTTGAAGCGCCACAACCTGCTAATGCTAATAAAGCAAAAGCAGAAATGCAAATGGGTTTAATGGTATTCATCGAAAATGTTTTTTGTTAATTTTAAAATATTTGTCTAAAATAATTTTTTTTGTTACAACTGAAACTATACTTAACACTACGTTAAGACTTCATCACATGAAAACCGTTCTTTCAAACGCACCCCTTTTTCCGTTTTTTCAACCGTTATGATTTCGTTATGCGCATCATGTTCTAAAAATAAATAGTAATTATTTTCTGCTGCAGCATTTAGAAATTTCGCTTTTTCAGGCATCGTTAACAAAGGTCTGGTGTCATAACCCATGACATACGCAATGGGAACGTGTCCGGCTGTTGCCAATAAATCAGCGCAAAAAACGATTGTTTTGTCCTTGTATTGTATGTGCGGAATCATTTGCTTTTCCGTATGTCCATCAGCAAAGAAGATGCCAAAACCCAATTCCGATTTTGCCAGAAAATCGCCTTCCGGTCTTTGGATGAAATGCAACTGACCGCTTTCCTGTATCGGCAAAATGTTTTCAGACAAGAACGATGCTTTCTCTCTGGGATTTGGTTTGGTTGCCCATTCCCAGTGATTTTCGTTACTCCAGAATTTAGCGTTTTTAAAAGCCGGTTCATACCCCGTTTTGCCCTTATTCCATTGTACACTGCCCCCACAATGGTCAAAATGCAAATGCGTCATAAAAACATCCGTGACATCATCCCGATGAAAACCGTGTTTAGCTAATGAGTTGTCCATCGAATGGGTACCCCAAAGCGAGTAATACCCAAAAAATTTATCGGATTGTTTGTTTCCCATTCCGGTATCAATCAAAATCAATCGATTGCCCTCTTCAATTAGTAAACAACGAGCAGCAATGTCAATCAGGTTATTCTCATCTGCGGGATTGGTTTTGTTCCAAATGGTTTTTGGCACTACGCCAAACATTGCACCTCCATCTAATTTAAAGTTTCCAGTTTCTATGGGGTATAATTTCATGTTTTTGTGTTTTTTGAGAAGTTTCAAAGTTAAGGAATTCAAATGCTTTTAGTTGTTTAAAATAGCTTTTTTCTATTTTTGTATTGGTTATAAAAATGTTATCAACTATGTAAAAAGCTTTTTATATACTATCTTTGTCTTTAATTTAGACAAAATCAATATAAGCTATGATAAAAGTTTCTGACACAGCAAGAAAAAAAATCATCGATTTAATGCAAGATGATGGTTTTGACGCCTCCATAGACTACGTGAGAGTAGGTGTGAAAAGCGGCGGATGTTCTGGATTGTCTTATGATTTAAAATTTGATAAAACAAAAAGCGACGACGATAAGATTTTTATAGACAACGATATCACTATTGCTGTCGAAAAAAAATCCTTTCTGTACCTAGCCGGAACAGTATTAGAATTTTCAGGAGGAATAAATGGTAAAGGATTTGTTTTTAATAATCCTAATGCCAATAGAACATGTGGTTGCGGTGAGAGTTTCTCTCTTTAATTTAAAGATTGAAAAATTGAAAAATTAAAAGATTAATGATAGTATGACAAAATCATTTGAAGAATTTGATGTCCATAAAAAAGGTATTGTCTTAACTAAATTAGTTTTTGAATTATTAAATAATAAATCCTTGGAAAAAGAATTTGGTTTTAAGGACCAAATAAAAAGAGCAGTAGTTTCAATTACAAATAATATTGCCGAAGGTTCAGAATACAACAGTAATAGACAATTTACAAGATATTTAAAAATCTCCAAAGGCAGTTGTGCTGAGGTTAGAAATATGTTGGTATTATCCAGAGAGTTAGGTTTTTGCAATCACGAAGAAATTCAAAAAAGTTATAATTTAACTATTGAGATTTCTCAAAACCTTTCTAATTTTATTAAATATTTAGACACAAATAATAAAGTTTAATATTCAATAATTGAATCTTTAAATCTTTAAATCTTTAAATCAGAATGAGCAAATATACAGAAGACGACTTAAAAATCGAACTCGAAAATAAAGAATACGAATACGGATTTTACACTGAATTAGAATCAGAAACGTTTCCTATAGGTTTAAATGAAGATATCGTTCGCGCTATTTCGCACAAAAAAGGAGAACCACAATGGATGACTGATTGGCGTCTTGAGGCTTTTCGTGCTTGGGAGCAAATGACAGAGCCAGAATGGGCAAATGTGCATTATACCAAACCTGATTTTCAGGCTATTTCCTATTATTCAGCTCCAAAAGCGGTAGATCCAAATAAAACATTGGATGATGTAGATCCGGAACTTTTAGAAATGTACAAAAAGTTAGGCATCTCTGTCGATGAGCAAAAGATGATGAATAATGTAGCTATGGATATCGTTGTGGATTCCGTTTCAGTAGCAACGACTTTCAAAAAAACATTAGGCGAAAAAGGAATTATCTTCATGAGTATTTCTGAAGCCATCAAAGAACATCCCGAATTAGTTCGTAAATATTTAGGGACAGTTGTACCGCAAAAAGACAACTTTTATGCGGCGCTGAATTCGGCAGTTTTCTCTGACGGATCTTTCTGTTATATTCCAAAAGGCATTCGTTGTCCAATGGAACTATCTACTTATTTTAGAATCAATCAGGCTGGAACTGGGCAATTCGAAAGAACCTTGTTAGTTGCCGATGAAGGTAGTTATGTTTCGTATTTAGAAGGTTGTACCGCTCCAAGTCGTGATGAAAATCAATTGCACGCCGCGGTAGTAGAATTAATCGCTTTGGACGATGCCGAAATAAAATATTCAACCGTACAAAACTGGTATCCGGGAAACAAAGAAGGAAAAGGCGGCGTTTTCAACTTTGTAACCAAAAGAGGAATTTGCGAGAAAAACGCAAAAATTTCCTGGACACAAGTGGAGACCGGCTCTGCAATAACATGGAAATATCCTTCGGTTATTTTAAAAGGAGACAATTCAACCGGCGAATTTTATTCGATTGCGGTGACCAATAATTTCCAACAAGCCGATACAGGAACTAAGATGGTGCATCTAGGTAAAAACACTAAATCTACTATTATATCTAAAGGGATTTCTGCCGGAAGATCACAAAATAGTTACAGAGGTTTGGTGCGCATTTCAGCAAACGCAGAGAACGCTAGAAACTTTTCACAATGTGATTCCTTATTAATGGGAAACAATTGTGGCGCGCATACCTTTCCTTATATCGAAAGCAAAAATCCATCGGCAAAAATCGAACATGAGGCTACGACAAGTAAAATTGGCGAAGACCAAGTTTTCTATTGCAACCAACGTGGAATTCCAACCGAAAAAGCTATTGCTTTAATCGTAAACGGTTTCAGTAAAGATGTATTGAATAAGTTACCAATGGAATTCGCCGTAGAAGCACAAAAATTATTAGAAATTTCGTTAGAAGGTTCTGTAGGGTAATTTTTTAAATCTAAATATTATGGATATAATTTTAAAAAATGTAAAGAAAAAAGATTTTCCATTGTTAAAATCGTTGGCGAAATCACTTGGATTTGAAATTGTAAAAGAAGAAAATCCATATAACCCTGAGTTTGTAAAAGAAATTTTGGAAGCAGAACAAAGTATTAAAAACGGGAAAGGGATAAAAATGACGATGGAAGAAATACGTGCTTTATGCAAATAGTATTTACGACTAAAGCTAGAAAAGATTTAGATTTTTGGATTAAATCTGGAAATAAAAATATTTTAAATAAAATTATAGATTTAATAGAAGACATTCAACTACATGCTTTTGAAGGAATTGGAAAGCCTGAACAATTAAAATACCAGCTTTCTGGAAAATGGTCAAGAAGAATAAATCAAGAACATCGCATTATATATAAAGTTACCGAAAAAATACAATTGAAATATTAGACATTTTATCACTAAAAGGTCATTACGAATAAACAAAGAAACAAATGTTAAGTATAAAAAATTTACACGCCTCCATTGGGGACAAAGAAATATTAAAAGGAATCAACCTTGAAGTAAAAGCGGGAGAAATTCACGCGATAATGGGACCAAACGGTGCCGGAAAAAGTACGTTAGCCTCCATCATTGCAGGAAACGAAAACTACGAAGTAACCGAAGGCGAAATCACTTTAGACGGAGAAGACCTTTCGGAATTGGCACCAGAAGAAAGAGCGCACAAAGGCGTTTTTCTTTCGTTCCAATATCCAGTGGAAATTCCAGGAGTTTCAGTTACCAACTTCATGAGAACAGCAATCAACGAAACCCGTAAAGCTAAAGGATTAGAAGAAATGCCTTCTAATGAAATGCTAAAAGTGATTCGGGAGAAATCAGAATTATTAGAAATTGACCGTAAATTTTTATCTCGCTCTTTAAACGAAGGTTTTTCTGGTGGAGAAAAAAAACGGAATGAAATTTTCCAAATGGCAATGCTAGAACCAAAATTGGCTATTCTTGATGAAACTGATTCTGGACTTGATATTGATGCCTTGCGTATTGTTGCAAATGGGGTAAACAAACTAAAAAGCGACAAAAATGCAATTGTAGTGATCACACACTACCAAAGATTGTTAGACTATATCGTTCCTGATTTTGTTCACGTATTGTACAATGGAAAAATTGTAAAATCTGGTGGAAAAGAACTGGCACACGAACTGGAAGAAAAAGGATACGACTGGATTAAACAAGAACAAGAAGCTTAAAATTAAAATAGTCTAAAGTCGAAGGTCATAAAGTCAAAAGAAAAAAGTAATGGGAAAATTTAATTCTTTCGAAGAAATTAATTCTTGGCAAAAAGCAAGAGTTTTTAACAAAAAAGTTTACCTAGTTACCGAAAACACAAATTTCAAGAAAGACTTTGATTTCACTAGACAAATTAGGCGAGCATCAATTTCTATATCATCAAATATCGCTGAAGGCTTTGAGAGAAATACAGACAAAGAGTTTATTTACTTTTTATATGTTGCAAAAGCTTCCGCTGGAGAAGTTCGTTCTCAATTATATTTAGCATTTGATTTAGATTATATTACTAAAGAAGAATTTGAAAAACTTTTAGAATCAGTAACAGAAATATCAAAATTGTTAAGTGGTTTTATTAAATACCTAGAATCTAGTCGTAAAGTTTAAAAATCGAAAGTCGAAAGTCTAAAATAGTTGAATCAGCTATTTTATGCTTATACCGACTTTAAGACATTTGACTTTCGACTTTAAGACTTAAATAAAAATGGAATTAAAAGAAAAATTACTATCGTCTTTTATGGCTTTCGAAGAACGCATTGATGTACATTCTGAACTTCATGACGTGAGAACTGCTGCCATAAAAAACTTCGAAAATAAAGGTTTCCCAACAAAAAAAGAGGAGTCTTGGAAATACACATCGCTAAACGCCATCCTGAAAAATGACTTTACCGTTTTTTCAAAACAGGAAAATGCAGTTGAATTCAACCATGTAAAAAAATATTTCTTACACGAAATAGACACCTACAAAGTAGTATTTATCGACGGAGTTTTCAGTTCTAATTTATCGTCAACCACACACGAAGGGATTGATGTTTGCTTAATGTCATCGGCATTGACCAAACCAAAATACAAAATGGTTATTGATACTTATTTTAATCAAATTGCCAGCAAAGAGGAAAGTCTAACATCATTGAATACGGCTTTCGCCAATGAAGGAGCGTATATCAATATCCCAAAAAGTAAAGTAGCTGACAAGCCTATTGAAATCATGTATTTCTCTACAGGGAATGAAGCAGCACTAATGGTTCAACCTAGAAATTTGATTATTGTAGGGGAGAATTCCCATGTACAAATTATTGAACGGCATCAAAGCTTAACCGAAAATCCCGTATTAACGAATTCTGTGACTGAGATTTTTGCTCAAAAACGCGCCATCGTTGATTATTATAAAATTCAAAACGATACGCTTGAAGCCAATCTCATTGACAATACCTACGTTTCTCAAAAACAAGAAAGCAGTGTATCCGTTAATACGTTTTGTTTTGGCGGAAACCTCACCAGAAACAACTTGAACTTTTATCATTTTGGAGAAAGAATCGTAAGTTATCTTAACGGAATAACAATAATTGGGGAGAAACAACACGTAGATCATTACACTCTAGTGCAGCACTCTACTCCTAATTGCGAAAGTCATCAAGATTATAAAGGAATCTATTCTGATCGCTCGACAGGCGTTTTCAACGGAAAGATTTTTGTAGAAAGAGAAGCCCAGAAAACCAATGCCTTTCAGAAAAGCAATAATATACTCTTGAGTGATAAAGCAACAATCAACGCCAAACCGCAACTAGAAATTTTTGCTGATGATGTAAAATGTTCTCATGGCTGTACTATTGGACAATTGGATGAAACCGCAATGTTCTACATGCAAGCGCGTGGAATTCCTAAAAAAGAAGCCAAAGCGTTATTAATGTATGCCTTCTCCAATGCAGTTATTGAAAGCATTAAAATACCGGAACTCAAAAAACGAATTACTACGATTATTGCAACTAAATTAGGTGTAAAAATGGGATTCGATTTGTAATCAACACTAAAAAGAAGTTATAATAGTAACCCTGTCAGAGTTTAAAACTCTAACAGGGTTTTTTATCCAATCATTTTTTCACACTCTCCACAATCCCACGCAACATTCCATTAAAATCAAAATTAGGATTTTCCTTCAAACCCATTCGTACAATCACTAAATCCAGTGATGGAATAATCGCTACCATCTGACCTTGAAAACCGCTGCAGTAATACATATCTCTGGGAACATCAGGGAAGTGTCCGCCGGCATTGAGCCAAAAGTGTCCACCATATCTTCTATTTGAAGTGTTTGTAGGAGTTGCGGTGTATTTTGCCCAACTTTCGTTGAAAATTTGTTCACCATTCCAGTTGCCTTTATGCAAATACAACAACCCGAATTTAGACCAATCACGTGTGGTAGCCCAACCGTAAGATGAACCCACATAATTTCCTGCCATATCCGTTTCGATTACCATCGAGTACATTCCTATTTTATCTATCAAGGCACTGTACCAGAAGTCTAAATATTCCTGATGCGTTTTGAACTGCTTCCGTAAAATTCCCGAAAGCAAATTCGTGGTCCCCGAAGAATAATTCCAATGCGTATTCGTCCGGAATACCATTGATTTTTTTCGTTGTACAAGAGTCATGTCTTCAGCTTGGAAAAGCATTTTGGTGGCATCAGAAATTTTATCGTATTGCTCCTCCCATTCTAAACCGGAATTCATGTGCAATAAATCATTGGTAGTAATACCTTTTCGATGATCATTTTTCCATTCTGGAATTGGAGCAGGTTTGTAAATATCGTATTTGCCTTGTTTTTCCAAAATTCCAAACATGGCGCTGGTAATACTTTTTGTCATCGACCAACCCAATATTTTACTGTTTTTATCAAAACCGCTATCGTATTTTTCGGCAATAATTTTATCTTTATAAATCACTAAAAGGGAACGGGTTCTTTTTTTGATTGCCTCTTTTTCATCAAAAGCATTGGCAACAGCTGCATTTAATTTAGTGTAATCAACATCTGAAAAAATAGTGTCTTTTGGCTCGTTATTCCCGTATGGAAAAGGCATATTAATATTCAATCTCGTTCTTTTAGGAACCAAATACGGCTTTGAAACATCAAAATCATCGTTGATTAAAGTGGCCCCCAAGCCTTCACGATAAATCGCTTTTCGTTCTTTCAAACCATAAACCGAAGCAATCGCAAATTTTCCGGTAGCTTCTATTTTGTTTTTGGCTAAGTCAATCATATCGATGTCATTGTCGCCTTTTTCTATCATTTTCTGCGAACGATTATCAATAAAATGTCCCGAGGCTACACTTTTGGCTGAAAAGCCAGAAATTAAATCCAATTTTGGATAGGTTATTAAACCAACATAAAAGATTCCGATAAAAGAGGCAAAACCAACGAACTTGAATACTTTTTTCATAGAGGCTTAATTTGAAGCAATTTAATAAAAAAGAAGCACATTATTGAAACAGTATCGGATTGAGAAAATGAGGTATTATTAACAAGTGTTTGCTATAAATTAATTCCAATTTCACTACTTTTGTATGTAGAAAAATTCTAAATAAGAAAAGACCAATACTAAATTGGATTGTCGAAAAAATTGTTGACTATTGGCGTTCTATCTTACCAATAAAAACAATAAAAACAAGCAGATAAAATGTTAGATGTAAATAAAATTAGAGCCGACTTCCCTATTCTTTCTCAGAAAGTAAACGGGAAAGCATTGGTTTATTTTGACAACGGAGCCACTTCGCAAAAGCCACAAGTTGTGATTGATGCGATCTCTAAATACTACCAGGAAATCAATGCTAATATTCATCGTGGTGTTCATACGCTGAGCCAACTGGCCACCGATGCATATGAAATTTCACGCGGTAAATTACAAAATCACATCAATGCAAAATTTCCCCATGAAGTGCTTTTTACTTCGGGGACTACTCATGGAATTAATTTAGTGGCCAATGGATTTGCTTCGATTTTGAAACCCGGTGATGAAATTTTAGTTTCGGCAATGGAACACCACAGCAATATTGTGCCTTGGCAAATGTTGTGTGAGAAAACCGGAGCAATTTTGCGGGTCATTCCAATGAATCTGGATGGCGAACTGATCATGTCCGAATATGACAAATTACTTTCGGACAAAACGAAGATTGTAACAGTAAATCATATTTCGAATGCTCTTGGAACTGTCAATCCTATCAAATACATGATTGACAAAGCACATGAGGCAGGAGCCGCAATTTTGATTGATGGCGCACAAGCCGTTCCACACCTGAAACCAGATGTACAAGAATTAAATTGTGATTTTTATGTTTTTTCAGGACATAAAATATGTGGTCCAACAGGCGTCGGAATTTTATACGGAAAAGAAGCGTGGTTGAATAAATTACCCCCGTATCAAGGCGGAGGCGAAATGATCAAAGAAGTAACTTTCGAAAAAACTACTTATGCGGAATTGCCCCATAAATTTGAGGCCGGAACACCAAATATTGCCGGAGGAATTGTTCTGGGAACTGCGGTTGATTATATGAACGAAGTGGGTTTTGACAACATTCAACAACAGGAATTAGAATTATTGGAATATGGAACCAAACGGTTATTGGAAATTGAAGGGTTGAAAATTTTTGGCACCGCAGCAGCAAAGACTTCCGTAATATCCTTTAATATTGAAGGCATTCATCCGTACGATATTGGCACTATAATTGACAAGCTAGGAATAGCCGTACGAACAGGCCATCATTGTGCGCAACCCATCATGGATTTCTTTAAGATTCCAGGTACGATACGAGCATCATTTGCTTTTTATAATACCACCGAAGAAATTGATGTTATGGTTGAAGCTATTAAAAAAGCAAAAGTCATGCTGTCCTAAAATTTAAAATTATCTTCATATGAAATCGCCATGACAGAAGCTGTCTCAAACACCAATGAAGATCTGGCGATACCATATTCCTATAAAAAACAAATATTATCTACATATGAAAATACTATCTATTATATTCCTGACTATTTTTATGGGCAACGGTTGCAATAGTGCCAAAGCACAAGATATGGAAACTACTGTTATTGAATACACGGCCAACACCAGAGGTTTTTATCAAAAAATAACGGTGAAAAATCAGATACTGACAGTTTCAAAAGACAGAGATGGAAATGACAAACCAATACCCAAAAAAGTATCGGATGCCGACTGGAAAGAGTTAGTAGATTGTTTTAAAACAGTGAAATTGGATAGTTTGTCTAAGCTCAAAGCGCCCAGCGAAAAACGTTTTCATGACGGTGCCGCTATAGCCAAACTGAAAATTACCCTTAAGGAGAAAGCCTATGAAACCACTAGTTTTGATCACGGTTTTCCACCAAAAGAAATTAAGAAGTTTGTGAATACGATAACTTCATTAGCTAAAGAATAATACTGAAATAAATTCAGCAGAATATGAAAATTAAAGAAATACAAGATGAAATTGTTGATGAGTTCTCCATGTTTGACGACTGGATGGAGCGTTATGAATACATCATCGAATTAGGAAGAAAGCTTCCTTTAATCAAAGAAGAATTCAAGACAGAGAACAATATTATCAAAGGCTGCCAGTCCAAAGTGTGGTTGCAAGGAGAGCAAACGGATGATAAAATTATTTTCACTGCTGACAGTGATGCCATTTTGACAAAAGGAATTATTGCGATATTAATTCGTACTTTTTCCAATCAAAAAGCATCTGATATTCTGGAAGCAGATCTACATTTTATTGACGAAATAGGTTTGAAAGAACACTTGTCGCCAACTCGAGCCAACGGATTGGTATCTATGATAAAAAATATAAAAATGTATGCTTTGGCATTCAATGCACAGAATTGATTTCAAACATATAAGTCATATCAATTTTTTTAATTCAAATTAACATACACTAACTTTACCAACGTAAGCTGATGGCTGTAAACATAACGAGGAGTTATCTCAAAGATTTAGTGTATCAGGTTAATGGAGCAGCGATTGAAGTTCATAAAAGTATAGGTCCGGGTTTATTGGAATGTGTTTATCATCAATGCCTAAAAAAAGAATTAGAATTACGGAAAATAAATTATTCTTCTGAATTACTGGTCCCTTTAAAATATAAAGGATATGAGTTAGAATCTAAATTACGATGTGATTTATTTATTGAAAATGCTCTTGTTGTTGAATTAAAATCGGTAAGTGAAATAAACCCAATTTATGAAGCACAATTACTTACTTACATGAATTTATTAAATGCGCCAATTGGTTTGTTGATTAACTTTAACGTGAAAAATATTTTCTACGAAGGTCAAAAAACAATGGTGAATGAATTATATAGGCGGCTTGGAGACTAAAAAAAATTAAACATATAAGTCATATAAGCAAATTTAGATGAATGTTTTACTTTGAACAAAGAAACTTACATGACTTATATGTTTTAAAAATATTAAAAACTAAAATAAAAACGTACACATACTTATATCTTCTTTAAAAAGAGAAACTTATATGACTTATGTGTTTAAAAAATAGACAAAATTATGACACAAGAAATAGACACAACTGAATTAGGAGAATCGATCGTAAAAATATTAAAGACTATTTACGATCCGGAGATTCCTGTAGACATTTACGAATTAGGATTAATTTATGACGTGATGGTCAATACGGATTATGAAGTAAAAATCCTGATGACCCTTACTTCGCCCAACTGCCCCGTTGCAGAAAGCTTACCAAGAGAAGTGGAAGAAAAAGTGAAATCGATCGAACATGTAAAAGACGCTGAAGTAGAAATTACTTTTGATCCGCCTTGGAGCAAAGATTTAATGAGCGAAGAAGCTAAATTAGAATTGGGAATGCTTTAAATTAGTCCTAATGTCGAAAGTCATAAAGTCTCTAAGTAATTGACCTTATGGCTTTCGATATTCGACTTTATGATTTTTAAAATGGAAATAATAAATAAAGTTGCGAATAGTGTTTTGGAAGTTTTCGATCTTGAAGACTATTATCCAAAAGGGATTCGTACGCAAATCGATATTTCAAAATGGCTTTTAGAAGGATTTTTATTGAAAGAAAAAGACTTTAGAGAGGAACTGAAAAATCACGATTGGTCACAATATCAAGATCACTATGTGGCAATTCACTGCAGCACTGATGCTATTGTTCCTGCCTGGGCTTCGATTTTGGTTGCCATTCAATTGGCGCCGTTTGCAAAGAAAATTATCAATGGAACCTTGGAAGATTTAGACGCATCCTTGTATGAAGAATTACTGCCTAAAATTGACTACTCAGCGTATGAAAACAAGCCTATTATTATAAAAGGATGCTCCAGAAAACCGGTTCCGATGCGGGCTTATGTATTGGCCGCGCATTACTTGTACCCTTTTGCACGAAGTATCATGTATGGTGAAGCCTGCTCTGCCGTTCCATTATACAAAGCGCCTAAAAAAGGATAATACCATTACGGAAACTAAAAGCGCCATGAAAGGAAAGCCGGTATTAGTATCTGTGAATATTTCTAATCCAATGGTTTTTGGGGAATTTAAAAAAGAAGTAGATGCCATCGTGGGAGAATTTGGTGTTCAAATGGAAGCTTTATTGGATATTGTTTCGGGTAAAACAGAACCTTCCGGATTATTGCCTTTGTAAATGCCATTGAATATGACAACCGTTGAAAAACAATTAGAAGACGTTCCTCTTGACATGATTCCATACACAGATGCATCTGGTAATGTGAATGATTTTGGTTTTGGATTGAACTGGAAAGGGGTAATCAACAACGCCAGAACTGCAAAATACAGCGCTAAGAAATAATTTTTTTTCAAAAAGATTAAATTTAACCACCTGATTTTTAGATGGGGTTTTTGTCCAATTCTAAATTTAAATCATAGCTTTAAAAAAGGAATTCAATAGCTTCCTTTTGTTAATTCTAAGCAAAATCAAATACTTATTTGCCTTTTTAAATCCTCTTTTACTATCTTTAAAAGATTTCTTTTTTAAAAAGACCAAAAATGATACTCATGAAAAAAATTAAATTAGTTTCACTTTCAATTATATCCTTTCTTTCTTTAAGTTGTAACGCTCAGGTAAAATCTGAAGATATTCCTATCAAAGACGAGGTAAAAAACTATACGCTTGAAACCGTGGTTGCAGATATTGTTGTTCCGTGGGGGATGACTTGGTTGCCAGACGGCAGCATGTTAGTTACCGAAAAAAGTGGTGTTTTATACCATATCAAAAACGGAACAAAAACAGAAATCAAAAATGTTCCAAAAGTATACGCACGTGGACAAGGTGGGTTATTAGACATCGCTTTACACCCTGATTATGCTAAAAATGGTTGGATTTATATGACCTTCGCTTCCGATGAAGGGGAAGGTACTGGCGGTCACACAAAACTCATTCGAGCCAAATTATTGGACGGAGCGCTGACACAAATCGAATCACTTTACAAAGCCACTCCAAACACTACAAAAGGACAACATTTTGGTTCCCGAATTCTATTTGACAACGACGGTTATTTGTATTTCTCCATCGGAGAGCGGGGCGAACATTTTGTCAATCCGCAAGACATTAAGCGTGATGGCGGAAAAATATACCGACTAAATGATGATGGAAGCATCCCTAAAGACAATCCATTTGTAGGTCAAACCGGAGCCAAAGAAGCAATTTACACTTATGGAAATCGCAATCCGCAAGGAATGGCAAAAAACCCAGTAACAGGCGCCATTTGGGAACATGAACATGGTCCACAAGGTGGAGATGAAATCAATATCATAAAAAAAGGAACCAATTATGGATGGCCTGTGGTGACTTATGGTATCGATTATGACGGAACCACCATTAGTAAAGAAAACGAAAAACCAGGCATCCAAAAACCTATTTATTATTGGTTGCCGTCCATCGCTCCAAGCGGAATGGCTTTTGTCACCAGCGACAAATATCCAGACTGGAAAGGACATTTATTGGTGGGCTCTTTGAAATTCCAATATCTTGAATTGCTAAAGTTAAAAGGAAACGAAGTGATCGGCAGACAAAAAATTGCAACCGGAATTGGTCGCGTGCGTAATGTGGCACAAGGTCCGGATGGCTATATTTATATGGGCGTGGAAGGAAAAGGAATTATTAAAATTATACCAAATTAAACGATGTTGATAACGAAATTATTTTTAGGATTTGGAGTGTTTGTATTGGGAGGCTTCTCTTTTGCAAATCCATTTTCCGCAGACAACTATATTGACTTGAATACTGAAACCGAAGTTGCTGCAAAACTTCAGTCACCCGGAAAAGAAATTTATGCAGATTTTTGCATGCAATGCCATGGCGCAAATGGAAAAGGAGATGGTAAGAACTTCCCGCCTCTAGACGGTTCGGACTGGTTGAAAACTAAGAGAAATCAAAGTATCGCTGCCGTAAAATTTGGACAAAGTGGCGAAATTATTGTCAATAAAATCAAGTACAATAGCAGCATGCCGGCCATGGGACTTACGGATCAGGAAGTGGCTGATGTGATGAATTACATTATGACTTCCTGGAGTAATAAACAAACCAAAATCGTTACCGAGAAAGAAGTCGCGGGCATTAAAAAATAAAATATCGGCTTAGGATTCCTATCTAAAAAAGAAACGCTACCGAAAAACCACCGTAAAAATTGACGGGATTTCCTGGATAAAAATAACGTGGCGCAGCAGTGCCAAAACCAACTGCGTTTGGCAAAATATTAGCCGCATATTTAGTATCCAAAGCGTTATTGATTCCAGCATTCAGCTCTGTTTTCAGGATTTTAAGAATCGTGAAAACATAGGTCGTTTTAATATCAAGCAACGAATACCGCTCACTGTATTTTGTATTGGAATCATTTAACGGAATTTTACTCATCGTTCGGAAAGAAGTGTTGACACCAAATCCATTTTTTGTGGTTAAATCTACTCCAAAATTAAATTGCTTTTCAGGAACGCCCGTCAATTGATTTCCCGAATAATCAGCATCACCATCCAAGAATTCTTTGAATTTAAAGGTATTCACCGCACCTGAAAAATAAGAAGTCATTTGAAATTGGGTAAGTTCGAAAAGTTTGTAATTAACCAAGAATTCTAATCCTGAATGTGAACTGCTTCCTGCATTAATCCCAACAAATTGATCATTGGCGGTGCGTCGTGCCACTAATAAATTTTCAATTTGTGTGCTATAAAACGTTACTTCGGTGTATATTTTATTTTCAAGCCAGTTTCCTTTGAAACCCAATTCATAATTCCACCCCACTTCTGGTTTCAAATCGGTGTTTATTTGCCCTTCTGGAGTCAGTGTTTCAGCAACTGATGGCACCGAAAATCCTTTACTCACCGATGTAAATATATTTTTTCCTTTGCTTACTTTATACGAGAAACCAATTCTTGGTGACCACACATTTCCAAAAGTAAAGGGCATTTTTTGAGCCCCAGAATTATTTTCGAAAATATCTTCTAACGAATATTTGGTTGTGTTAAATGCTACTCCGGTTTCCAGATGCAGTTTTTCTGAAATCCAAAATTCCATTTGTAAAAAGTAGTTGCTGTAGTTCCGGTTTTGTTCGATGGAGCTGAATTCGTCGCCTTTTAAACTACCTTGACCAGGTTGCGATTTGTACAAATTTTTAAAAAGGGAATACGCGTATTTTTCCGTCAATAATTCGGTGCCAAAACTCAGTTCAAAGGGCAAAGAAAACAATTGGTCTTTGTAATTCACATTCGAACGAAGGCCTAGCGAACTTGTTTTTTCGTCCAAAATGTCAAAAGGTCTGGGTTCGTAAGCATCTTTAAAATTAGAAAAAATACTGGTTTGCAGCGACCATTTTTCAGAAAATTGATGGTCGTATCCTAAACCCAGCATGAATTTATCATACGACTCAAAACCTTGTGCGGCTGCCCATGTAGCGGCTGCTTTCTCTGGATTATTTTTTAAATCCGTCTCATTAATAGAACTTGGAATAAAAGCTTTCAATCGGGTGAATGTTCCCAAAAAGGAAAAACTACCCTTTGAATTAATTTTTTGTTTGGCATGCAGGTTAAATGATTTTCTGTCATAGGAACTATTTTCCCTGAATCCCTCACTTTGTAAATCCGTAAAACTCGCAAATACATTCGTTTTGGAATCGCTGTATCCTGCCGAGAGTCGGTTTTGTAGCAACCCAAAACTCCCAAAAGTAACTGTTGATTTTCCAAACGATTCCAATAATGGAGTTTCTCTTGAAAACAACTGAATCACGCCACCCAAACCGGATCCAAAACTCGTAGAATTTGGTCCTTTTATGATTTCTATTTTTTCGATTGACGCTAAATCAATATCGTCAATAGTGGTTTCACCATCACCGGAACTCAATGGTATACCATCAAAATAGGCTTTTATTTTATTGGTTCCGTATTGAGATCTGGCGCCAATGCCACGAATCGTAATCCTGTTGGTGTTCAACGCACCTTGTTGCATGGTAACCCCGGGAATTTTGTTTAGTACAGGGGTCAGTATAATGCCATCACTTTTATTGATGTCGGCAGTAGTAATCACTGAAACGGAAGAAGCAGTGTTTTGAGGTGCATTTTTAATTGGCGAACCCTTCAAAGTGATTTCTGAAAGGGCTATGGTATCTTTTTTTATTTGTCCAAAAACAGTGAAAACACTACATAAAAAAAGAAGAAAGGAAAGGCTGTTTTTGAACAATTTTTGTTGTGTTTAAGGGAATGAAAACGTTTATAAAGTTAGTATTTTCTTTTTGTTCCAAAAAACCCTTTTAAATAAAATATGGATTAAATAAAAATGCTCCCCACAATTATTAAGTTGCAATTTACATTCTGTTTCATATTGTTTTGAATTCGATTAAAGATTATTGTAAAATTACACAAAAGTCTAGTTTAAACGGAAATTATATAAAAAACACCATTTTAAAAACACTAGTTTAACCAAAATGACGTTCTTTAAAAATCATATCTTTGTGATTAATCCCAGAATTAAATTATCTTTAAACTTGGACCTTCATTTTAAATAAAAAGTAGTAGCTACCTATGAAAAAATCAACAATTGCATATATCACACTTCCCGTATTATTGTTAAGTACGCTAGCCTGTAATCGGAATAAAGCCGCTGATAATGAAAGTGAAACAGAAAAACCGGCCACCGTAAAAGTAGATTCGATAGAAAAGAAAATATCCCTTACCATCGACACGCTTGATTTTAATACCAGAATGATTGCCTTAAGCAACAATGACACCTCGGGCAGATGGCCTGTAAAAGCCCCTTATCCTTTACCGGGCGCACTCTTACCCTACAATAGAATCATTGCTTATTACGGCAACTTATATTCCACCAGAATGGGAATATTAGGTGAAATTCCCCGAAAAGAAATGTTGGCAAAATTACAAGGTGAAGTGGCCAAGTGGCAAGCTGCTGATTCTACTGTAAAAGCAATTCCGGCTTTGCATTATATTGCCGTTACCGCTCAAGGCGCTCCGGGAAAAAATAATATGCACCGCATGCGTATGCCATTTAAGCAAATAGACACTATTATAAGTTGGGCAAAACCTATAAATGCGCTGGTATTTCTAGACATTCAGGTGGGACACAGCACCGTTAAGGCAGAAGTGGCAGAACTGGAACAATACCTTTCAATGCCTAATGTACACCTTGGAATTGATCCGGAGTTTTCTATGAAAAATGGAGAGCGCCCAGGTTCAAAAATCGGGCATTTCACTGCCGCTGATATTAACGATGCCATTGACATATTGGCAAATATTGTGCGCAAAAATAAACTGACTCCAAAAGTGCTTGTAATACACCGTTTTACTCAGGGCATGGTAAAAAACTATAAAGAAATCAAGACCGTTCCTGAAGTTCAAATCGTTATGGACATGGATGGTTTTGGAAGTAAAATTCTAAAAAAGTCCACGTATATGAGTTATATTTATAGAGAACCGGTACAATTCACTGGTTTTAAATTATTTTATAAAAATGACAATAAAAACGATTGGAAGATGTACAGCCCAGAGGAATTAGTAAAATTTACTCCAAAACCAATTTACATTCAGTACCAATAATTTACCAATTGATTTATGAAGAATATTCTTTATTCCCTTTCTGTTGGGTTTTTTTTAGTAGTTGGATGCCAATCAGAACCTCGTAAAATAATACCGGAAATCCCGCTTATAACTGTTCCTGCAAAAATTATTGCACCAAAAAAAGTAGCGGCTGATGCTGCGACTATTCTTTCAAAAAAAGAAGTACCCGTTTTATGTTATCATAATATCCGAGATTTTAGTGCCAGTGCGAGCGGAAACATGAAAGTGTACACCGTAAAACCTGATGCTTTTGCAGCACAAATGAAAGCCTTAGCCGATGCAGGATATAAAACCGTTTTGCCACAACAACTCTATGATTATTTAGTATTTGATGGTCCCTTACCGGAAAAGCCAATCATGATTACTTTTGATGATACCAGAGAAGAACAATTTAGCATTGGCGCAGCCGAAATGAAAAAACAGGGTTTCAAAGGCGTGTTTTATATTATGACTGTCTCAATTAATCGTCCCGGATATATGAGCAAAAAGCAAATTAAAAGCTTATCTGATGACGGACATGTGGTAGGCGCGCATACTTGGGATCACCACATGGTTACAAAATATATGGGCGACGACTGGAATTTACAATTGGTAAAACCAAAAGCAAAATTAGAAGAAATCATAGGAAAACCGGTGACGGATTTTGCCTATCCGTTTGGATTATGGAATACTGCAGCTATTCCTGAAATTAAGAAAAGTGGTTATGAAATGGCTTATATTTTATCAACCAAAAGAGATCCTGCAGATCCATTGTACACTATCAGACGTATTATAGTTTCCGGAACCTGGTCTACTGAAGGAATGATGAAAGCTGTACATTCTTCTTTTAATAAAGCAGAATAACCCATTAAAAGGTTCTAAATTCGTTAATTTATTCAAAAATCAAACAGCTATCTATACTAACACTACAGCAATGGAGCACAACCGTCAAAAAGGTTTCGTCAACAGACCTTTTATCCATTAATACTAAAGAATTCCTTAACTAAAAAAAGCACTATCAATTCGATTGAATTGATAGTGCTTTTTTTATCAGACAACTATTTTCTATCTTGGGGACAACCAGCTTGAAGGATTATTATAGGTTGTATTTTGTAGGATTAAAAATTTAATTATCGTTTTTCCGGTCTCGCCATTCGTTCTTACTTTTCCAAGACTTTGCTTTATACTCACTTTATCTCCTTTATTGACTGACACTGAGCTTAAATTTTGATAGACCGTAAAGAAATCTCCGTGCTGTATCATTACGGCTTTGTTTACTGGTGACAAAACGATGACACTGGTTACTTCTCCTCCAAAAACAGCTCTGGCACTTGCGCCATTGTCCGTAGTGATTTCTACACCGCTGTTGTGAACCGTAATTGTATTGAACAAAGGATGGGTTTGGTTTCCATATCCTAATGATATATATCCTTTTTCAACAGGATACGGCAATCTTCCTCTATTCGCTCTAAAATTATCAGCAACTATTTTAGCTTCGGGAGTTAACTCAATTTTAGAGGATGACACTGCACCTCTGGAAACCGGAGCACTTGGATTGGCTTTCGCTTTTTCTAAGGCGGCTTTCCTATTGGCTGCCGCAATGGCTTCCCGAATTAATTTATTGATTTGTCTGTCAATTGATTTGTACTCTTGTTGTCTTTTCTTAAGCTCTTTGGCAATCATATTTTTATCTTTTTTGATAAAATTTACTACCTTTTGCTGTTCTTTCTTTTCCTTTTCCAGAGCCAATCGTTCCTTTTCGTTTTCGGCAATCAGTTTTTGTTTTTCCTTTTTTTGAATGTTTAATTTATCATTATAGTCCAATAACTTGGTCGACTTAGATTTAATTTCCTCGCCCTGTGCTTTTCTATAACTGGTGTACTGCTTCATGTACTGCGCTCTTTTGTATGCCTGTAAAAAATTTTCAGAAGACAATAAAAACATCGCTCTACTTTCTGACGAACGGCTTTTATATGATTTTAAAATCATTTCGGCATAATCCTCCTTCAGTTCCCCCAATTCTTTTTTTAATTTATTGATCTGAACCTGATTAATGTACATATCGTTGTTAAGCAACTTGGTTTGCTTTTCAGTGGTATTTATTAATTTTTCTTTAAGCCTTATTTTAGTACTTTGAATAATCACCACATTGAGAGCGGATTTCTCTTTTTTCTTTACATTCTGCAGTAATCTTTCATTTTCTCGAATTTCTTTTTGAATTTGAGCTTTACGTTCTTCTAATTTTTCTTGTTGGGATTCCTGACTCCATAGTAATGAAGTGGTACAAATTAAAATTAGGCTTAGGAGAAATTTTGGCATATCGGAAAAATATTTTTGCTAATTTACTTAATTATAATTCTTTTGTACCCATTTGGAACACTATAAGGAAAAGAAAGTTCTTCATTGAAAGTTACCGTATTGTAATCTAAACTGATTTCGGTAGTTCCTTTCTTCTGAAACGTATTAATTAAAACACTTGTAGGCAATGTTGTCTCGTTGTATACTTTGTTGTCTGTGTATGTAACTTTGATCGTTCGCTCTTCGGCAGTTTGTGTAATTTCTTGCTTTTGAACTAAAAATTTATCGGCATCTAAAAAGAATGATTTTTTTGTGTTTTTGTTCGATGTATCATCTAATCGATAGGTTTGTTCCAATAATGTTTCTAGATATTTTCCTTTAGTCAAATCATCAATAGCCTGACCTAATAACATGTTCTGGATTTTATTATAATCCAAATCCGTTCCTAGCCACTGGCTTAAACTGCTGAAATCCCCTTCAAAATAGTTTCCGTTGATTTTTTCGTAATAGCTCACCGTGGAAGGCGTAATCAATGCTTTTGCCATTGTAATTCCAAGAAAACGAATGCTTACTAAAATTTGTTCGTCTTTCTTGATTTTAATTTCTGCGGTAACGTTTTGGGTCTGCTTGTCATCCGCATAACGCGCGCTTGACTTAATGTATAATGTAGAAAATTCATTTTTATTGTTATAATGATTTTCTATTATTTTTTTGGCTGACATATACCCCGCTTCAGCAACGGGCTCATTACTGGCAGCAACCACAATGGCTTTAGATTTACAAGAAATCATAAAAACAGTAAGTAGAACTACTATTGAAATTTTTTTCATTATTTTTTTTCTTTTAATAATTGATTGGCTTTAGAGAAAAACGAGTCTTTTTTCTTGAAATCTCCCAAACCATTATACGCTTCTCCAAGTTGAATATTGAAATTGATTTCCAACTCTTTATTCTCCACTACATAATCCATGCCCATTTCTAAAAAACCCTTCGCCTTTTTAAATTGTTGCAGCTGATTGTTGGCTAAACCCGCATAATAATAAAACTGAGGCTGCGTTGGAAAAGTCTCCATAAGTGCCGAAGCTTTCCTAGCTACTGTATCAAATTGTTTCATCTCCGTATGCGCTTGAAGCAAAAGTAAATTCGTTCCGACGGCATCATCAGATTCCTTATTTGCTGATTTTTCATAATACATAATTGCTTTGTTCCATTGTTTTTTAGCATGGAAAAACTTCCCAATTTCTTTGGCAACATCAACGGAAGTATCCTTGTCAAAATAGCCGACAGCCTTCTCTAAATCAGCCGAATATTGCGGATTTTTATCGGTAAAAACCAGAAACTCATTCAGAATTCGGTGTTTAATTTTCGAATCAATTTTGGCACTGGCCAAAACAATATTCATTGCTTTAATGGCTTTTGGTGCGTCATTAGCATCCAAGTAATTTTTGAATACACTTACTTGTGCCCACTCCGAATCTGGGATTGCTTTTTCGAGTTTTTTGACGGTTTCAAACGCTTTTGACTCTTCATTATTTTTCGAATACAAAAAAATTAAACTGATATAATTGAACTCATCCTGTGGGTTTTTAGCAATCAGATCTTCCAGATTGGTAATCTCCATATTCTGAAATTTTCCTACAGACAGAATCTGGCTTTTGTATAATTCCCTTCTATCTGTTTTTCCGATGGTTTCATTAAGTTCCTGAATCAGTGCCAAAGCTTTCTCATACTGATTAGTCCCCATATAAAGTGAGGTCAAATCTTCTTTGTACTTGGGATCAAATTCAATCAACTTATTGATGACGGTAATTCCCTGAGTAAAATTTTTAGTTTCGTAACTCACATCATACATTCCTATCCAGAACCACTTGTTTTTAGGATCAATTTTAGTGGCGTTTTCAAAGTAATTATAAGCACTTTTATACTCTTTTAATGCTAAATAATTCTTCCCTAACTCATAATATACGGCGGCATCATTGGGTTTAATTTTATTGGCTTTATCCAAAGCTACAATTGCTTTATCATAGTTCTCAATCCCTTTTTGCAACAACGATTCATAAAAAAGTTCCTGAAACTGATCCGTATCGAGCTTTATTTCCTCAGGTTCTGTTTGTGCCCACAGCAAAGCCGAATTGCATTGCAAAACGAGAAATAAAATTATGAAAGCGCTTTTTTTCATGCTGTATTTTTAATCCTGAATCTTTTTTATATAATACCACTTAACATTACAAATAATAACATTTCGTCGCATACTTGTTTAAACATATAAGTCATATAAGTTTTGAATTAATTCAAGTAAAACCAATAGTTCATTTAAGCGAAGCCACATAGCCTTGCAAGACTCGTATGTTTAAAATTAAATATTTTTATTTTTGATTATAGCATTTAAGTAGTTGGACCTATTTAATGTCATACTAAAAAATGAGTGAAATACTATTTGATATATAAGTCATATAAGAATTAAACCTTAAATGACCTTATGATTGTTTAAGTTACATAAGGCCAACACAATTGAAACTTAAACTTACATGACTTATATGGTAAAAAAATGCAACATTGTTTTATTCTTATTGCTTAGTGCATTAATTGAATCCTTTTACTCCAATACCGAATAATCCCCAATGCTAATACTGGAAAAATTCCCATCAAAACTAACGTGATTCCCAATCATTGCATTGTCTAAATTCGCATTTTTGATATGAGAATGGGTTTGTACCAAACTGTTTTTTATCGTACTGTTTGAAACATGGCATCCATCTCCTAAAGATACATTAGGACCAACAGTTGCGTTTATCAAAATTACATTTTTACCGATATAACAAGGCGGAATTATAGTTGAATTCTCTAATTTGACATCAAAATCCACTAAATGTTCGCCATCATTATGCAAGAATCCTAACATTCTGGAATTGGTTTCCACGGTTACATTCTTGTTGCCACAATCCATCCATTCGTCCACTTTACCGGGAACAAATTTCATGCCTTTAGCCATCATTTGTTTGATACCATCATTTATTTGATATTCGCCACCGTGGATAATATTGTTATCTAATACTAATTGTAATTCGTTTTTCAGCACGGCCACATCTTTAAAATAGTAAATTCCGATAACGGCAAGATCTGAGACAAAAGTTACCGGTTTCTCTACTAATTCTACTATTTCATTTGCTTCATTCAGTTTTACAACACCAAAAGCTTCCGGCTGATCTACTTGTTTCACCCAAATCACGCTGTCGGCATTTTGGTCCAAATCGAAATCAGCCCGAATCAACGTATCTGCGTAAGCGATAACTGCTGGTCCACTCAAAGAATCTTTGGCACACATAATGGCGTGACCGGTTCCTAAAGCTTCGTTTTGGTAATAAATAGTGCCTTTGGCGCCTAATTTTTGTGCGATAGCAATTAGTTCCTCTTCTACTTTTTTGCCAAAACTTTCATGAATAATAAAGGCTACTTCTTCGATCGCTTGATTTAATACGCCTGCAATATCCTCTACTAAACGGTGAACAATCGGTTTTCCTGCAATAGGAATTAAAGGTTTAGGAATGGTTAATGTATGTGGGCGAAGGCGTGAACCACGGCCTGCCATTGGGACAATTATTTTCATGTTTTTTTATTGAAAGATTAAACGATTGAAAAATTTAAAGATTATCGCAAATCTTTAAATTTTTCAATCTTTAAATTATTAAATCTATTTCACTCCCGTACTACCAAATCCGCCTTCTCCTCTGGAGGTTTCTGTCAGCTCTTGTACTTGAATCCACTCTGCACGTTCGTGTTTTGCGATGATGAGTTGCGCAATGCGTTCTCCGTTTTGGATAACAAAATCTTCATTGGATAAATTTACTAAAATAACTCCAATTTCACCACGATAATCGGCATCTACTGTTCCGGGTGCGTTCAATACTGTGATTCCGTTTTTAGCAGCGAGACCGCTTCGAGGTCTTACTTGCGCTTCGTAACCTATGGGTAGTTCTATGAAAAGTCCTGTTTTTACGATGGCTCGATCTAATGGTTTTAATGTTATAGATGCTGTTAAGTTAGCACGTAAATCCATTCCGGCAGAGGCTATGGTTTCATAGTTTGGTAAGGCATGTTGTGATTTGTTGATGATGTTTATTGTCATTTTTTTTATTTTTATGTGCTGTAGGGACAAGTCGCGACTTGTCCCTACTTGTCCGTATATGTTCTTTTGTATTGTTTTCGATTTTTTAGCCCTGATTGAAGCGGCATCCTTTTCTTTTTTTCTTTAAAAAAGAAAAGATACAGCAAAAAGCAGGAAATAGCTCCTAAAAACTAGATTCTAATTCTTTTTTCGGTTCAACATTTTGATTAATAATTCTTTCTCGTTGTAGTAAATAAAATATAGGAATGCTAACAATAGCGGCACTCCAACTAAATAATTTTCTCTAAAGCCATAAAATGAAACTGCTGAAAAACCTATGGAAATCACTAAATACATGGCAATTTTATTGGTTTCGTACGGTATGGGGTAATATTTGTTTCCAAAATAATAAGAGATGGTCATCATGCTCCCATAAGCCGCAATGGTGGCAATTGCAGAACCGTAATAACTCATTGTAGGAATTAAAAGAAAGTTTAATGCTAAGGTAATGATGGCTCCCACTATAGAAATGTATGCACCAATATGCGTTTTGTCAATGAGTTTGTACCAAACGGAAAGGTTGGTGTAAATGCCTAGGAAAAAATTAGCCAAAATAATTAATGGTACTACTTTCATGGCTTCCCAATAGGAATCATCTCGGATCATAATAACTTTGAGCACATCGGCAAAAACGATGACGGACAGTAATATAAACGACCCAAAAATGACAAAATATTTGGTAATTGTAGCATAGGTTTGTGGCGCATCTTTACTATTAGAATGGCTAAAAAAGAAGGGTTCGATTCCCAAAGTATAGGCAGTTCGGTACAAGACCATGAACAAACCGAGTTTGTAGCAGGCGTTATACACTCCCACTTCGGCATCAGCAATGTCAGGAGGCAATAAGTATCCCAATAAAATTTTGTCAAATTGGTCGTTGATGGCAAATGCTATTCCGGCCACCATAACAGGCATACCGTATTGCATCATGCGTTTCCAAAGCGAATAATCAAAATGCCATTTCAATATAAAGTAATTGGGTGACAACACTATAAAGGTCAGTAGACTGGCAATTAAATTAGACACAAAAATATAGCCTATCTGAAAATCTTCCAAGTAAAAAGAACCTAAAAAACTATCCGGGTTTGATTGTGAAATCACCGGTAAATAACTCAAAAAGAAAAGGTTCAAAAATAAATTGACAGCTACATTTCCTATTTTGATTATGGCGTATTTTACGGGTTGCTGGTTGACCCTTAATTTAGAGAACGGAACAATAACCAATGCATCGAGCACTAAAATCCAAATGGTGTATGTAATATATTGTTCATCAATTCCTGACCAAAGCGCTAATGTGTTTCGAAAAAGTAATGCTATGAATAAAAAGGTAAGTGAAGTCCAGAAGATCGACACTGAGGTTGTTTCAACTACTGAATTTTTGTTTGTTTCCTTATTATAAAACCTAAAAAAAGCAGTTTCCATTCCGTATGCAAGAATGACATTAAAAAAAATCATTCCGGCAAAAATTATGGAAACCTTCCCATACTCCGCTTTAGGAAGTAGATCCGTATATAAAGGCACCAATAAAAAACTGAACATTCGCGGGATGACCGTTGCTAATCCGTAAATGGCAGTCTGTTTAAAAAGATTTTTATATAATCCCAAAATGGCGTATTTGTTTAAATTGATATCGACAAAAATAACCAATTCTTTGGTTTAAATGACCTCAGTACCTTTTTGTTTTTACTGCTGTTTTGTCTTAGAAAATATTTGATTTGAAGATTTTAATTAGAGCGGTTTTTCGAAGACATTGGAGATTTTCAAATAATACGTTTTATTTTTTAGCTTGTATTTTAATACTGCTTCTGTGGATTTGATATCGAATTTGGTCTTTGAAATTATAGGTGCTTTGTTGCAATATTCTTTGGTGGGATTTATATCCATAATCAAATCTTCTTTTTTATTGCTTTGTAAAAATGAAGATTTAAAGTCTTTTGGTGTAATTTCCTGAACTAGAGATTCTTGATTGTGAAAATAGATTTTCTCCAATTTGATGTTTGCCGCAAGCGGTTTTTTGAATTCGATATAAAAATTGATCACGCTGCTTTCCGTATCTTTTTTCACTTTTTGGTAGAATACTGATTGTATTTCTTGAGGGAATTCCGTTTGAAGTTCGTGTTTCATAGCACAAAAAGTAAGGCTGATAGCGGTAATCACAGAGAAAAAAATTATTTTATATCCTTTCATAATTTTCTCTTTAACTTAGACCTTCTTCGTTTAAAATTTTAAGAAAGTGAAACCCTTTGGGTACGTAACCTTGGTTGTAATAAAAGCGATGTGCGGTGAAATTTCCGGTAAAGGCATCTAAAACGATCATCGTACAGCCCGTTTTTTTTGCCAAAGCATCAACATAATCCGTCAACATTTTGCCAATTCCTTTTTTGCGGTGATCTGGGTGTACAATAAAATTATCAATTTCTAAATACTTGCCAGACCAGAGTTTAGTTCCTGACCACAATCCAGAGAGTCCAACACATACATCACCTTCAAAAACGGCAATTTGCTTGTAGTTGTGTGGGATCATCTCTGTGAGATACGCATCGTATTTGTCTAAAGTGAAATTCGTATATAAATGTAGCATAACTTCATATTGAGCTAACATTTCCTGTTTAGTGGTCAGTTTTCTAATTTCTAATTTCATATTTGCTTTTCAAAAATGTAAAATTAGAGAAAAAGGAATGAGATTGAAAGTGATGATAGGGTAAATTTTTGAGAAATCTAATTGAAAATTTTGAAGTTTAATAAGTGTCATTTATCGCGCAACACCTAAAATTAGAGCTTATAGCTTAAATTCATAGAAAAAATCATGTTTTCAAAT
This sequence comes from Flavobacterium sp. LS1P28, assembly GCF_003970335.1. Lineage (NCBI taxonomy): Bacteria > Pseudomonadati > Bacteroidota > Flavobacteriia > Flavobacteriales > Flavobacteriaceae > Flavobacterium > Flavobacterium sp. LS1P28. The sequence continues at coordinate 311,589 of NZ_RYDI01000001.1, read as the reverse complement.
TATTGATGTTCAGGTATTTTAAAAAAATATTCACGGAATTAAGACACGGAATTCCGTGAATTCCGATAACAAGTGTTTGTATGTTAAAATATATGAGGGTAGTTTTGGAGTCAAGAAAAACAAATAAGTTCTTAGTAAGACGTTATTTAGAATTAAGTTTTTTTTCTAAAATGATATTGTAGCTACTTATCTAAAATTTATCAATTTAAAACAATTAAAACAATCTTAAATGAGAACAAAATTTATAATGAGAAAAAGTATATTCCTACTTTCCTTCTGCCTCTTGGTAATCAGTTGTTCTACTGAAAACAATAGTGAAACACTAGAAAAAACAAATTTAAATTCAAAACAGAAGTTAGTACAAGAAACTGCTATTTTGTTAGGCAAGTTATTAACTGACTCTGAAGTCAAAAACGCTTTAAATAACAAAATGAAAGAAGTTGACAAAGATGCAAATATTGTATCTTTTGCATACTTACTTGAACAAGAAGAAGGTTTAAGAAAAAATGAACAAGCTACGTTCAAAAACCAAATAAATAATTTAAGAAAGCAAAATATTTTTAAAAATGCTTTAAGAAAAGAGTTTGAAAATAATTCTAATGATTATAAAACAATTAAAGAAATTTTGGACAAAAACTTAACTTCTAAGAACAATTTTAGATCTACAGCGTTTATTGCAGATGAATTAACTAATCTTCTTGTTTCACAGGAATTACAAATTTTTTTTCCATTTGATCCTGAATATGAAAATGATGATCAAAATGCACAAGAATATTATGTTTCATTCGATCCGCTAAACAATTCGCAAACAAACATCGGATTTCAATTTAATACAGGCTACAGTGATTATGAAATTATTAATAATCTTGATAACAATTTTTTAGATAACAATCCCGTTTATGTAATCGTACCTATAGATCCATGTGATATTGCTGGTAGACCTTGTAATTTTATAGAACTGTTACCTACACCTTTAGACCAAAATAATGAACTGATAACTAGTGAGAATCAATTCATGGTTTACAATCCTAGTGGATTTACTAATAATAACAATACAATACCAACAACAACATTACTGACAACAAATACCAATCATAATAATATTCCCGAAACAGATGGTATCAGTTCCTATATCCCAAGAATAAGAATAAATGGAACTGGTTACATGGGGTTTGGTGGCACACATCAAAAGTTGAGATTTTACCGCGGCACAACTGATGGTTCTGTCACACAAAACGCAGATGGCACAATAACAGCTTCTCCAAAAGATTATATTGTAAAAGAATTCAGATGTAAAAGAAAACATGTCAAAGATAAAAATTGGGTTGATTTTGGTGCTGAATTTGACCAAGATTGGAACATGAGCGAAAATACACAGGATTTCGCTATTTTTTCCATACATAACTTGAAGGCTACAGCATCTTTTGAACTTTCCATGAAGTCAGGTTTTAAACTTGAAGATGGTAAAATTAAACCAAATGCCGAGGCAAGCGGTTCAGCTAAAATTAATGTTTCAGTCGGTAATGCAAAGTTTAGGACAAATGCAGAAATCTCACGTAGAATTGTTTTAGCAACTATTGTAGGTCTTGGCGCTACTGGTGAAACAGTCAGTGATGGTGGTGTGGATTATAATGTGAAGAAAAATGGCATTGTAGATTACTACTTTAAACACTATTATACCGACCTTTAATTATTAATTAGATGCTGTATCTTTGGTACAGCATCTACATTTATGTTGTTATGAAAAAAAATTTTACAGTTTTATTTATCTTTATTTTTACAATCTCATCTGCTCAAAACGAAAGCGTTTATGTGTCAATTGGCAAACCTTGGTTTCCTGATAAAGAAAGCAACTTAAATAATTTTTCACTAGGTTTAAATTATCAAAATAGATTTTCTCAGTCTTTTGCATTTGATTTGTATTTAGAATACAATCAAAGTAATGATTTTCCTCGTTTTTTTGATGATGCAACAGCAGTCGATAATTATTTAATGGATCAAACCTACTCAGGTGTATATTTTAATTCGCTTTGGTCAAAAATAAATACTGTTACTGTAGGAACTAAGATAGATTATCTATTTGTTAATAATGATCGGTTTTTATTTAATTTTAATTTAGGTGCTGGCTATTTGTTTTCATATTCTAGAGCGCATGATGTAAAAAATTGGACTTATGATTTTAATAATGGACAGATACTTACTTATGAAAATGGAACCACTTCAGGTAATTTAAATACTTTTTATTATACCTTAGGATTACAATTTCAATGTACATTTTATAAGAATTACTTTGTTGGTATCAGTCCGTACTATTTAATGCCTATTGGCGAAAAAAAAATTAACTCAATTCCGGTGTATCCTAACCACTATAACCTTACTTTAAATATTGGTAAAAGATTCTAATTATCATAAAATTATTTTTAGAAAAATGATTCAATAAAACATTCATTAAAATTAAAAAACAGTTACTTATAAAATCTAATCCTATGAAAAATAGACTACTATTAACTATATTTTTTCTTTCAACTTCTTTATTTGCTCAAGAAAACAAAGAACAAAAAATTGAAATTTCGTTCTCTTATGGTCTATCCTACATCGAGTACTCCAAATCCTTTTTAGATGATCCCGTACCTTTTGAATTGCCAAATATTGGCTCGTTTTATGAAATAAATTTTGATTTTAAATTACCTAAAGACCGCTACATTGGATTAGGTTATTCTAGGTTACAGCATGCAAAAAATATAGATGATGGTGTAATACTTACTTCAACCAATACTGGTTTGGTTTTACAAAACTATAGAAACATTCATACCAAAGACTTTTATGATGTTCATTTTAGAACCGTTTTTAAAAACAATTTGCAGTTTACGCTTGGAGCATACTATTTTATTGAAAATATGAACAGAAGCGATATTACTAATATTGATAACAATACTGTGTTTGTGTTAATAAACGAAAAAAATCGAGCAGACAATTTGGGTTTATTTGGATCTTTAGAATATTATTTCAAACTCAATAGTTATGCTGAACTTGGTTTAAAAAGCAAGTTGTATTATTCATTAAATGGTGTTGAAACCATAGCTATATTACCTACTTTAAGAGTAAAATTATAACGTAATGATTGTTACTTGTTATGTAGCAAATCGAATAGAAATGTTCAGTAATTTTGCTATTTTCCAACATAAAAAATGATGGTGCTAAAGTCAATTTTTAAAGGATGCTTACAATGTTTGGGAAGGTACTGCATCAGAGGGTTGGCAAAGAGACAACATCTATTATGGATTGACTCCTAGCAAGCAAAAAGGAGTAATTAGTGGTGGGAAGTATAGAGAATACATAACCTCTTTCAAAATGTCGGGAAATGATGCACAAGGAGCATTTAATACTATTTCAAACACAGATGACCCAAAACAAGTAACTGATTATAGACTCAATAGCTCCTCCGGATGGACAGACGGACAATTTGAATTTATGATTTATTGCTTTTATGGATCAAAAGCATCAAACACTGGTGAATCAGATAAAAAAGGCTTTTTTGCTAAACCGTCTGATTTATTTGAATTAAAACATGAAGCATACAGCAGATTTAATTGGCCTTTCAAAAAAACTTACATTCGTACAACTATAATTGGCTTAAAAACTATAAATTTTTTGAATAATAATTACGGTACAGTGTTAGAATTTCAAACGTGGGATTTAAATAGATTTTCAAATGAATGGAAATTTTCTTTTGAAGAAGTAGATGATCCATTAATAATTGAAACTAAACAATCAATAAGCTCAAAATTCAATGCTAACTTTTCTACCGAATTAAGCGGGACAATTTTTGAGGTTGTTAAAGTGAACACGAAATATGGAGCGTCAATTGAAGAATCAAAATCAAATGATTATATCGTCAAAAGAACAACGAAAAGCAACAATTTATTCGACTCTGTAATTCCTTTTTACGATAATGTAGTAAATAAAAATCCTAATACTGGGCAATTTGCTACAAGAACATATTATACTGGTAAAGTAGAGTTTCAAGTAAGACCAATTCAAGTTCAATGGTAGGCACAAAAAAAAACATATCCACCTACGGTAAGTACTGTAGGTGGTTTTTAATAAAAGCAAATAGTTTGCTTTTATTCCTTTTTATAGCATCTTGTGAAAGAGAAGAAGTTCTTAAAGAAGAAGTTGTGAATTCTCTAAATATTAAAATTGACAATGAACAGTTAAATTTAATAAATAGTCGCATCGGCTCCAACGAAAGTTGTGAAAGTTTATTTTTTAGTTGTAGCTATCAAAACAATAAAAATCCAGGTTTTAGAATTGAATTCTCGCTATTGAAAAATGGTACGTTAAAAAATATTACACTTTTTGACTATAGAAATCAAAATGCACATTTTGAATCTGCCGATTTTAACCCTAAAGGCTTAATGACAATATCAAATTTCAACTACGATGAAACAAAAAAGTACCTTCATTTTGATTTTAAAGGATATCTATTAGAACAATCTTACTATGATGAATTAGACATTGATAAAAAAAGAAAATATATCGAAGGGTCGGTAACTAGTAATAATGTAAGAACTACCGAGTGCCCATATACTTTTACAAATATGAATTTTAAAGGAACTGCTTTAAGTTTTTTTACCGCATTTCATTTTGGCGAATATGATCCGAAACTATTAAATAATCCATATCAAATGTACTTTTACACAGATAACGGATTTAGAGCTTTAATTAAATCTAAAATTAAATTGCCAAATTTAGCAGTAGGCACGTATAAATTTGACCAAAATACAATAGAGAACAGAATTGATTTTGATCAATATGTTGGCATATTTAGAGCTACCCAGTTATTGTGGATTAGAGATATTGATTGGAAAAAATACCAAACAGCTGGCAGTTACACAATTCTTGAGCATACAACTATAAATGAAGAAAAAGTAACTAGAGGCGAAATGAATCTGCAAGTTTATAATAAAGGCGCTTTGATTCACAATATTACAAATGGTAAATTTGTTGTCACTGATTTTTAACTAAAACATTCTATTGTATTATAGAGCAAAAGGGCTTAACTCAAAAGTCAATCCCAATTTTTAATGCCTTCTGAGCTCCTGAGTTTTATAAAACCGATACAAATGGTCGTATATCAGGAGCTCATATTGTCGTTGGCGGGAGGTAAACTGACGATTAACCATCATGTGAATATGGCTGCTTAAAAAATCAAAAAGAGGAATCTCCAACTGACTTTTTATGTTGGAACTTAACAAAGCAATTTCTGATATTTTAGTTTCTATGAAGGGAGTTAATACTTCAAATGGCAAGTCCGTTTTGCCTAGTAGCAAGGCAGTAATTTCTACTTCACGCTTGCGGTATTGGGTATCTAGTCCCTTATTTGTGGCCGCATCGGCATTAAATTCTTTTTTAAAATTCATTTGTAACCGGCGCATCAATTCATGTTTTTCAGACATTGATAACTGAAAACTTTCTAAAAAATGATGAATTGTAAACAGTCCAAACAATAGCTGTGCTGCTACCTCAAAATTGGATTTATGCTTTAAATAGGCTACAATCAACTCACTATGATACCCAAACAAAGTCTCAGAATCTACCATGGTAGCCTCTCCGTACCGCTCCAATTCTCTCTTATAAGTATCCGTTTGTACTTTCCAAACTAAATGGTTGACCAATAACTTCTCAAAAACAGGATGGAATGAACTGATAATGGTAGCTATTGCTTCTGGTTTGGTTACTAAAAAACGAAGACGAAGATGCGAATCAGGATCGTTATACCGAATAAAAAACCATTTGGCAATTATCTTTTCCTTTTGTAAATCTAAAATTAAGGGATACAACTTTTCAGATAATATAAGATCTGCTGTTTTTACTCCAGTGTATATTTTATAATACAGCCATTCACTTCCTATGCAAAAATCCCTTTTCATACTTTACAATTGGTCTTTATAATAGGATAGAATGAACTGATTGGCAAAATTTTCACCTTTTGCGTTTTTCACCACAGATTCCTCTGTAAATAGAAATTCTTCTAAAGTGATTTTAACATGATTTACAACTGATTTCAAAAATAATTGAATCCCTATATTTGTCTCAAAATCAAGTAACAATGTGTTGTCAAAATGAGCCCAATTTACAAGACTAGGAATGCTTCGTTGTTTTCTCCAAATCGAAAAAGCTTCAAATAATAGAATGCCATCCATTTTATAAAAAGGCATAATTTCAGTTTTACTTACGATCCATTTTGATTTTGAAAGTAGTACTCCGTTATATTCAACCCTTGGAAAAAAATCATAATGCGTTTCTAAAACACCCCAACTGAAACTGTAAATAGGCTTTACATCTTGCGACTGTAAATCACATAAAAAATGATAAACAGGCAGCGATTTAGTAACATAATTATGGGCATTTGACAAACAAGGAATAACTTCTTTATTGTGTTTCTTAGATCGCAAAATAATTTTGTTGTTGCGTATCGAAATCATTAAATCATTTAAGTCAATCGTGTAGTCTTTAGTTGCTGCCGAATTAGCCAAATAGGCAATTTCAAATGCTCTTAAAACAGGTCTTCTTAATATATTACCAGTTCTTGATTCCGGAATATGAACAATCTCTGCTAAAATTTTATCAGAATGATAGGTCGCTTCTTTGGCTACAACTTCATTGGTTAAATTGAAAATAGCATCATTTCCATTACAAAAACGCCCTAATAGTTTGGCGGCACTAACATCCCCCGAAGATTCAATTGATATGATTTCTTTTTCTTGATGCAATGCAATTTCAATCATTACCGAGAAAGTAGCTGGTGCATTATTCCAACTAGGATCAAAATCCGGAAAATCCTTTTCAGAAAGCGATACTGCTTCTTCATTTTTAAGAATACATTGCTGAAGTTTCTTCTCCATTATAAAATCATAAGCCGTCCAAGGTTCGAGGATTGTTTCTTGAACTTTACTTTTAAAAGAAAAATGCTCCAAAATCTCATGCGTATCATTCATTTCAGAATTTTGAAGATACCCAATTCCCGTTTCAGTATCTAAAACAGTTGTCAAAGGCATTTCTCTTGATTCATTCCTTTGTGTGAATGCTTTTATAAAATTAGTATGGTTTTCAGACTTCTTTTGCTTTTGAATTCCGTTTAAAAAACGAACCGCTTGGAAGACTTTATTTTGTGAACTAGTACTCAAAGTATTTACGGAAGCGGTCGTATTTAAATCAGTTTGAAAAAGATATTTTTCATCAAACTCCACACCTGTTTTCTCAATTAAATCCTGTATCGCTTCATAGTCTTTTTCAGAAGGAACAAGCGTTTGGTCTAATACTAAAAATTGAGTTCTTATACTTTGCAAAAGTTGAGAATCTTTTTTTAAGTTCGGAATTTTATCGATGATAGAAAAAACGCGTCCCCATTCATCACTACCTGTAACTGTTGCATCCAATTCACTTACAAGAAACTGAAAATCGATAAGCTGATTAATATATTCTAAAGCTTCTGCGGTTTCAGAATCATCATCGGCAAGAAGACAAACCATTTCATCAACAGTCATCCCTGATGTTGCTTTAAGCACTAATTCACTTAAAAGGGCTGTTTTTCGCAATGCTGAAATGGTATGGACTCTTTTTGTTTTTACATAGTTGTAATCAACATAGCGGTAAAAATCCCCAAGAGCATAGATCGAATTATTAGGATAATATTTAAGATAAGGTATAACTTCTTCTCTTTTAGCAAATTCTCGTAATAATGCCACCCAAAATTGCATGTCAAATTGTGTAAAACGACTAAAATTTTCAGTTGAATTGAGTATAATGTTCGTTTCAGAAGCTATTTTTCCAACTGAACAACCCGCAAATAACCCGAAAGGAGTACAACGAGTTGATATTCGCGCAATGTATTTCAGTAAACTAAGCTGCAAACTCTCCCTTTTTTTAGGTGATACACTGGAAGGATCAGCTTTCCATTTTTTTAAAGCTGTTAGTAGTTCCGGTGAAGCCATACGAATGGCTTCTCTAACATAAGGGTTTTCAAACTGCAGCAATAAGGCCTCTTCGGAATAATTTTCCAATAAATCAAAATAGAAAGGCAATGGAAATAAAGGGGTTCTTAAAACATAGTGCGAGAAAGGACGAACTTGATAGTGGTGCATTATCGTTTCTTTTTACTCACTTTCTCAGCGAGTTGCATCGCGTTATAGACATTTAATACTTTTCCTGATTTAGATAATTCACTAAATTTGATTTTTTTGCCCTCTCCACCAGGGACCAAAACGTCTAAATCGTAAGCCGTTCCTGATTCTAGAATAATTTGTTTAACCTCCTTAGCTGTTAGTTTAGGATAATACGACCATATTAAAGCCGCTGTTCCAGAAACCATGGGTGCTGCAAGTGAAGTACCTGAATCATAGCCATAACTATTGCCTGCGGTTGTGGTATAAATTTTATCTCCAGGAGCAAATAAATCTACATTCTTCTTGCCGTAATTTGAATAAGAGGCCACAAAAGTACTGTCTGCTTTTGCAGTAGTGGCGCCTACATTGATAAAATTATCTACGACTTCTTTTGCATCATCCTTAAATTCTGTATCTGACGGATAATAAGGGTTTTCGTCAATATTGAATTTATTGTTACCCGCAGAATGTACAATCAATACATCCCTTTTCATTGCATACTTTAATGCTTCTATTACCAATTCTTTATATAAAGAAAATTCTTTACCAAATGACATATTGATAACCTTTGCACCATTATCTACTGCATAATATATCGCATTAGCTATATCCTGATCGTATTCATCACCTGATGCCGAAATTACTAACGGCATTATCTTGAAATTATTTTTTGCAATCATCGATACAATACCTGATACCTTAGTTGAATGATTATGCGTAGATCTTTTGCCTGCCTTGTTTTCTGAGATAGTCGCATTTCCATATCCTTTACTAACTAAATAAGGATTGCCTTTAATATATATTCTTTCATCAAAATTTACATTTAGATTTCTGTTGACTATCGAATCTATTCGAACCCTTGTATCTAAAGCTTCCTCAATTGTATTCTCTCCTGCTTGCAATCTTGACTTTATAAAACCTATCATTGCACCAATATCATAATCCTTGTCTTCACGTCTTTGTTTAAAAGTTTTATCATTAATTTTATGCTTGAGATACAAACTATCTAATTCCTTGATTGAATACTTTTCATTAGGAAAATATCTTTTTAAGCTATCTTTTGCTATTTGATAATTATCAACAATGTATTGTTGTGATTTTAACCAGTTGTCATAAGCTCCAAATTGCTTGTTATAAGTGTTGATTATACGTTTATATTCATCACCGCCTAGGTTTTGAATAGTTAATTGAGGATTAGAATTAGCGTTCAAAATTTTCAAAAATCTTACAAATTCAAAATTAACCCAAACTAAATAACCATTATCTCTTGTTCCTATAAAATTCCAACCATTAATATCGTCTACATAGCCATTTTTATCGTCATCTATACCGTTAGAAGGAATTTCATGTTTATTGAACCAAATATTATTCTTTAAATATTCATGATTAGTATCTAATGGAGTGTCAATTATAGCAACCACAACATTATTGTTTCGAACTTTACTTTTAGATGTTTTTTTGACTTGAATAAAATCAATGATAAAAGCATTTTGATCTTTATTGACTTTATGAAACCAATTTAAAGAATCTAAACTTCGCCAACCAGAGCTAATTGATTCATTTTTTAAAACATAAACTCCATTTTTTTTTGTGGCACAACTTAAAATTATACAGACTAAAAAAATTAAATAAATATTTTTCATTTTTTTAAGTTAAAGTTATTGGGAGGAGGCATTAAAGAGTCAGTTACAGTTTCAATGTCACCAGTCAATTTTAAAAAACCACCATTTATTAAATGTAAGTTATCCAATTGAGCTACTTTCATTTTTTCTAAATTGAACTTTGATTGCGTTTTTGTTTGTTTTTTTTCTGTTTTCATGTGATAAAATTATTTATTTATTATACAAGTTGCAAAAGTAAAAGCTTGGCCTGATAATAGCTAAAAAAAATTAAAAGTTATTGGCGGAATTCCGTGAATTCCGATAGCGCTATATAAAATAATTAACTGAAAACGAAATAGTTATGAATATTTTTCATTTTCTAGTGCTTTTAGAAAAAAAGTAGGCTTAATCTTGTTTTTCTTATAAAAAGCCGCAGCAAAAGCTTCGGCAGAATTGAATCCAAACTCCTTCGCTAAAAAAGGCATGGTGTAATTTCGTAATTTCGTTTGGGCTTGCAATTGGTCAACCGCATGTGTAATTCTCAAATCGTTAATATAATGCACAAACGTTTTTCCTTTATGTTCATTAATAACATTAGACAAATATTTTGTATTTGTATTTAACTGCAAAGCTACTTTTTGAATGGTAATCGTATTCTCTAAATATCCCTTATTGCGTTCAAAGTAGACTAACTTCTCTAATAATTGCTCCACAACCTCTATTGCTATACCTCGTGATTCTTGTGATTTACTTTCTTGTTTAAAATCATCTTCCTTTTTTATAGCACCAGAAGGCTGAAAATCAACTGATGTAGGACGAATAATTGCTTCAAATCGTTTTTGATATTGTTTTTTTGAATAAAATTGGTAGCCTATTAAGCCTCCAATACCTACTATTAGAATCAAAATCCATATAAAATATCTAGATTCATTGTTTTGCAAGGATTGTACAAGGGATTCTTTTTCTGCAAGTAAACGAGGAGTGTCATATTCTTTGACTAAAACTTTATTTAAATGCTTATAGTTTCTTTGTAATATGCTATCAATACTCATAAACTTATTCAAGAATTTTAATTGATTTTCTTTGTCTCCAGTTTTTTTGTAATATTCAATTAAATAGGAATACCCACTTATAAACTCTGGTGTAATTCTTTTATTTAATAAATACATGGAATCTACTTTGATAAAATTTTGAATCGCTTTCTTTTCACTACTCATACCAGCGTACGACTTTCCTAAATAAAAATAAGACGCCAGTATATTACCAAAATTTTTATCTAATATTATTTGAGGCAATGCCTTATTTATACTATCTAAAGATGCTTTGTAATTTTTCTTTAACATTTCATTTGCACCTTCATTTAAAATAAAATATGGTATATAAAACTTATCGTTGGTTATAATCGATTCTTTGTACCCTAATTTGTTATAAAAACTAGCAGAGTCTAAATTCTTTAATGATTTGTGCGCATCGGCAATCACAAATAAAAGATTGTGATAATCGCTACTGTATTTTAAAGATGATATGTCTTTTTTTCTTATGTAACTTAAACATTCACGATATAGTAGCAATGCCTCCTCTACTTCACCTAATTCCTCTGACCTTAAAACACCAATTGACCGCTTGATATAAAAATTTAAATCTTCATTATTGTCTTTAGCATATTTTTCTGCTTTGAAATAATTAGCTAAAGCCTTGCTATACTTAAATTGCATTCTTAACTCATATGCCTTTCTAGAATAAGACAATGCTGGAAAATTATAATCATTTTGATTAGTTGAATAGGCAATAGATGAATCAAGGTATTGTATTGCTTTATTTCCTTTGTATAATGTTGATAAAAGATAAAAACCCCGTGAAAGACTTAAATTATTTTTTCTAGAATAAGATTTAGAAATGATTTCCGAAATAAATGTTTTCTTATTATTATCACTTTTCTGTAAAATAAACTCTTTTTTTAAATCTTCATACGAATCTTTTCCGATAAATTTATCAGCCGTTTGCGCCAATAAACAATAAGGAAACAGTATTAAAAGCACTATTTTAATAAAACGTTGGTTAGTCATTACAGTAGATTTTGCACAAAAATACAGCAACATCACTAAAATAATCTTAAAAATAATGATTTTTTTACATTATTTAAATAGCATATTTTCAGTGATTTATAAAATACAATTTGTGGAATTCCGTGAATTCAGTATCGGAATTCAGGAATTCCGATAATAACAGTTTGCTTAGAACCTCTTCTTACTCTAGTTTTGGCACAAAGAAAGTGAAAGCGTTTGGAGTAAGACGTTACTTTTAAATGTAGATTACTTTCCTAAATCAATTGGCCAATTACAAGGGAATAATTCAGCTGTACTGTAACCCTTTCAAAAAAAACAGAGCATGAGGTTTTATGTAAAGGTATTTGTTCCTCAAAAAACAAAGCATAAGGGAATAATTCAGCTGTACTGTAACCCTTTCAAAAAAAACAGAGCAAGGAGTTTGAAAGCTATGGTCTCTAAAAAAAACCAAGCACAAAAGTTCTCGAGAAACTTTTTATTGAAATGAAATGTGTAATTTTAAAAACTTAAAAAATGAATTTAGATAATTTGAATTTAGTGGAGCTTAATGCTCAAGAAGTTAAAGGAACAGAAGGTGGGTTTATACCTCTTCTAATATGGGGAATAGCAATATCTGCTGAAACTGTAGCTACTGCATTTTGGGTAGGAGTTGGTGTAGGTGCAGCAGTTGCTCAAGGACAAAAATAATGTTAAATATCAAAAAATTAAAATATGAATTTAGAAGCGTTGAATTTAAAGGAAATTAGTATCCAAGAGTCCAAAGAGACTGAAGGAGGTTATCTTGCTCCAGCAGTGATAGCCGTGGCTGCTGCAGGGGCTACAGTTGTTGGCGTTGTTGTTGTAGGTGCTTTAGTTGGATATGGCGTCTATAAATTTGTAGACTGGGCAACATCATAAAATTAACACAATGACTTATCATAAAATAATGCAATACTTAGCTCCTTATTGGTTTAAGATATTTATCATAGGTATTGCTTTAGGAGCGTTAATTGCTCATATTCAAAAGTTAAAAAATAACTTTTAAATCAAGATTTTTATTGTGAGACTGCCTATTTTATTAGGCAGTCTTTTTAGTATTGAAATAGTAATCAGTTAAAGGAAATTTGTTTGTTGGATTGCAGGTTCTCCATGTTTTTATTATCTATACAAACGTGTCTTATAAATTCACTAAAAAAAATGAACTTCAGTCAAGATCCCATAAACACTCTCGAAAACCTTATCGCAAAAAACAAAACCAAGAGTATTTCTATTTACTTGGTCTTGATTCTGGCTATACTTATTTTTCTGGCACTATTGCCTGTCATCAAAATAGACATTAGCAGTCAGAGTCGCGGTATCGTGCGAAGTACTACTGACAATGTTCCAGTAAGTAGCTTAGTGAATGGCAAAGTAACTTTTATAAAAATAAAGAATAACCAAGTAGTGCAACAAGGAGATACCCTGATTGCCATTACCCAAGAAAATTTAAATACCGAGAAAGCCAATAATCAAGTGACGGCGGCTACTATTCAGGATCAAATTCATGATTTAACTCAAGTTACACAAGGCAGGGCTACGGGTTTTAAAACACTTGCTATGCAGCAAGAGTGGCAGAGTTACAATAATAAAAGAGAGGAATTGCAAAGCAAAATTGCCCAATCAAAAATAGTATATGACCGAAACAAACAGTTGCATGATAAGGGCATAATTGCCAAAGCTGAATTTGAGAAATATAGTTTTGATTATACGTATGCTCAGCAAGCACTTTCTGGTTTAGAAAAAAACCAACGTAGCCTTTGGCAAAACAGCAAACGAGAGCTACAAATGCAACTTCAAAACCTAAACGGCACCCTAGAAAAAATAAAAGTAGAAGCGCAAAACTATTATATAACAGCACCATTATCTGGAACTATAGAAAATTTCTCAGGAATTCAAGCTGGTTCTTTCTTGAACGCCTCTCAACCTATAGCCTCTATTTCGGCAATAGATCAATTGATTGTAGAAAGCACCGTTTCACCAAACGATATAGGTTTAATTAGAAAAAATCAAAAGGTGAAATTTCAACTCGATGCTTTCAATTACAACCAATGGGGTTTGCTAGAAGGAAAAGTAATCGATATTGACCGTAATATTACCATTCAAGGGGAACAAGCTTTTTTTAAAGTACGATGCGCACTGAATACTACCGCAATGCAATTGCAATCCGGTTACAAAACCCAAATTACAAAAGGAATGACCCTAACCACACGATACATCATTACAAGAAGAAGCTTATTTGATTTATTGTTTGACAAAGTCGATGATTGGCTCAACCCAAAACAAATTGCATCCAAATCTTAAACTGGTAAAATTTTATAAAATAATTTATACTCTCTGAGAAAATTCTAAAGTCTTTTTTCTATCATCTATACTCTTATAATGGCTTCAATAAAAATAAAACAACATGATATTAAAGATTGTGGTGCTGCTTGTCTCGCTTCTATTGGCAATCATTACAAAGTTAATCTGCCTATAGCGCGCATTCGTCAATTTGCGAATACCGATAAAAGAGGTACCAATGTGCTGGGGATAATTGAAGCTGCCGAAAAAATGGGTTTTTCTGCCAAGGGAGTAAAAGGAGGCATAGATGCTATTGATAAAATTCCGCTCCCTGCTATTGCTCACATTATAGTAAAAGAACAATTGCATCATTATGTGGTGATTTATAAAGTTGAATCCTCCCCTAACCCCTCCAAAGGAGGGGGAACCATAACGGTAATGGATCCCGCTTTTGGCAAAATGGAAACCTATACGTATGAAGAATTTCAAAAAATCTGGACTGGTGTACTGATTCTTTTTGCACCGAATGATGATTTCAAGGAATATAACGAAAAAGTTACTCCATTAAAACGCTTTTGGGATTTGGTACAGCCACATAAAACCATTTTAATTCAGGCTTTGGCGGGTGCCATACTTTTTACCGTTTTAGGATTGGCCATGTCCATCTACATTCAAAAAATTACCGATTATGTTTTGGTTGAAGGCAACAGAAACTTACTCAATTTGCTGAGTGTTTCCATGATTTTTATCATCATATTGCAAGCCTACATCGGTTCTCAAAAGAGTGTTTTTGTTATGAAAACGGGGCAATTGATTGATGCCAAATTAATTTTAGGATACTATAAACATTTACTCCATCTTCCGCAACGTTTTTTTGACACGATGCAAGTTGGAGAAATCACATCCCGGATTGGCGATGCGGTAAAAATTAGATCTTTTATCAATGAAGTGGCGATTGATATGATTGTAAATATCTTCATTGTGATTTTTTCCTTTACCTTGATGTTTACCTATTATTGGAAATTGGCCTTGGTGATTCTGCTGGTGATTCCATTTTATGGAGCTATTTATTTTATTTTAAATAAGTTCAATAAAAAAGTGGAACGCGTTATCATGGAGAATGCTGCGGAATTGCAAACGCAATTAGTCGAGAGTATTACCCATATTAGAACGGTTAAAGAATTTGGAATTGAAGAATTTTCAAATTTAAAAACAGAAAACAAGTTTGTTAAATTACTTTTTACTGGCTACAAATCTGGACTAAATGGTCTTTTTGCTGGGACTTCAACGCAGTTCTTGGCCTCTATATTTACAGTAATACTTATGTGGATAGGTTCTGGTTATGTAATTGACAGAGCTATAACTCCAGGTGAATTGTTTTCATTCTATGCATTAATTGGCTATTTTACCTCACCAGTAGCATCATTAATTGGGATGAATAAAACCGCTCAAAATGCCTTAATTGCCGCAGATCGTCTATTTGAGATAATGGATTTAGAACGAGAAGAGACAGAAAATAAAGTCGAATTACAAAGAGAAAACATAGGAGATATAAAATTCGAAAATGTAACGTTTCGTTATGGCTCTCGAACAGAAGTTTTCAAAAATTTTAATGCGGTTTTCAAGAAAAATGAAACCACAGCTATCGTTGGCGAAAGCGGAAGTGGTAAAACGACACTGATTTCACTGTTGCAAAACTTATATCCCATAAAAGAAGGAAAAATTTATATTGGAGAATATGATTCTCAATTCATACATTATCAGAGTTTACGGAATTGCATTGGTGTCATTCCGCAACAGCTCAATCTGTTTTCGGGAAATATTATCGAAAACATTGCTTTAGGCGATTCATTTCCAAATATTCAACGCATTTTAGATTTGTCCAAACAATTGGGAATTACAGAGTTTGTGGAGAAATTGCCCAATGGTTTTGAAACTCAAATTGGAGAAAATGGCGCCATGCTCTCTGGAGGACAAAAACAACGTATTGCTATAGCAAGAGCCTTGTACAAAAACCCGGAAGTGTTATTAATGGATGAAGCCACTTCTTCATTAGATACTAACTCGGAACACATTGTAAAAGAAGTGATTGATAATTTTAAATCTCAGGGAAAAACAGTTATTGTCATAGCCCATCGATTGAGTACTATAGCTAATGCAGATACTATTTTGGTAATGGAAAATGGCACTATCGTGGAGTCCGGAAATCATGTCGCATTAATAGAACAAAAAGGAAAGTACTACGATTTATGGAATAAACAAGGATTGGTTTAAGAAAAAAAAGATTATTAAACAATTCCCTTAGAAACAAGAAAAGAGTCACGCTATACGTGACTCTTTATATATTTTGAATCAATAATCTATTATCCATTCAACGCTTCAGCACCACCAACGATCTCTAAGATCTCATTAGTAATAGAAGCCTGACGTGCTTTATTATATGTTAATTTCAATTGATTTCTCATTTCCGTTGCATTATCAGTTGCTTTATGCATCGCAGTCATACGCGCTCCGTGCTCTGAGGCAAATGAATCCCGAATTCCTTTATACAATTGTGTTTTTAATGATTTTGGAATTAAAGTCAACACGATTTCTTCTTTTGAAGGTTCAAAAATATAATCACCAGTTGAAACTGTAAGATCAGATTTTATAGGTGCCAATGGCAAAAATTGTTCGGTTTGAACGATTTGTGTTGCGGCATTTTTAAATTGGTTATAAATCAACTCAATTTTATCATATTCTCCTGAAACGAATTTCTCCGTTAATGTATCCGCAATTTTAGCTACAGCATCAAAAGTCAAGTCATCAAAAACTACGCTTTGATTATCAACCACTGAATGTGTTTTACTCAAAACATCATTTCCTTTTTTGCCAATAGCAAAAATATCCACTTGCTTCCCCGTATAAAATTCAGCGCGATTTTTAGCTTCTTTGATTGCATTCGTATTAAAAGCACCCGCTAAACCTCTGTTAGAAGTTATTACAACTAATAATACTTTCTTGATCTCTCGTTGTAAGGTAAACTCTCCTCCTATCTCACCATCAAGCGTGGCAGAAAGATTTTGCAATAATTCCGTTAATTTTTCGGCATAAGGGCGCATTGCTGTGATTGCATCTTGTGCTTTCTTTAGCTTTGCTGCAGAAACCATTTTCATTGCCGATGTAATTTGCATCGTAGATGAAACGGAAGTAATTCTATTACGGATTTCCTTTAAATTTGCCATTTTATATTAGTCTAATGTCGTAAAGTCATAAAGTCTAAAGTCCTCAAAAGCAGATAAACTGACTTTAAGACTTTCGACTTTACAACTTTTGACTAGTTTTAGTTATATTTTGCTGATAATTCTTTTGCCACAGATTCAATTACATCTGTAATTTCGTCTGTTAATTTTCCTGCTTTTAAAGCGTCAAGAGTTGCTCTGTGTTTGTTGTTCAAGAATTCCAAGAAATCTTTCTCAAATTCTCTTACTTTGTTCACAGGAACATTTCTCAATAAGTTTTTAGAACCAGCATAGATAATCGCAACTTGATCTTCAACAGTATATGGATCGTTCAAACCTTGTTTCAAGATTTCAACGTTTCTTCTTCCTTTTTCAATTACGTTTAAAGTAACGGCATCAAGATCAGAACCAAATTTAGCAAACGCTTCTAATTCACGGAATTGTGCTTGATCCAATTTCAATGTACCTGCTACTTTTTTCATTGATTTTATTTGAGCATTTCCTCCAACACGAGATACCGAAATACCTACGTTAATTGCCGGACGAACCCCAGAGTTAAACAAATCTCCATCAAGGAAAATTTGACCATCTGTAATAGAAATTACGTTTGTTGGGATGTATGCAGAAACGTCACCAGCTTGAGTTTCAATAATTGGCAGCGCAGTCAATGAACCACCACCTTTTACAATTGATTTCAATGAATCTGGTAAATCGTTCATGTCTTTAGCAATTCCATCATCTGCAATTACTTTACAAGCACGTTCTAATAATCTACTGTGAAGGTAGAAAACGTCTCCAGGATATGCTTCGCGTCCCGGTGGTCTTCTCAATAACAGAGAAACCTCACGGTATGCAACCGCTTGTTTAGATAAATCATCATAAACAATTAAAGCCGGACGACCTGAATCTCTAAAATATTCTCCAATTGCAGCACCTGCGAAAGGAGCATACACTTGCATTGGAGCTGGATCAGAAGCATTTGCAGCAACAATAATGGTATATGCCATTGCGCCTTTTTCTTCTAACATTTTAGCAATTCCTGCTACAGTCGAAGCTTTTTGTCCAATAGCAACATAGATACAAAATACTGGTTTCCCAGCATCGTAAAATTCTTTTTGATTTAAGATAGTATCGATACAAACAGTTGATTTACCTGTTTGACGGTCACCAATAACTAGCTCACGTTGTCCACGACCTACTGGAATCATAGCATCTACTGCTTTTATTCCTGTTTGTAATGGCTCAGTAACGGGTTGACGGAAGATAACTCCAGGAGCTTTTCTTTCTAACGGCATTTCGTATAAGTCTCCACCGATTGGTCCTTTTCCATCAATAGGAAAACCAAGTGTGTTTACTACACGACCTACCATTTGTTCTCCTACTTTAAGAGAAGCAATACGTTGTGTTCTTTTAGCAGTTGAACCTTCTTTGATTCCTGTAGATGGTCCTAAAAGAACTACACCTACATTATCTTCTTCAAGATTCAAAACAATAGCTTCTAATCCATTGTCAAATTCAACTAACTCTCCATATTGAACATTCGAAAGCCCGTAAACACGAGCAATACCATCTCCAACTTGAAGTACTGTTCCTACTTCTTCTAGTGTAGCACCAGATTCAAAACCTTCTACTTGCTTTCTTAATATTGCTGAAATTTCAGCAGGTTTGATTTCCGCCATCTTAATTTATAATTTAGACACTTAAATGTGCAATAAAACTAATTACTTAACTCTCTTTTTAATACTTGTAATCTGTTGGCTACTGAAGCATTGTATTGCTTGTCGCCTATTCTAAGAATAAATCCTCCAATGATTGAAGCATCTACTATATTTTCTATTGTGATTTTTTTATCCGAAAGTGTTGCAATTTTAGCCAAAACTTTAGCTTCTAATGCTGCATCCATAAGAATCGCTGTAGTAACCTGCGCTACTTCAATACCATTCATAATATCCGATAATTTACTGTACTCTATGGCAATTGCTTCTAGAATTTCGAATCTTTTGTTTTCAAATAATAAATGAAACAACCCTTGAGTTACGCCATTTATACCGGCAAAAACTTCTAACAGTGCTTTTTCTTTTACCTCCACTTTCATGGTCGGGTTTTGAATAAAAGTACTCAATTCTAAATTACCCTTAATTGTCGAAGCAATCAATTTCATGTCGTTATTTACAACTTCGGCAACACCTTTTGAGTTTGCTAAGTCTAGAATTGCTTTTGCATAGCGAATTGCTGCTCTTGTACTTGCCATAATTGTTAGTTTAACTTTACATCACCTAACATTTTCTCAACTAATTTAGTTTGAGCTTCTTTGTTAGATAATTCGTCTTTCAATATTTTTTCTGCGATATTCAATGACAATGTTGAAACTTGTAATTTCAATTCGGCCATGGCTGCATTTTTTTCACTTTCAATTGCTGCTTTCGCTTGCTCGATCATTTTTAATCCTTGAGCCTGTGCTTCATTTTTTGCATCAGCAACCATTTTCTCTTTTATTTCACGAGCGTCTTTAAGCATGTTGTCACGCTCTAATCTTGCTTCTTGTAAAATACGTTGGTTGTCAGCTTGAAGATTTTGCATTTCTTTTCTAGCGTTTTCAGCAGATAGTAAGGCATTTTTAATTCCTTCTTCTCTATCATTAACTGCATCCAGAATTGGTTTCCAAGCGAATTTTTTTAACAAGAATATCAATCCTACAAATATTACTATTTGCCAAATAAACAAACCAAACGAAAAATCATTTATTAACTTATCCATTATATCTAATTATAAATTTTAAAGTATGAATTGCTTTTAATCGCAATTTGTAATGTTTTAATTTTAAAAACAATAGTTACAACCAACCGTTGTAACTATTGTTTTTTTTAGTTTTAATTAAGATGCGAATAACGCAGCAAAACCAATACCTTCAATAAGTGCAGCTGCGATAAGCATAGCTGTTTGGATTTTTCCAGAAGCTTCTGGTTGACGAGCAATAGCGTCCATTGCTGAACCACCAATTCTACCAATACCTAAACCTGCTCCGATAACAATCAATCCTGCTCCTACAATAGTTGGAATTTCCATAATATATAAATTAAAAATTAAACATTTTTATTAATAGTCTAAAGTTGTAAGGTCGAATGTCATAAAGTCAAGGTGACTTTTAAACTTTCAACGTTTGACTTTCGACTTAATGGTGAGCCTCTTCGTGATGATGCTCTTCGTTTCCTGCTCCAAAATAAAGTGCGGATAACATAGTGAAAATATACGCTTGTAAAAAAGCTACTAATATTTCAAGAATCATAAGCACAAATGCCAATCCAAATGACAAACTGCTTCCAATCCAACTTTTAAAAATAAACATTAAACCAATGATACTCATCAAAACTACGTGTCCTGCTAAAATATTAGCGTACAAACGGATCATTAATGAAAATGGTTTGATGATGGTTCCCAATAATTCAATTGGCGCCAAAATAAATTTCATTGGAGTTGGCACCCCTGGCATCCAGAAAATGTGTGCCCAGTAATTTTTATTGGCTGAGAAAGTGGTAATTACATACGTCAAAATAGCCAGCGATGCTGTTATAGCAATATTTCCCGTTATATTGAATCCCAGTGGCGTTAACCCTAAAATGTTTAGAAATAAAATAAAGAAAAATATCGTTAACAAGTAACTCATGTATTTCTTATATTTTTTTTCTCCAATATTTGGTATGGCAATTTCGTCTCTGACATACAAAACAATCGGTTCAAATATGCGTCCGGCTCCTGAAGCAATTCCTCCGTTTTTAGTATATGATTTTGCTAAACCTTTAAACAAGATAAACATTAAAATGGCGACAAACAAAATACCAACCACACTTTTAGTGATGGATAAATCAAGTGGCGTTACATTAGTAGGATGACCATGTTCGCCTTCTGTTAAAGTTCCGTCCGCCTCTGTTTTGTATATTTTTTCGTGGTGCAATACGTAGAAGTTTCCATTGTGCTCTGCTGTTTCTTCACCATAATGAAATTTTGAAGAAGAAAATACTTGCAAACCATTGTCCCAAAGGATAACAGGCAATGAGAAACCATTATGTGATCCTGATTCTTTATCCGCATTAAAGGTAAAAGAATGTGAATCTAAAAGGTGATGATTGATAAATTCCTTAATTTCAGATTTTACATCTGTTGGTTCAGCATGAGCTCCTTCAGCTGCCTCATGAGCAACTTCTGTTTTTACTTTCACAGAATCCTGTTCCGGATTTGCAAAACTAATTAAAGGAAGACACGCTACTAAAGTCGCTACTATGAATCTAAGTGGTTTGTTTGAAATCACCATAACAGTTAATTATCTTAATTTATTACGTTTCTGAAATTTGGTGCAAATGTACATCTTTTATTAATATGCAAAAGAATATAAAAAATTATTTTTGATGGATTTGTTCCTTAAAAAATATATTTATTGCTTTTCGTTTAAGATACGTATTGTTAATATGGTTTCGATTGCTAAAAAGAGAATAAACATTATAAAAAAATTAATTTTCTCTATTGATTTAATTTCAATTGTAACCCGCAATATAGGCTTTAAAATCAAATAACAAACTATCATTTTGATACTGGTGCTCAAAAGAAATGACATGCCTACATTATCAAAACTTCGTTCTTTCACTTTCAGCAAAACCACAAATACCATAATTGACAACGCCAAGAACAGCAGGTATAGGGTTTCTATCGAATAGTAAAAAGTGGAGTCATTTATGTGCAAAACATAAAAAACAACTCTATGAATACCGTAAGCCAATCCCGCAAGCACCAATAAAGGCAGCAGTGGTTTGTATTTTTTTAAATTCATTGTATTTGTTTTTTGCCGCAAAGGCACTCAGGCGCAACGTTATTTTAATTTGTAAAATCGGAACGTGTTACGATTGGTTTTTACGCTTTTTATTTTGAAAAATTACTGCGTTTTATTGATTTCGTTTACCTGACGGATTACATTGTACAATGCCAAAACCACGCCAACCATCACTACAATTTTACTGTAATATACTCTTGGATGGGGATAATTCTCGTCTAACCACTCCCCAAGATAGGAAAACAAAAATATGATAACTCCCATTTGAATTGGAATATTAATGAACTGCAGCCATTTATTCGCTCTTTTCGGGGGTGGTTTGTTGTCCATCGTTTTGCATTACATTTTTAATATTTGTTTTCATGGCACAAGATGCACTAAAATCAGCGCCTGGCTCTACTGCTAATTTCCCTACAATAACTTCTCCATGAATACTGGCCTTTGATTTTACATTCAATACTTCGGTTACCTGAATTTTACCTTCAAATTTTCCTTCGATGTCCGCATTTTTGCATACAATATCTCCAGTGACACTTCCTGCGGGTCCAATCACTATTTTTCCTTCTGACTGAAAATTACCAATTAAATTTCCGTCTAATCTAAAATCAGCCTGCGAAATAATATCGCCTTTTATCGTAGTTCCTTCAACAATCCGATTCGTTTTTCCTAAAAGATCGGTATAGGATTTTGCTTTTTTATCAAACATAATTATTGCTTTTTTGGTACCAAATACGTTTCGAGATTTTTCTTGATTTGGATTACTTTGTAGTTTTCACCTGAAACCACTATTGCGGCATCCGTGATTTTATATTTTATGTTCTCTGCTAAAACCAATGTTATGTCAGTTGCATAAACCCGTGATTTTATACCGTGAATGGTAATGAAATTTTCTTTCTCCGTATAAATATCATAGGAATAATATAGTTTCTGAAGATTTTCACTGGCTATGAACATTTTAATTTTTTCTTCCACTGCTTTTGTATTTTTATCGTCACGAGAACCTACTTGATATAGAATTTTCCAATTATTTGAATCCGTTGTATTCAACTCCATTTTCTCTAAAAACGGGATTTGGTCATTCAAAATAACCTGTGCTCCTTTGCCTTCTTCGCTATTTGGATAATTATCAGCCACCTCTTGTAATGCGTTTTTGTAGGCCGTCACACCTTTTAGTTTTCCAATGGCACTTGCTTTGAGCAATTCGAATTTAGATACAATATCCTCGCCTGAAAATTGAGTAATCAAGCTGTCTGAATGCTCTATAACGGCAATAAATTGCTCTTCTTGGAATGCTTTATACCACTTAGCATAGACGCTTTCCGGGGTTTCGGTTTGAGAAATTGCATCCGGATTGGTGTTGTTAATTATTTGTGCATAACGCGAATCCGGAAACCGAATTGTTATCTTCTTTTTCATCGCAGTTGCCATGTTTACATCGGTGATTTGATATAATTTATACAAATTATACATCGCTGGAAGTACCAGTTTTTCCTCTGGATTATTGTTTAATAATTGTTCCAGTTTTGCAATAGCCAAACTATTTTCTTTGAATTTTTCCTTATAAATAATACCCAATTGATAGTAAGCAAAATTACGTTCTTTGGCTATGCTGTCTAACTCGATTTGTGCCGTAGGAAGCTGTTTCAGGTAAAAATCTGGTGTATGTTCTTCTATAATTTTATTTGATTCCGTTTTCTTTTCAACGGATTGACTGTCCTCAACCGAAGCAGCAGCCAAAGTTGGGTTAGCATTTCCTGATGAAAGTCTCCAATTCCCATTTAAAGTCCTTTCTCCCCAATTTTTCTTGAAGTCTACTTTTCCAAAAGCAACTGTTGTAGGATTATAAAAATAGAAACTACCCGCTGATTGGGTCGTCGCGCTGGGAATGGTTGGTGGCATCATGGGTGATTTCCGAATGGGTTTTGCGGACTCTTGATCTGAAGCCGAACCTGCCGATCCAATCGAATTATTCCGCTCTATGTTTTCCTGTTTTGCTTTATTTTGCTCCGCTAAAAGTCTTTTGACTTCCTCTTTTTCTTTTAGTTGAACGATATACTTTTCAAAATAAGTTTGACGATCCGCAGGGTTCATCGCCACCACATTCAGGATGCTGTCATTTCGCTTTGCTAGCGCTTCATACAAAATCACCTCATCGAGATTGCTTCTTATTTTTTGTATTTTATTAAACTCCCTTGATTTTGTATTCAATTTAACCAAGGTACTGTCATAATATTTTGCCGCCACAGGATAATCCGCATTTCTAAAATACAGGTTTCCTAAATTTCTATAATTTGACGCTACTAAATAGGTGTCTTTTGAACTGGTCTTTAACGAGGCGTTATAAAAATCTAAGGCTTGTTCCTGTCTTTTTTGTTTATCATAAAACACTGCCATTTGATGAAAAATCAGATCTTTATAAGGCCTGTTCTCTCTGTCTTCTATTAATTCATCGTAGGTTTCAACAAAAGAATTAAAATCTCCCTTTTCATAATCAAACAATTCGGCTTTTTTGGCATGCGCCTGAATGACAAATCTTCTTTCGGATTTTCGGTTCATGTCAATCACGGATTGATAGGATGCAACCGCGCTGTCTTTGTATCCTAATCCCTGATACAGTTGTCCCAAAACAAAACGGTATCGTGCTTTTTCCTGATTTATTTTAGTGAATTCAATCGCGTTTTTGATCTTAGCAACGGCGCTGTCTTTTTCTTCTAAATTAAAAAAAGAAGCGGCCAAAAGGGCATTTGCATCCGCAAAAACTTGATTTTTCAGGTCGTGATCTTCTACTAATTTACTGATGTTTTTTATGACCAAAGCATCATTTCCCAGACGCATGTTTGTTTTTTCCCGCCAAATTTTGGCTTCATAAATCTTGCTGCTGTTTGGATATTTGTAGAGAATGTAATTGAAAGCATCGAGTGCCGGAACAAATCGCTGGTCGTAATACCTGGCTTTTCCAAGCATCAGATACGCTTCGTCTATTTGACTGTTTTTTTCTCTGCCACCAATGTTCATCGAATGTTTTTGAATGGCTTTGGTCGCTTTGGCTTCTGCCAATTCAAAATCGGTATTTTTAGGTTTTGTTGTGGAAGTAAAATCTTCTACAATTTGCATTTTTTCTACCGGCAGAAGTTGCCAAAAATCATCATCGCTATTGGCATTTACCGCCAGAACTCCTTTATCCAATCCTACTTGACCGTTATATAAAATATTATACTTGGTACTTAACGCGTGTGAATTTCTTGCCATAAAAGTATCTCTCTTGGTAGAACAGGCTACCAAAAAAGAAAAAAAGAAAAAGAAAAATAACTGCTTGAATCTATTGATTTTCAATGGAAAACGTTTTTTATCAATTAACTAGTAAATACCCGTTTTAGTATATTTAGTGGTAAAAATACATTTCTTTTTGCTATCGTGAAAATTATGGTGTTATATTTCGGTTTTCCTATCGTGCGTAAGGGATGGAAGCGGCATCCCTCGCTTTTTAGCGTGGATACAGCGTACAGCCCGACCCGAAGTTGCGAGGAGGAACGACGAAGCAATCACGGAGGGTTACGCCCAAAAAAAACCGCTAATTCGCAAACTGAACATTTAAATTAATAAATGCAATTAGCAAATTAGCGGTAAAAGTTTAGTCTACGACTGTTGCGTTGAATTTTAAACGGCAAAAAATAGTTCTAATTCCTTTAAGGTTTCCTCCGAAGTTTGAATGTCTTTGACCACTTCGCCTTTGTGCAGCGCAACAATCCTGTTGCTGACCTCAACGGTGTGCAGTAAATCGTGGCTAGAAACCAGAACGGTTACTTCCGGATTACCCGCTAAATCCTTGATGATTTTTTTTAATCGAAATTGGGTCGTGGGATCTAAATTGGCAAACGGCTCATCCAGAATAATGACTTCCGGATTCCCAATTAAAGTGGCGATGATGCCTACTTTTTTCTGGTTCCCCTTGGATAAATCGCGTAAATATTTCTTGTTATTGAGGATTTCTCCGTTGAAAAACTCTTCGTGTGTTGCCAGTAAAGCATCCACATCGGCTTTGTTTTGTCCGCGTAAATCGCCAATGAAATAAAAATATTCTTCGGGCGTTAAGTACCCAATAAGAAAGCTTTCGTCCAAGAAAGAAGCGGTGAACGGTTTCCAGTTTTCGCTGGTGTTTACCTGAATGTCATTATTGATAATATTTCCCGTTGATGGCTGAATTAAATCTAATAAAAGACTGAAAAAAGTGGTTTTTCCGGCACCGTTATTCCCTACTAATCCAAAGCTTTCGCCTTTTTTTATTTCTAAAGTATCTATTTTTAATACGGTTGTTCCGTTGTATGTTTTCGAAAGGTTGTTTACTTGTATCATTTTTTGAAGTTTAGTCGGTTAACTGGTTGTTTGGATAATGTGATTGCTATTTATCCTTTTTGTTTGTAAGCCGCAATGGTTGCGTATTTCTCTGATTTATAGATTTTTTCAATCAAGGTGAAAACTTTGTCTTTGAATGCAAAACCTATTACTCCTGCCGAAGCCACTATGGCTAATCCCACATTAGCACCAGCTAGAGTAGAACCGGCCCAATACAGTAAAACGGGCAATCCTAATTGCGGCAGTGAAATTAGCATCGTTTTTACATTGAATGCTTTTTTATCTCCAAAAGCGCCTTTCCCGGAACTCAAATCGATTGGTGTTTTAGTGTACGCGCCGCCCAATAAAACTAAATGAGAATTGACTCCAATGTTATAAATGGCACCCACAATAATGGTTAAATATACCTGCCATCCAAAGTAAAGATAGAACGAAGCAATGGTTGTAGTCACAATTGTAGCAATTACCATCAGCCACCATTTAGAACTCAAATAGCCTTTGTACGGAATGTTTTGCGTCATCATTAACGGATAATACGCGCTGTCCCAACTCGGTACAAATTGTCCGAAGGTGATTAAGAATCCACCCGAAACGAATATCCCCGCAAAAATATGCATTGTAGGATTATTATACGCTTCAATCCCATTAGTGAAGAAAAGAAAGCCATAAAAAAGGAACATGACGCTCAATCCCACAGTGGTTTTAGAACGTTTGTTTCTTTTGATTAATTTTATGTCGTTTTTCAAGAAGGTTCCTATGGTTCCAAATTGGTTTAACCAAGTCAGCTCTTCTGTTTTGGCTTCATCATGTTTGTTTGACAACCCCGCATCGAGGTATAAATTCTTTTTGAAATACTGAAAAGTAATATAATATAGTACGATTAAAACCAAAACCGGAATAGCAAAAACCCAATACGTATTGAAAATAGCATTAAAAAATGGCGCTGTAAACTCCGTAATATTAAAGAGTCCGTAATAGTGTAATCCTCCTAAAATAGCAGCTATTGCCAAGAAAATGGCAAATAAATTATCTTTATTACTCAGTAGAATATTCAGAAAATTATTGCTGAACAGCAAAGAAAATAGTGCAGTGTACCAAAGCATTACGGAAACTACATCGTATCCTTCGATAATTAAAACAACACAAAACGGAATCAGGAAAAAACAGTGCACCAAATTGAAGAAGGACAAAACCGTCTTCCCTAGTGAGAAATGAACAATTGTTGATTTTTTTATGGGGAAAATCAACATAGGACGAATGTTCATTACCGGAATTTTTTGCAACAGCAATCGGATGATTAGATCCATCAACACATAATAAATCATGAATTGATTCACGGTAACAATTGGGTCCAGATTCATTTTCTTCAGAATATAAAAGGCCCCGACTCCTAATGCCAAGAAAATTAAAATGAAATAAATGGCAACAAAACCCATCAGGATTTTCAAAGCCAAATTAGTTGCGAAGGAAGCTGACCTAAAAAATGCTTTCCATTCGAGATAAAGAAATTTTTGAATCATAGTTTGGTTCTTTTGGTTTTATAGTAGGTAGTCAAAATGAGAAAACGTTACAAATTTTCTAATTTATATTCCGGATAGGTTTGTTTTAAATAGGCCTCAGCTTTGGAAGGGATTATTTTTAATACAATGAAAATCGCCAAAGACAATGAGACTATAAACAAGGTCATGCAAAATAGTGCCAAGTCACTTGGATTTGAAATTCGATCAATTCTAATGATATTAAAAAAATGAATGGGCAAAATCATTAACCACGGAAAAGTTCCATAATTAGATAGTGTCTTTTCAAAAAGCCAAATTTTTCCCGTTTCCTGCTTGCGCTTCTTCATTTTTCTGTTTTCAAAAAACAAAAAAGTCAGCATACTACTAATTAAAAAAAGCATCGTTGCGGTAAAAATCTCTTTTGTATAATATTCTTTAAGAAAATAAAACACTGCTAAAATCAAAAACCCAGTTAATATAATTTTAGGTATCGTAAAAAACCCTTTGAAATGACTCCATACGATACGGTTGTATTTTTTTCCTAAAACTACTTGCCGACTTTCTACCACATCCATAAACCCAAAAACACCAAACTTCCTGAACTCTTTATGTAGAACTTCGTCAAAAGTAAGCTTGGGATTCTGCTGCCATTCGGTTTCAATGGCATTTGCCAAATGATCGACTAATTCCGTTTGCAAATCATAATATTCTACATAATGCTGACGGGTAAAAAGGTAAAGTTGGTCTATTTGTTCGGCGGTTAGTTTCATCTTCAAAAAAAATTAATTCAGTTGATATTGTTTTTTGACATTCACTATTGTCTTCCTTTGAAGGTGAATTCCCGTAATTATAAATAATATTCCCATTACCCAAGCACAACAAAAAGGTAACATTATAATTGGATATCTTTGAATTGACTCCTTAAAAGTGTTTAATAGAAACACTATCCAGTACATAAATACAAAGATCCCTGTGAAAGTACTATGACTAATATTCAATTCTAAAAAACGCTTCCCCTTGATTTTTCTATTTGCATAAAAAGAATAGAATGCTGGAATAAAAAGTATTGCTAATAAAACGAATGAATTTTTAACAAACTTAATTGGTTCATCAAAATAAAAAGTTGCTTTAAAGATTAAAAGGGCAAGCAAAATGCCTAAAATAATTTTAGGAAACCTCAAATACTCAGTAATCATATTCCACTGTGCTTTTCTAAACTCTTTTCTCAAAATTTGTGTGCGGTCCTCTTCAATGACTTTAAAACCATTGCGACCAAAACGATCTTCGGCATACTGTTTCACTTGATGAAAAGTAAGTTCTGGATCTTTCTCCCAAATTTCCTCCATACTGGTTACCATGTGATCCGTCAATTCTACTTGTAATTCACACCATTTGATATCAAAGGATCTGACATAATTGGATACATATTCTATTTGTTCGGTAGTTAATTTCATCTTCAAAAAATTAAAATTCTAATTTTGGACTTGGGTTCACTAAACTCTGCATATTCCGGATGAAATCTTCAAGTTCTGAGAGTCGGTTTACGGTTTCTTTCTGACCACTCTCCGTGAGTTTGTAGTATTTACGCATGCGGTTATCCACTTTTTCGATCTCTACATCCAGCAAACCTTCGGCTTCCAGTTTGTGCAAGGCCGGATACAAAGCGCCTTCGGTGATGTTGAGTTCGCCTTGGGTAATTAACTTTACTTTCTGAGTGATTTCATATCCGTACATCTTGCCGTTTTCTTCGAGCAATTTCATGATAATCGTATTCAGACTTCCTTTGTATAATTGTGAGTTTTTCATTTTTTTGTCATTGAGCGTTTTGGAATCATCTCGATTGTACCTAACAAATATACATAAGAAACTTATACATAACTTAATGATGTATGTTAAATTTCAAATATTTTGAATTCAAAAAACCTATTCTGTTTACTATATTTGCAAAAAAAACAACATGTCGTCATTCTATAAATTAAACATTAAAGAAGTTAAACGAGAAACCACAGACTCGGTTTCGGTCTTATTTAACGTCCCATTAGAATTTAAAGCTTTTTACACCTATCTGGCTGGTCAATACACAACCTTAAAATTGAAACTTGACGGTGAAGAGATCCGTCGTGCGTATTCCATTTGTTCTTCTCCGGAAAGCGGCGAATTGCGAATTGCGGTAAAAGCCGTAAAAGGTGGTGCATTTTCTCAATTGGCTAATACAAAACTAAAAGCGGGAGATACCCTGGAAGTAGGAACTCCAGAAGGAAAATTTACCTTTGTTGCTGATGCGGATCGCGCCAGAAATTATGCAGCTTTTGTAGCCGGAAGCGGAATTACTCCGGTTTTATCCATCATTCAAAGTGTTCTCAGCAGCGAACCTAAAAGCAGTTTTATCTTGGTTTACGGAAATAAAACTCCAGAAGAAACCATGTTTCACCAACTATTACATGATTTACAACAAAAATATGTAGCTCGTTTCTTTGTTCACTATGTATACAGTCAGTCCAAAATTGAAGGTGAATTATTCGGCAGAATTGAAAAATCAACCGTCAACTTCATTTTGAAAAATAAACACAAAGAATTAGAATTCGAAAAATTCTATTTGTGTGGTCCGGAAACAATGATCAATACGGTTTCGGATGTTTTAAAAGAAAATAATGTCAAGGAATCGGCTGTAAAATTTGAACTTTTCACTCCGTCTGCCGAAGAAAATCAAATAAAAAAATCATTGGGTGGACATACCAAAATCACGATTATGGTGGATGATGAGGAAACGACTTTTGAAATGTCACAAAAACAAACCGTTCTTGATGCCGCTTTAAAACAAGGCCTTGATGCTCCGTACTCCTGCCAAGGCGGAATTTGCAGCAGTTGTCTGGCTCGCATTACCTCCGGAACTGCCGAAATGAGCAAAAACTCCATCCTAACCGATAAAGAAATTGCCGATGGATTGATTCTTACCTGTCAGGCACATCCAACTTCTGAAACTATTTATGTGGATTATGATGATGTTTAGGAAAACTGTTCCCTTTACGGTAGCTTTGTTTAAAACATCTTGAGAGGCATAATTGAGATGTAATTTTTCTAAATCCCTTAATGGTTCAAAAAAACATTTTTATTTTTAAAACTACTGTCCCCGGCAAAATCGTACGCATCGCATCTTCATAACCAGCTACTTTTTTATTCCCGTAAACCGAAGTCGGTAATTTTGGAAACATATTTCTATCGGAAACCAAAGAATTTTCCAATGGCTGATTAAACGGTGAAAATCCCGCATACGGATGCGTCGCGCCCCACAGTGTAATCACTTTTACGCCTAGCATTGCTGCAATATGTGCATTCCCAGAATCCATGGAAAGCATTACATCAAGATTGCTAATGAGTTGTAATTCCTGTCGCAATTTGAGTTGCCCCGCAACAACAATCATGTTTTCTTTATTAGCAGCAAGCGAATCTAAGATTTCGATTTCCTTTTTTCCACCGCCAAAAAGCAAAATGGTATTGGTTGTGTCCAGAGCTAATTTGTCAATTACTTCCTGCATTAAATCCAACGGATACACTTTAGAATCGTATTGTGCAAAAGGAGCAATTCCAATCCATTTCTGGTTTTTTTCTCCAATTATCGCAAGAATTTCTGGGCTCAAAATTGCTTTTTGAGGAAATTCAGGTTGTGATAAATTAATTGTAAAACCGAGTTGTTCAAATACTTTAACGTGTCTTTCGAACATCGTAGGGAGTTGCTGGAACACTTTGTTTTCTGGCTGGGTCAGCGCTTTTTTCTCGGCTCTTCCTTTATCTACCGCAGCTATTTTCTTTCCGCTTAAAGCAAAAAGGTTTCGGATGATTTTAGAGCGCAAGACATTGTGTAAATCGGCAAAAGCATCAATGTTTAAACCTTTTAAATCTTGGAACAAACGCAACAATCCTGCAACCCCTTTGTGTCGTACTTTTTCATCGAAAGCAAAAAAAGAAAGATTCGGAATTCCTTCAAAAAAAGGTTCGAAAAACGGTCTGGAAATCACTGTGATTTTAACATTCGGATGCTGGTTTACAAAAGCGCGTAAAACAGGAACCGTCATGGCGACATCTCCCATTGCGGAAAGTCTCATGACGGCTATATGTTGGATTTTTTTTGACAAAAGAGGGTTTAAATTACTTCTTGTTTTGGTACAAAACAGGATTCAAATCATCATCGTTGTACATTTTCATTTGTTTGTACACTTTCATGAATTTATTGCCATTTTCAATGTCTGTTAATAAATCATCAATGGCAGTTGACAAATCTGTTCTTTGTTCCAATAAAATATTCAACTTAGCCTGACATTTATCTCTGTGCTCTTGTGAAGCTTCTGTACGAGTAGCTTCTTCATTCATGTGATAAATTTTTAAGGCTAAAATCGACAATCGATCAAAAGCCCAAGCCGGACTTTCGGAGTTGATTTTTGCTTGGTCTTTTACTTTTACAGCACTGTATTTTTGAAGAAAATAACTGTCAATATATTCCACCATATCGGTACGTTCCTGATTAGAAGCATCGATTCTTCTTTTTAAGGTCAAAGCGGCAACCGGATCAATATTTGGATCCCGAATAATATCCTCAAAATGCCATTGCACGGTGTCAATCCAGTTTTTGTGATACAACAAATGTTCAAATTTATCCTTTGGGAAAGGATTATTTATGGGCTGATCCACATTATCAAATTGATGATAATCGTTGATACTTTGTTCGAATACGGAGTACGCTAATTTTGAAAACATATCTTTAAATATTAAAAGACAAAGATACTTTTTATACTTTTATACCATATAAAAATAACTATAAGTTTAATTACAAAAATACGACCATGCAAATCCATTATTTATCAGAGGAAAACAGCGTCCTAAATCATTTTTTAGGGCAGATTAGAAATGTGAACGTTCACAATGACAGCATGCGCTTCCGAAGAAACATTGAACGTATTGGTGAAATAATGGCGTATGAATTGAGTAAAGAATTACAGTATAAAAGTGTAGAAATCAAAACACCATTAGGCCTTAAAAAAACCACTGAAATCAAGGATCAATTGGTTTTATGTTCCATTCTACGGGCCGGATTGCCATTACATTTGGGTTTTCTGAATTATTTTGACTATGCCGAAAATGGTTTCGTTTCTGCTTTTAGGCACCATCCAAACCATGATGATTCCTTTGATATACTTGTGCAATACGAGGCCATTTCTGACATCAACAACAAAAATTTAGTACTAGTAGATCCTATGCTTGCCACTGGTCAATCTATCGTTGCGGTTTACAATAAATTGATGGAGAGAGGCACACCTAAAGAGATTCACATTGCGGTCGTTATTGCTGCTCCGGAAGGCATCGCGCATCTGGAAGCACATTTACCGGAAAATTGTCATCTTTGGGTCGCTACATTAGATGAAAAGCTAAATGAGCACAGTTATATTGTTCCCGGTTTAGGAGATGCAGGTGATTTAGCCTACGGTGAAAAGCTATAATTGCGTAAAAAAAGCAAACAAGCTGCAGGCAATAAGCACAAATAGTACCATTTCCTGTTTTAGTTTAAGTTGAGGCAGTTCAATGTGACTGGTTGCCATAATGGCCAAAGGAGCAAATGTAAACACTAATAAGTCGCTGCTTTTATTTGATGAAATCAGAAAAATAAGTACCCCAATAAAAAACGAAGCAACAATTTTTTTGAAAGAAGTGTGCACCAATTGTGGCCTGTTAGATAATGTGGCAAACATCGAAACCAGAAAAAATAGCGCGATTGTTGCATAAATAGACAAGGCGCCGTTTTGATAATTGGTAGTGAAATAATCAATTTTAAAATTAATTTTTACACTTTTCAAAACGTAATCAACCACATTCAGGTTGAAAACTGTTGCAAAAAGCAGAAACATAATTCCTGCAATAAAAAAAGCAATAAAAGGCAACATCCAGTTTCTATAATCTCTGGAAACATGAAAAATTATAGATATAAAAACCAATACGATAAAGATTATGCTCCAAAAATGAAATAAAGCAGCCAGAAAAATCCACAATGAGGCATCAAATATTTTTTCTTTAGAAGCTTTCAGGGACTGCAATGAAATCAATCGACGTAGGGCTAATAAAATGAAGAAATTCGAAATAATCAGATTTGTATTGTCGAATATAGTTGGGGAAAAAAGCAACAACAAAAAGTAAAAAAAAATCGTGTAGGTACTGTCTTTGCTCAATCCGTTTTTTTTGGCCACAAAATCGGTAATAAAAACTGAAGCCACTACAAAACAGAACAATCCTGCTTTATTTAGGATCGAAAAAAAGGAATTCACCCACGATAAATCTTGAAATTGGTATATAGAAAAGAAAACCAGCATCAAAATTACGACCAATGAAAAATTTAATGGTGTAGATTTTCTAAAAATACTTGTTATCATACGGATATTTTATACTTTTGTGTTCGTAAATATAATACTTGTTTAAAAAGCAAACCCTGTAAGTTCAAAAAGATTCTTCTAAATAAGAATTTTTACCCGTCAGAGTTCCCAAAAGACAACTACTAAAATTAATTTTATACATTATGAAAGCATTTTTCGAAGGAATACAATACTTATTTGTAAATATTTTATTTGCTCCTCTAGACTTTTTACGCTCACTAGAGCTTACCTCTTGGTTTGCTGCAAACACAATTAACTGGATTTTCATGATTATTTGTGCCTCAGCAATGGTATATTGGATCAAACAATTGAAAATTTTTGAAGAAGCAGGAACAGAAAAACAAGATACTACCGCTCACTCTTTCTTAAAATAAGAATTAAAAATGAGCGATAACTGGAAACTATTTTAAGTCGTTTCCAATATCTTTTCTAAAATACATCTTATCAAAATGTAGCTTGTCTATGTTTTGGTAGGATTTTTTTATGGCTTCTTCAAAATCATTTCCATACGAAGTTACGGTCAAAACCCTTCCTCCGTTAGAAACTACATTTCCGTTATCGAGTGTAGTTCCTGCGTGAAAAACAATCGAATCTTCAATGGTTTCTAATCCTGAAATTACTTTTCCTTTTTCGAATTCCTCCGGATATCCACCGGAAACAACCATAATGGTAGTAGCACTTCTTTCATCAATTTCCAGATTAATTTCGTCTAGTTTTTCATTGGCTACAGCCAAAAATAATTCTACTAAATCCGTTTTCAATCTCGGTATAACCACCTCAGTTTCCGGATCACCCATTCTCACATTATATTCTATTACGATTGGCTCATTTTTTACATTAATCAATCCAATAAAAACAAAGCCTTTATATGCAATTCCGTCTTTCTGGAAACCGTCAATTGTAGGTTTTACAATGCGTGTTTCTATTTTTTCCATCAAAACAGCATCAACATAAGGAACTGGAGAAACGGCTCCCATTCCGCCTGTATTTAAACCTGTATCACCATCACCTATACGCTTATAATCTTTGGCAGTTGGCAGGATTTTATAGTTTTTTCCATCCGTAAGAACGAAACAGCTTAATTCTATACCGTCCAGAAATTCTTCGATAACGACTTTAGAACTGGCGGCACCAAATTTTTGATGCACGAGCATATTTCTTAATTCTTCTTTGGCTTCTGCCAAATCTTGAATAATCAACACCCCTTTTCCGGCAGCTAAACCATCTGCTTTCAAAACATACGGCGGTTGCAATGTTTCTAGGAATTTACATCCTTTTTCTACTGTTTCAGCAGTAAAACTATCGTAAGCAGCCGTTGGAATATTATGTTTTATTAGAAATTCTTTGGCAAATTCTTTACTTCCTTCCAGTTGTGCCCCCATTTTTGATGGACCGATAACCGGAATATGACTTAATGTAGCATCGTTTAGAAAGAAATCATAAATCCCTTTTACCAAAGGATCTTCTGGTCCTACCACAACCATTGCTACTTTTTCCTGAAGAACAAACGTTTTTATAGCTTCAAAATCAGTTGGGCTAATAGCCACATTAGTAGCTATTGAAGCTGTTCCAGCATTTCCTGGTGCTACAAAAAGTGTATCACAAAGCGGACTTTGAATCATTTTCCACGCAAAAGCATGTTCTCTTCCGCCCGAACCCAGTAGTAAAATTATCATGTGTAGTTGTGTTTAGTTGTAGTGCAAAAATAATTGCTTTTGTACGTAAAAAATAATTAATTTTTAAAAAGTTGTTCGTTGTCTGTCATTAGTTGTTGGTAAATATTATTTTTGATGAATTATCACTTTAAAATGCTCCCACTTTTCGACTTATCGTTGCAGCTAAATGGTTTTCCAATGAAGGAGGCTAAAGCCGAATTGCAAAAAATTGTAGCCTTTTCTGAAACAGAACTTGAAGTTTTCGTTGCAAATAAAAAAGTGGAAATTGTCCATTTTCATTTGCAAAATAATGCTTTTTACAAAGATTTAGTTGGAAATACAACTTTTACAAACTGGGAAGACTTACCGATTTTAAATAAAAAAAACTTACAAAAACCTTTAAAGGAACGGCTTTCGGAAGGCTATTCCGCTAAAAACAGTTACATCAATAAAACATCTGGTTCCAGCGGAACTCCTTTTATTTTTGCCAAAGACAAATACTGCCATGCGTTGACTTGGGCTTCAAACATGTATCGTTTTGGCTGGTATGAAATTGATTTTAATACTTCCTATCAAGCGCGTTTTTATGGAATTCCAATGAACTTTATTGGCAACAAAAAAGAACGTTTCAAGGATTTTTTGAGCCATCGGTTTCGGTTCTCCATTTTTGATTTATCAGATGCTGTTTTAGAAGGATTTTTGAATCATTTTCGAACTAAAAAATTCGATTATATCAATGGGTATACAAGTTCCATTGTTTTGTTTGCTAAATTTTTACAAAAGAAAAACATCGTATTATCAGCAATTTGTCCGAGTTTGAAAGTGTGCATGGTAACTTCTGAAATGCTTTTTGAAGAAGATAAACTCCTATTGGAAAAACAATTTGGCATTCCTATTGTCAATGAATACGGTGCATCAGAACTTGATTTGATTGCTTTTCAGAATAAAGAAGGAGAATGGCAAGTGAATTCAGAAACGTTATTTATGGAAATTTTGGATGAAAATAATCGAGTTGTTCCAAATGGTACTTCAGGCCGAATCGTGATTACTTCCTTGTTCAACAAAGCGCATCCGTTTATTCGCTATGACATTGGCGATCTTGGAATTCTAGACGAAAAAAGCACATTACAGAAACCCATTCTCAAGCAATTAATAGGCCGGACCAATGATGTTGCCATTTTACCCAGCGGGAAAAAATCACCTGGACTTACCTTTTATTATGTGACAAAAAGCATCATCGAGGACGACGGAAACGTGAATGAATTTCTGATAAAACAAACCAAAATAGATACTTTTGAAATTGAATATGTGAGTGAAACCGAATTAAATTTGGAACAAATTGAAAAAATTAAAAAGGCGATTGAACAATATCTCGAACCGAATTTGAATTTTATATTTATCCGAAAAAAAAGTTTAGAAAGAAGCAATCGAGGCAAATTGAAGCAATTTAAATCGATGCTTTAATGGTCTTGGAATACCGTGGTTTGAGAATTAACTGCGTAAATAAAAACCCAACCATGCAAAGTGTTGCGCTAATTAAATTCAAATGATGATGCGTTCTGTACACGGCAAAATTATGCTTTACTAACTCCATTTTAGAAGCCGAAATAGAATTTTCTCGGATGCGATAAAAAGCTAAACTTTCCGGAACGGGCTGTGCAGTTTTTATTTTTTTGAGTACTGTAAGCCATTGTATCCAATCCTGACGCTTTCGAATGGGGGAAACAGCGATTTTTCCAAAGTAATTAGCTTCATAGATTCCCGTTAGATTCCCTATATAATTACAAAAAAATAACTGTTGGTAGGAAAGATGCAATGGCGCTTCAATTCTTTTGTTTAACAGGTTTCCCCCTTCGTTTATGCAATCATAAAATGAAAATGTGAAAGGAAGCTTATTCACTTTCATAAAATCAAGTTGTTTGTCTAGTTTTTCGGGTTTCCACAAATCATCCGCGTCTAAAAAAGCAATAAATTTCCCGCTAGCTTGGGCCAAAGCGGTACTTCTGGCAATTCCTGTTCCGGAGTTTTTTATAAGTTTAAAAAGGTGGATTCTGCTATCTTTTTTTGTGATTTCTTCAACTATAGATACCGTTTGATCCGTAGAGCAATCGTCTACAATAATCATTTCCCAGTTTTTATAGGTTTGATTTTGCACGGATTGAATGGTTTCAGTGATGAATTTTTCCGAATTAAAAGAAGGCGTAATTATGGATACAAGTGGTTTTTCCATTATTAATACGCTTTTTCATCACCTTTTATGGTGTTGTATATTGTGTTAAAAACAATCTTAATATCTAATAAAATAGACCAATTTTCTAAATAAAAAATATCAAATTTTACTCTGTTGATAATATCTTTATCTGTTTCGACTTCACCACGAAATCCTTTGGTTTGAGCAAGTCCGGTTATTCCTGGCTTTACAAAGTGGCGTACCATGAACTTATCCACCTTCAGCGCATACATTTCGGTATGACTTACCATGTGGGGTCTGGGACCTACAACGGACATATCGCCAAATAGTACATTTAAAAACTGTGGCAGCTCATCAATACTTGTTTTCCGTATAAACTGACCTACTGTAGTTACCCGAATATCATTTTTAGAAACCTGATTTATATCAGCTTCATCGTTTAATTCCATCGATCTGAATTTGTAGCAATTGAATTCTTTATAATTTAATCCGTTCCTTTTTTGGATAAAAAATAAAGGCCCTTTGGATTCCCATTTTATAAAAATTGCGAGAATTATGGTAAGCCAAGATAACAACCCTAGAATCACCACAACCGAAAATAAAATATCAAAAACCCGTTTGATCACCTTGTTCAGGCTATCGTCTAACAAGATATTTCTCAAGGAAATTACTGGAATGTAATTGTAATATTCAAAAGTAAAGTTCCGGGAAAGAATCTGCTTTTTGTCCGGAATAAATTTTAATGTTTTTAGGTTATTGTCAGCAAAATATACAATTTCATTAATTTGACTTTGCGTCAAATCACTCATCGAACAATACATTTCATCTATTTTGTGTTCCAAAACAAAGGCAAAACTCTCCCTAAGCTTTCGCACTTTATCTTTTTTCAAGTCAAAAACTTTTTCTAATTTGTATCCATAATCTGGATTTTTAGTAAAAAACTGTTGTAATGGCTCCACACTTTTAGAATTTCCTAACAGTATTACAGTTCTAAAATTACCGCCAAAAAGCACTCTGTACCTTTTTAGAAAATAATAAATACACAGTTTAATGATTAGAATTAAGAACAGCGAAACTGAAGTGAAGAGAACAATTCTTTGAAAACTGGAATTTTCAGAGTCAAAAAAAGCCAAGACGAGACAAAAAAGGGTAAATAAAACACCTTGTTTTAAAGCACAGTTTAATATAGATATCAATTTTGTGTATCTGTATACTTCATAAAACCCAAGATTGGCCGCTATAATAAACCAGCTGGCACTTATAAATAAGGAATAAAAAACCTTATTTACAGGAAAGTCAGTCAAGTATACCGAAAGCACATTGATAAAGATCAAGTCTATTACAAATGAAAAAGGGCGAATGTAACCTGAATACCTTCCCGTTTTGGTTTTCACAAATTTATCTGATTAGAAAAAGTGTAATACTCTTCTTTTACTACTATAATCCATAATTACTCTGATGCTGAATTTTCATACCTAAACTTAGGCTTTTTAAACTGTTTTAAAATCGTTGAATTAAAAGATATATTTTGAGAAATCTTTATGCTCCTCTTTAGAAAGTTCTTCTTTAGATAACGATTTGAAATAATCATAGGTGATTTTCATTCCTTCGGTGCGACCCACTTTAGCTTCCCATCCCAACAAGTTTTTAGCTTTTGTGATGTCTGGCTGACGCTGCAACGGATCGTTTATGGGTAAGGGATGATACACCACTTTTTGATTGGTTCCGGTTAGTTTTATGATTTCCTCGGCAAAATCTTTGATCGTAATTTCGTCCGGATTTCCAATGTTGACCGGATAAACATAATCCGAATGCAGCAATCTGTAGATTCCTTCGACTTGATCGTCTACATAACAAAACGAACGCGTTTGCATCCCGTCACCAAAAATGGTTAAATCTTCTCCGCGAATCGCCTGACCTATGAATGCTGGAATAACACGGCCATCATTAAGTCTCATTCTTGGCCCATACGTATTAAAGATTCTAACGATTCTGGTTTCGACGCCATGAAACGTATGATATGCCATAGTGATTGATTCTTGAAAACGTTTTGCTTCGTCATAAACCCCTCTTGGTCCAATGGTATTCACATTACCATAATATTCTTCGGTTTGCGGATGAACCAATGGATCTCCGTACACTTCAGAAGTGGATGCGATAAGAATTCGTGCATTTTTTACTCTGGCCAATCCCAACAAATTGTGCGTTCCCAAAGAACCCACTTTCAGGGTTTGAATTGGAATTTTTAGATAATCTATAGGACTTGCCGGGGAGGCAAAATGAAGGATGTAGTCTAAATTTCCCGGTACATGGACAAACTTAGTGATGTCATGATGGTAAAATTCGAATTGTTCTAATTTAAAAAGATGCTCAATATTTTTTAAATCTCCCGTTATGAGATTGTCCATTCCAATAACAAAATAGCCTTCCTTGATAAAACGGTCACATAAATGTGATCCTAAAAATCCTGCGGCTCCGGTGATAAGTATTCTTTTCATAGTAATTATTTAAACGTAACAAATGTAATTGATTTGAAGAAAACTCACCCACAAACCGCATCTTTCTTTTTAAATTCGAAGCAAGAAATACAAGGCTTTCTAGGACATATCGTACCGTGATCCACTATATCTTTGCTTTTTAAAAGAAAAAACAAAGGATACCGCTCCTCCCGGGGCTAAGGAACAACAAATTGCTTTTTCGGATTTAATTTTACATCAATTCTATCTCCGTTTATTGTAAAAGTGCAAAAGAATACTTTATTTTTGTT
Source organism: Flavobacterium sp. LS1P28 (assembly GCF_003970335.1). Taxonomy (NCBI): domain Bacteria; kingdom Pseudomonadati; phylum Bacteroidota; class Flavobacteriia; order Flavobacteriales; family Flavobacteriaceae; genus Flavobacterium; species Flavobacterium sp. LS1P28. Next base: position 270,532 of record NZ_RYDI01000001.1, on the reverse strand, counting down.
TCCCACGCAAAAAACAAACATTTGAAAGTTGTACATATAATTGAAGCATTAGGCGGAGGCATTTATACCTATTTTGAAGATCTAACCCATCATTTCGAAAAAGAAATCATTCTTCAAAAAGTACAAACTTCCATCCTATACAGTGACAATCGCAAAGAGATTGACCCAGAAAAAGTAACCCAATTATTTGCTACTATTCCAACTGTCAAAATTGAGATGAGGCGAGAAATAAACTTCATTTCAGACCTTAAAGCATTACAAAAATTAGTCTTTGAACTTCAAAAAATCAAACCTGATATAGTCCATTTACATTCTTCTAAAGCAGGAGTTTTAGGGAGAATCGCTTGCAGTTTTTTGAACCCAAAACCAAACGTTTTTTATACACCGCACGGATATGCGTTTTTGCGTACCGATATTTCTACTATGGCCAAAAAAGGATATTGGTACATCGAGAAATTCTTTCAGAAAATTTTCGGAGGAATCACCATCGCTTGTGGTGACTCGGAGTTTGAAATGGCAAAACAACTAGGAAAAGCAGAAATGATTAGAAATGGAATAGATATTTCTGCCATCGAAAACTATTCACAAGCCGTTGATAATACAAAACTAACCATAGGAATTGCAGGGAGGATTACTGCGGCTAGAAATCCAAGACAATTCAATGCCATTGCTTTGCAATTTCCAGAGTATCAATTTGTATGGATTGGCGATGGAGAAGAACGCGATAAAATTACTGCCCCAAATATCAAAATTACAGGTTGGTTTATAGAAAAAAAACAGGTGTACGAGCAAATAAATGCTTTAGATATCTATCTTCAAACCTCACTTTGGGAAGGATTACCTATCGCGGTTCTTGAGGCTATGGCATTACAAAAACCAATAATTGCGACTAAAATAAATGGCAATAAAGATACCGTTGTTCACAAAGAGACTGGCTTTTTATACCAAGAATTATCGGAGTTATCGCTCTATTTCAAAATCCTTGAAGATTCAAAAGTTAGAGCTCAATTTGGCAACAAGGGCAAAACAAGATGTAAAGATTTATTTAATACAACAATTAATTTCACAGCACTTCAGAAGTTGTATGAACGTTACTTTTTTGCTGCAGCCAAAAACTTCCAAAAATAGAAAACCAAAAGCCGCTAAACGTAATTCCGTCGAAACGCAATAAAAAATCATCAGTCAAATTCGAAGTAAAAAAAAGAAAAAAGAAAGCAAAAATTAATGCGTTTTTTAAATCGATTCCCAGATAACCAATCGTTCCAATAAAAAGCAAAACCACTAGCGGCCCTAAAACACCAAACTTCAACAAAGAGTCTAAAAATTGATTGTGTGTAGGAAAAGCATATTTTGCTAAAAAATACTGATTCGTTTGTTTATAATAATTTACTAATTCTGGTTTTCCATCCGAAGCTCCAACGCCAAAAGGTAAATGTTGCAAAGATAATTCCCAAGCCGATTGCCAGATAGAAACTCTGGTTACGAGAGAATTAAAAACCTTTATTTCGGGATGATCAATTTCGTCAAGCTTCCCCACTTTGTCCATGTAAGCAAAAGTTACCGTGCTATATTTTTCTTTCATATACGAATTTTTTTGAATAAAGAGAAAAAGAACCCCACACACTACACCACCAATAACTACAGTATAAAGCAATACCTTTTTTAGGTCAAATTGTGCTGCAAAAAACGAAAACAATACCAATAAATACCCAACTAAAACATTGAATAAAGCCATTCGAGTATTAACTAAAAGCACAACAAAAAAAGAGATTACAAATATCAAAAAGGATATAAACACAAGTCCAATCTTCTTTTTCGATTGGCACCTTTGCATTAACAAATACAAGGCTGAAATACTCACAAAAACCAAGTGCATATTGAGAGCTGGAGCATGAATTCCGATAGAATTTGCAAAAACATAGCCCATTTCCCATAGGTGAATTCCATGCCAATACTTAGTGATATGCTCCGGAAAAACAAATACAAAACGCAACACAAAAGCAATCATTAATAACGTGGTACTATTTACATAAAATTGTAACAATTTTTGAAATGAAATGCGTTTGTAATTTCCCAAAATAATTAGTGGAAATAACACTAAAGAGACTGTCTTTTCTAAAGATTTAATACCTTGCGCAAAAGAATCATTTTTCCAAAATAGCAATAATTCTAACAAAAAAGGCGACGCGATTGTAATGGCTAAAATCAATGCCTTTCTAGATAACTTTATTTTCTTGAAATAGAACATATTAAAAATAGCGAAAGCAAAAATTAACCAAGTACAAGGCTTCCTGAAAATTAGCGTACAAGCTATCGCCACCAAAAAAAAAGAGAAAACTTTATTGAACTGCTTTTCGGAAATGGTCATAATAAAGAGCATAATAAATTAATGGGAAAACACCCATTTTGTGACGAATCGCTGATCCTAAATCAGGTTCAAAAACCCCTTGAATGATAAAAAAAGAAAATATAAAAAGAAGCATCCATAACTCGTAAACATATTTTTTTTTATCTTTTATGCAACGTGCCAATCGAACCAATAAAATATAAAACAGAAATAATTGCCAAATTACGAATAACAAAATTTGTGGAGAAAAAATATGCTTCAACCCATTAAGGGGTACATTTACAGTAAAAAAACCATACAAAATCCCTATGATTTCACCATACCAAGTGTCTGTTTTTACAGGTGAAACAATGCTTGAATTAGCATCAACAGATCCTAATCGGGCGCTATTTATAAGCTCTCTGCTTTGCTCTGAAAGAAATTCTCCTTGTACAAAGCCATAACTCAATGACAAAAAAATTACAATTACAATTCCGTAAAAAAGAGTTGCAAAAGTACGATTCGGAATCTTGACACAAGTAACCCAATACATTCCCATGGCTACGATAGGCAGTAGCGCAAAATAAGGCCTGTAGATAACTCCAAAAAACACAAAAAGAGACAAGGCTATAAATAAGGTAGTCTGAAAAGTAAAATGCTTATTTTGAAATAAGAAAACGATCACGGAGAGGTACAAAAAAGTAATAAACTCCTTGGAAGGCATTGCCATAAAAATCGCAATCATGATGAAAGCAAAATACACCAAAATATTCTTAATTGTAACTTTCTCAAACGTACTTGGAATTCCTATTTTATACAAAATACCCATTAAAATGGAAAACTGAATCAATGCAATTATTGAAAAAGGCAAATAACGCAAACCTGTAATTTTATAAAACAAAATAGTCAATGGGTAACTTCCAAAATAACCAATTTCGTTACCATTATCATAAGCAATTATAGCAGCATCATAAAAAAAACGTTTCGGTAAAATAAAACTCGCAGCAAAGGCCACAAATAGATTGAGTCCCACAAGGAGTAAAAAAGCTACTTTATTTTTTTTTATGAGTAAAGACATTTAGTTCTGATTGAAAATAGAAGTGACAAACTTAACTCAAAAACAACTTAATCCCGTCTTTGTAATACACAAAAAGAGCTGTTCCAAAATTCCAAAAAATTGCACTCGCCGAAAAAGCGATTGCCCCTCCTAACATTCCATAGGAAGGAATTAACCAATAATTGAGAATAAAATTAAGGCCAAGAGCGCCCAAAACAATACGTTGAAAAATTCGTTGCCGCCCAGTCATGTTTAAATAAACAGGAGCCGACCCAAAAAAGGCACAAAAACCTTGTCCCAAAACCAATACTACTAATGCCTCTTTCGCCGCTAAATAATTGGGGCCAAAAAAATTCAAAACAAACTCCGGAAAAATAAGCAATCCAATAACTGCGGGTAGCGTAATCGCTACAATTAATCGGGAACTATTTTGAACTATTTGCTGTACTTTTTCAATTTCTTTATTCGAAAAACTTGCTGCGATAGATGCCGAAACGGTAATGTTTATTGTCAAAATAATAACAGACAACAATGTCATTAACTTGACCGCCACCGAATAAAAAGCAACTGCTGCGTAACCTTGGTATTTTTTTAAAAACAAGATGTCAAAACTCATCATCAAAAAAATAGCCATTCCGCTTACGGCTATGGGAAAAGATTGAGTGATAATCTCTCGAGCTGAGAAACAATCCGTAGTGCAAATAGCTGTTTTTTTTGTAAAAAAATAAAAAGTTAGTACTGTAGTAACAATTCCCAAAAAAACAAAACTCAACAATAGAGCATCCACTAAATACAATTCTAATTGCCATTGAACTAATAAAACAGCCAGAACAATAATAGGCAAGTATTTAAAAACATTTCGAAATAATTCAGCTACTACTATTTCCTCTAATGCTCTAAAAACCTCAACGTTTAGAATAGCAAGTCCATAAAAAAACATAACTGCGGAGGCTTTGAATAGAAGGAAATAAGTTGCATTATCAGCAAAAAATTGTGTAATAACAGAAGCGTCCAATAGTACAAAAAAAAGAAATAAAAGTAAGGATGCTAAAAACAGCATCAAAACCATTTTTAAATATACTTTCTTCAAATGGCCTAAAGAATAATTAGGATACAAACGCCCTTTAAAATACAATATGGATTGGTCAAATCCTAGCAAACAAATACTACCGATTGCGAAAAGAAACGTACGCACAAAATCATATTGCCCAACTAGTTTAGGATCATATTTTTGAGTTAAAAACAAAGTAAAACCAAATAAAAGAACCACACCAAAAACCCGAATCAATAAGGTTAGTAAACTTTGCCGAACTACAGGATTTTGGACTGTTGTAAGTAAGTAGTATCGAATTGTTTTTAACACAATGGCTCTGTTTTGCAAAAGAAAAATATTTTTTTTAAGAAGCAATTACTTTTGATTTTGCTAATTGCTTTTGATAAAATCGAATGAACAAATGAATAAAAACAAATAATAATACTAGCAATACTGGCAATACAAACTTCATAACGCCATTTACTGATTTTGAAGTATCACTATTCAATGTGAATGTTACCTCTCTAATCGTTTTTTGAAAATTGATTAATTTTAATCGGTTTAGCCCTTGAATGTATAACAATTCCTGTTTGGTTTTAATAATATCATTCAGTTGTGTATTTTCATTATAATACATGAGCTTATCATTTTTTAATGCACTTTTTACATTGGCCGTAAACCCATTAAGAACTCCATTTATTTGTTGAATAATCGTGTCATTTTGAGTAATATCCTGTTTTAAATTTGCCAATCCTACCTTTTGTATGGCGGTAAAATATTCAGATTGATTTAGATAATTCAATAATGGTGTAATCAATTTTTTCTCACTAGTAGTTCCATTGGTAACAACCGCAATCGTATGGTACGTATAATTTTTACTAGTAATATTATCTTCAAGTACTTTTTTTACCTCTCCAACTTCTGCCATTAACTTAATCAACTCAAAGTTTCGCTCTTTATCTTCAATGAATTTATAAACATCAGCTATGGGTTTAATTTCAATTTTTATTAGATCTTCAGGTTGGGACAATCCTATTTCATTTTGTAAAAAAACGATATCGCCAGCATTAATTTTAGATTGAATCAAATTGATTTTTGCATACAAATAATCCACACTCCCAAAATTAGGAATTACAGTAATTTCAGTAGTATACAATTTATTATTCTTATCCAAAAACAATCCCAAACCAAAACCGATGATTAGTAATACTAAAACAACCTTCCGTTGATTTAAAAAAAACTGAATACAATAGAACAACAGGGTATTCAACCTTCCGAACCCTTTTTTTAGCTTACTGGTAATTTGAAATACATCAATTTCTGAATCGCTATGCGCGTTTAAATTCATGAGCTAATTATTTTACGTTGAAAATTTGTTCTAATATTTTAATGGTAATCAAGTAAGTTGGTTTTACACCAGTGGTTCCTAGTCCGCCTGAAGCTAATGTACTTCCCGTTTCCAGCGGGTTATCTGATGCATAATACGCATATCTGACCTTCACATCATGTGGAACACTCTTTCTAATTTTTGAAGCCGATTGAATGGCTTTCTGGTAATAAGAACCTTCCATTTCCAACCCAATAATTCCCCAGGTCGACTCATGGAAAAACTTCAATAAATCCCTGTTCTGCAATGAAGTTCCTAAAACAGTAACCATGGGTCCGGCAAAAACAGCAATATCATTGCCTTCAAACATCTCGGCCGACAATTCATTATGGAAAAAATAATTATCTGCCGTTCCTTCATTAATGTGTGCATTCGGAATCATAATGTCCCCTTTTCCACCTTCCAGAATCCCAGCTTTCCCCATGATAGAAACCGATTCCACATTCAATAAAGTGTCTTTTTTAAACGGTTTCAGCAACTCATCAATCGTTTCATACGCCTGTTCCCCAAAAGCATAATCCATAACAATCAGTACTGGTTTTTTATCTCCGGTGTTTGCCTTTGGAAATGAGGTTTTTTCCCAGTCAATTTTGGCAGTATCAAAAATCTGAATATCGATATTCGTTCCTGAGGTATCCGGCAACGAAATCATTCCAAATTTCAAGGCTACTTCTTCCACTTGGTTTCGCACAGCATCTGCTCCGGATTTACTCAATTCCTCGTAAATAAAGAAATCTGATTTGTCTTTGAACTTAGTTTTCAACACTTCGGTGGCAAAAATAGAATTCATCACACTGTGCATGTTCGCACTAATCACGTGAATAGGGCGGTCTAAAAGTTCGTTTTCTTCTAGCACTTCTTTAATTTTGGTAGCCCAAATTTCCCCATGAATGTGGTGTCCCAATCGCTCTCTTAAAATAGGACTAAAGGTGATTGTTCTCTTATTATCGTCTACAATTTCTTCAATGGCGAGTTTCCCCAACCAAAAGATAACATGCAAGAAACGATCTGGCGCAGCAGCTGAACCAAATGCGTCATAAATATCCAATACTTCCTCAAATGTTCTTCCCAGAATATTGGCGGCATGTGAAATGGCTTTCTCTTTTTCTACCAAAGTCAGTTTCTTCTTTTGAGAAACTGCTTGTTCCAGTTTGAACCAGTCTCGAGAAACTTCGCCGGCATCATCCAGTAAAACTCGGTTTCTAATTTTGTGTGATTCAATGAAAATGAACGTCAAATGCGTCAGAATATCATAAATATCAGATCGCCCTCGCGTAATTTCTACATTCATTTGCTCCTCATCGATACGGTAACAATTACGTCGCCTTTTTGGCGGTACAATTGCCTGAAAATGCGATTTAGAATACCCTTCATCCGAAGTTAAATTGATAAATCTGCATTCTTCTATTCCTACTGGCAGACGTTCAATTACATATAAAAGTCCGTTCAATTCTACTTTTTCTTCGGCAATATTTCCATAAATTTCTGGTCGTAATGCTAATAATGCTTCGCGCAATGTATCGCCTGAAATTCCCATCGGTTTGTAAAATCCCCTGTTAAAAAGGTGGCGCATCGTGATGTACATTTTTTCAATTGCTGCCGAAGACTCTTGTGCTCTGGAGCGTGATATATTTTTTGTTTCTTTCATTTTCTACTTATTTTCTAACCTTCAAAGTTAGTTTTTTTATTTTCTAATTTGTTAAAGTAAGATTAATTGCAGGTTCGATAACTGTACCTCTTACACTTTTGTTTAATTCAAAATCTATTTTTGGTCTTTTATTCCATTCTCCTTTAGAATAAGTAACTGTTAAATTTCTATCCTTGTAATTAAACACTAAAGATGGGGCATAGTCAAAATATTTGATTGTTTTTTTTAACTCTTGATTCTTCTCTTCTAACTCAATCTTATTATTTTCAATCGCCATCCATTCAAATGCAACAAATATTCCTTCATTTGGAATATTCAGACTATATTTTGATAACTCTATCACATTTTTTTTTGTTCCTTTTTTTGCAAATACAATAATATCTTCCTTGATGCAATCTTCGCCTGGTAATCCATCTTCTTTAACTTTAAAAACTCTTACTTTAAAACTAGCATTTTTTATGTCACTGTAGGTATAAATTATTACATTTTTAATAAAAGGAGTTTTCTGATAATTAATTTCATGGTTAAATAACTTGGCATAAATCCATGGCGCTTTTCCAGAGATATAAATAGCACTCGAACTTTTTGAATCCCCAATAAGTCTTGTTATTTCTTTTTTACTCTTACTAACTATAACTTCATCCAACTGAAAAGCTATTTCTTTCAAAACTACTTTTTCTGCATTCGAAACTGTAACTTTTTTGGTTTCAAAACCCAAAGCGGAAAAAATTAAAACCTTATTTTGATCTTCCACATAAATAGAAAATGAACCATTTTCCTCAGATGTTGTCCCTAAATTTTCATTTTCTACCCAAATATTAACATACGGAATAGGTTTATTACTTTCATCAAGAACAATCCCTTTAATTTGTGAATAGATACAAGTGCTCAATAACAGTAACAGCAGTGTGAATTTTCTCATTTTCTAACTGGTGAATTTTCTAATTGCTCCACAATACTTCTGTCATTAGAAAGCCTCGGAATTTTATTTTGTCCGCCCAGTTTGCCAATGGATTTCATATAGTCCTGAAAGCCATTTTTAGCCACTTTGGTAATCACCACTTTTCGCAACACTTTACCAACAATCAAATCATCATAATACATGTTTTGTTTTCGCATGGCATTGTCCAGCGCTTCCGCAAAAGATACGCTGTCTTCCGGGTCGTTTTCAAATTCAATAAACCATTCATGATACGGCAATCCCTCTGCAGGAGTGATTTGTGGTGCCACGGTAAACTCATTGATTCGAATGGTAGTTCCAAGAATTGCTTCCTGTAACGCACTTTCCACTTCTTTCCCAATTACATGTTCTCCAAAAGCCGAAATATAGTGTTTGATTCTTCCGGATACTATAATTCTGTAGGGTTTTAAACTGGTAAATTGAACGGTATCGCCTAAATCATATCCCCAAAGTCCTGCATTAGTAGAAATGATTAAAACGTAATTCACGCCCAGTTCCACTTCACCAATCGTAAAACGTCTTGGTCCCGAACCTTCGGGATTCGTATAAAATTCGTCCGAGTTAATAAATTCATAAAAAATTCCCGAGTTTAAAAGCAGTAACATTCCTTTTTCTTTTTGTGAATCTTGGTACGCAAAAAATCCTTCCGAAGCCGGAAACAGCTCAATACTGTCTACTTTTCGACCTATCAAATTTTCAAATTTGGCGCGGTACGGTTCATAATTTACACCGCCGTAAATAAACAAATTGAAGTTTTTGAAGATTTCCCCAACAGGCTTCCCTCCTTTTTGATGCAATTTCTCAAAATACATTTGCACCCAGGAAGGAATTCCAGAAATCACAGCCATGTTCTCGTTGATTGTTTCCTCGACAATTGCATTCACTTTAGTATCCCAGTCTTCAATGCAATTGGTTTCCCAAGAGGGCATTCGGTTTTTTTGTAAATATTTTGGAACAAAATGCGCTACAATTCCAGATAAACGACCAAATTTTATTCCATTATTCACCTCCAGAAGTGGGCTTCCCTGCAAGAAAATCATTTTTCCATCTACAAAATCAGCGTTACCGGTTTCATGAATATAATGCAAAATAGCGTTTCTGGCTGCTGTAATGTGAAACGGCATGGATTCTTTTGTCAAAGGAATGTACTTAGCCCCAGATGTTGTTCCAGAAGTTTTAGCAAAATAAAGTGGCTTTCCTTTCCATAGCACATCAACTGACCCTTTGACCACCTTATCAATATAAGGTTTTAACCCTTCATAATCTCGAACAGGAACCTGATTTGTAAAATCATCGTAATTTTTAATTTGGTCAAAATGATGGTCTACGCCAAATTGGGTTTTATTTGCGTCTTTTATTAATTGTAAAAAAACTTTTTTTTGAGTTTCAATAGGATCAGTAGACCAAGCTTGTGTGGTATTGTAAATTTTTTTTGCAAATAATTTTGCTGCAATTGATTTTAGTGACATTTCTTCCTTCTGATTTTAATTGTTTGAGCCGCTGGGCGCACTCCATTTTATTGTAATAAAAACTATTTTACTTTATTGGAGGTTGACCCTTACCTTTGTTGGAGGATCGCAGGGAATTTACATTTTTCTCTTCCTGCGCAACCTGTTGCCTCAATTCTAATTCTTGTTTTGATGCAGACATATCAACCTGTGAAGGCGCTTCCTCTGCCTCCGCGAGTATTGAATCTTTATTGAATTTTGCATATTCTAATTCTCCGGTCAGCACTTTTTGAATCGATTGGATATAGGCTTCGTTTTGTTTTAATGCGCGTGACAAAGAATCCGATTTTAAAGACAATTCCATTGCATCCTTTTTCAATTTTGAAGAAGAATAGCCCGGTATAAATTCTCGTAAAGGAGTGAATGCAATGATAAAGGTGGTGACAAATGTAATAATTATAGCGCCTAAAGTCGCTACCACAAAAACGTTCATTAGGGTAAGCTTCAATGAAAAAGTTTCTTCAAAAGTATCTTCGTTTAGTATGATTAAACGTCTTTTATTAAATAAATTTTCCTTTAATTTCTGTCTTTTTAATCCTTTGTCGGGCATGTTTTTTGATTATTTAACAAATATAACAATTATTGTCGTTGATTGTATTCGCTTTTCTAGGATCATATTTCTTAATCTTGCATTCGTTTTTAATAAATTTTTAACGTTTTTAAAATTAAAATAAATGAATTTAAATGAGTTTCTATTAATTAATTCTCTATACCTTTGCTGATAGGTTTATTACAAACTTGCTTCGGCAATAAATTATCGTATTATGAGTAGTATAGGTGTTACAGAAATCCTTATTATATTGGCGGTTGTTTTATTACTTTTTGGAGGTAAAAAAATCCCAGAATTGATGAAAGGCTTAGGAAGCGGAATCAAAGAATTCAAAAACGCAGCCAAAGAAGATCCGTCAGCTGATAAAAAAGTAGACGAAACAAAATAAAAAAAGGCTTTTCATAATTTGAAAAGCCTTTTTTTATAATTTAAATGACCATCGTCAACTGAATTCTCTTTCTTTCCTCATCTACTTCGGTCACTTTGACTTGAACATGTTGGTGCAATTTAACCACTTCATTTACATCACTAACAAAACCGGCTTTGAGTTGCGAGATGTGAACCAACCCGCTTTCTTTGACTCCAATATCCACAAAACAACCAAAATTAGTAATGTTATTGACAATTCCCGGCAAAATCATTCCTGTTTTTATATCTTTTATCATTTTTACATTCGGATCAAATTCAAATACTTTAGCTGATTGTCTGGGGTCTAATCCTGGTTTCTCTAATTCCTTGATAATGTCTTTCAATCCCAATAAACCTATTTCTGGTGTACTATAGTTTTCTGGTTTTATCAAAGCTATTTTCTCTTTGTTGGCAATCAAATCATGCACCGTCAATTTCAAATCTTTAGCCATTTTTTCTACAATTCCATAGGCTTCCGGATGAACCGCTGAATTATCCAATGGGTTTTTTGCATTCGAAATTCGGATAAAAGCAACGCCTTGTTGGTAGGCTTTTTCACCCAAACGCGGCACTTTTTTAAGTTGTTTTCTATCTGTAAAAGGACCGTTATCCGAGCGGTATTGTATTATATTTTCAGCCAGCTTCTCTCCTATTCCGCTCACGTAACTCAATAAATGCTTGCTCGCAGTGTTTATGTTTATCCCAACTGAATTCACGCAACGAACCACTGTATTATCCAATTCTTCTTTCAACTTGTTTTGGTCCACATCATGTTGGTATTGGCCTACGCCAATGGCTTTCGGGTCAATTTTTACTAATTCGGCCAATGGATCACTTAATCGTCTACCTATAGAAACCGAACCTCGAACGGTGACATCATAATTCGGAAATTCATCTCTAGCAATTTTTGAGGCAGAATACACCGATGCTCCCGCTTCTGAAACGATAAAAACCTGGACCGGTTTGTCGAAAGCTATTTTCTTGATGAAGAATTCGGTTTCACGCGAAGCCGTTCCGTTTCCTATTGAAATAGCATCAATTTTATACGAATTTACCATCGAACGAATTTTTTTCATCGCCATCGCTTCCTCTTTTTGAGGCGCATGCGGATAAATAGTTTCATTGTACAACAAATCTCCTTTTTCGTCCAAGCAAACAATTTTACATCCGCTTCTAAAACCGGGATCAATCGCCAGAATTCGTTTTTCACCCAACGGCGGCGCCAGTAATAACTGTCCAAGATTGTTCGCAAAAACCTGAATAGAATTGGCATCAGCCTTCACTTTAGCTTCTTGCAAAGTTTCATTTGAAATCGCCGGATTCAGCAATCGTTTGTAACTATCTTCGATAGCTAATTGAACGTGCGGTGTGGTTTTATTTTCACTTTTTAAAACTAACGCATCAATAATAACATACGCTTCATCAATATCAACTTCTACTTTAACCTTAATAAAACCTTCATTTTCGGCACGGAGCATGGCTAATAATCTGTGTGAAGGTGTTTTAGTCAACGGCTCAGACCAATCGAAATATTGATTAAATTTTTGTGCTTTTTCATCTTCTTTCTTTGTTTTTACCACTTTAGTCGTAATAATGGCTTTGCGTTCGTACAATCGTCGGAGTTGCTTTCGAACATAACTATTTTCATTAATCCATTCAGCAATAATATCTCTGGCGCCTTGCAGAGCTGCTGCTTCATTGCTTACTTTGTCGTTCAAATATTTTGTCGAAATAAAATTGACATCATCATTATTTTGCGCCATAATGATTTTGGCTAGTGGTTCCAATCCATTTTCACGCGCAACATCCGCTTTAGTTTTTTTCTTCTTTTTGAATGGGAGATAAAAATCCTCCAATTCCTGCAAATCAAAACTTTGTTGGATTTTTTTTTCTAATTCTGGACTGAGCGCATTTTGTTCCTGAATCGATTTTAAAATCGCTTCTTTACGTTTTACAATCACTTCGTATTCTTTTTGAAGCTTTGCAATTTGTTCTATTTGTACCTCATCCAGATTTCCTGTTGTATCTTTTCGATAGCGAGAAATGAAAGGAATAGTACAATCTTCTTGTAATAATTGTACTGTTTTTTGAATGTTTATTGCTGCAGTGGCAACGACTTTTGATATGAATTGTATGTTGGTCATTTTAAATTTAAGATTATAAAATCATGTTGCTAAAATAGTATCTTTGAGTCAAAATTTCTTATTTATGTCTTTTTTATTCTGGTATTTTGCACTCATTAATTTGGTTGCTTTTTCAATAATAGCAGTTGACAAACAGCTAGCAGTAAATCAAAAAAGACGCATTTCAGAACTTAATTTGTTGCTGCCAAGCGTTATTGGCGGTGCACTTGGTTCCGGTTTAGCAATGCTTTTATTTAGACATAAAACCTCAAAAGAAAGCTTCCTTTTGAGGTTTTACGGAATTATAGTAATTCAAATTTTAATCCTTTTTGGACTGTATAATTTTGGAATAATTAAATTCTAGCAAGAAATTTTATCTACTCTATTTTGGTGTCTTCCACCTTCAAATTCAGTACTTAAAAATGCTTCAACCATTTCTACTGCTTGTGGAATTGAAGTGTACCGAGCGGGAATACTAATAATATTAGCATCATTATGTTGACGAGCTAAAACTGCTATTTCTTTCATCCAGCATAAAGCCGCACGAACTTTAGATTGTTTATTGACTGTCATAGAAATTCCGTTGCCACTCCCGCAAATAACAATTCCAAAATCAGCTTTTCCCTCTGCAACATCTGTAGCAACAGGATGACCAAAATCTGGATAATCTACACTTGCTGCTGAATCTGTTCCGTAATTAGTTACTTCATGTCCTTTTGCTTGAAGCATTTCCACAATTGCTTTTTTGTATTCCGGACCTGCATGATCGTTTCCTATGGAGATTTTCATATACTATGTATTAAATAATGTTGTGCAAATTTAAATAAAGTAATCTATTCTGATGAATTAAATAAGTCCTATTTATTTGATAAATTCAATTTAAATATACCTTTAAAATTGAATTTAATATTTTATTTTGTAACTATCAGATCCTTATTTAATTAACAGTTATTAACAATTCCTTTTAATCCATAAATAGTTGTAAATCAATATAAATTTTGTATTATAAATGTTAAAATTTTACATTGTTAATAACGAAATACAATTGCTTGATATTCAGTTAACTTTAAATTAACGTACTATGTTCATAACTTAAGATAGAATCTTAGAACTATTTTTGGGTAATATCTAAAAAATAAGTAATCCAAAACCTAGTTTTTAAATCCTAATTTAGTTTCGTTAATTTTTAGAATAGTTATTAATATTAAAAAGTGGGTTATCAACAAAATAGTGTTGTGTGAGTTATTTACAAAACCACTAGTTTTTATATTATCAACCATTGTTAATTAAAATATAAAAAGACTTTAAAATTAATACTTTATCTTAAAATAAGTATGTTAATAACTCTTAATAACATCTTTAAACTTGATTTCAACCATTTTTAAAATAAATTTATTGCCACTATTAACATGCTATAATAACAACCAAAAAATAATTTAAATTTAATTTTTCTTTTTATTTAAAATAATAGATGTTGACAACTTTCAAAAAAAGTACTGTTTTAGATTTAAACAATAGTCAGTTTTGTATTCAGGTTATCTAATAATTCCTGAACCTTTTCAAAATCATTAATATGAACTTTAAGTTTAATTCCACCATAAGCAAAACTGCCAAACGGATCGATGGAAACCAACGTTTCATTTTCAAAAAAATAGTTGATTTTTTCCTGTTCTAATAAATGCTTTAGTACCACAATTTCATGTGAATAATTAAAGGTTCTAATTATTTTGAAATCTTCCATTTTTTCAATTTTTATAAAGATACGAAAGTTATTTTTTTAATAAATATAATCCGTAAAATCTGTAATATGATATCTTCTTTGTAATTTTAGACTTTTAAGAACCGATTTATGAGTAAAAGACTAAGAAAGCCGATAAAAAAAGAGAAAGATTTCTCTGAAAAAATAATAAAAATATTATCGCAAAGTGCTAATAAAGCATTCAATTATAAACAGATAGGAGCAAAAATTGAGCTTGATGATACCGAAAGCAGAAATCAAATTATAAAAGATTTGAAGATTCTGGCTTCGCAAAACAAAATCATAGAATCAGAGCCGGGTAAATACTTAGTAAAAGCCGAAAGTAAGGAGTATTACGAGGGTAAAATTGATATGACAAGCCGTAAAACAGCTTATTTTGTTTGTGCTGAAATGGAAGAAGATGTTTTTATCCCGACCAATAACTTGAACCACGCCTTAGATAAAGACATTGTCAAAGTGTATGTATACAACCGCAGAAAAGGAAAAAGACCCGAAGGTGAAGTAATTGAAGTACTTGAAAGAAATAAAACAGATTTTGTGGGTGTAATTGACATTCAATCTAATTTTGCTTTTGTTTCTACTGCAAATCCAAAAATGTATACCGATATTTTTATTCCAAAGGATAAAATAGGCGAGGCCGAACAAGGTGATGTCGTTTTGGTACACATTGAAGATTGGCCGGCCAGAGCTGATAGTCCTTTTGGTTCCGTAATAAAAGTTTTAGGAAAACCAGGGGAACACGATACAGAAATTCATGCCATTCTTGCAGAATATGGTTTGCCGTCAGAGTTTCCTATTGAAGTAGAAATGTTTGCACAAAAAATTGATACTTCAATAGAAGAAAATGAAATTGCTAAACGTCGCGATATGCGAGATACGTTGACTTTTACAATTGATCCAAAAGATGCGAAGGATTTTGATGATGCACTTTCATTTAAAAAACTAGAAAATGGTAATTACGAAATTGGTATTCACATTGCTGATGTTTCGTATTATTTACAAGAAGGAACAATCCTGGATGATGAAGCGTATCAAAGAGCAACATCAGTTTATTTAGTAGATAGAGTAGTGCCAATGTTACCCGAAGTATTATCAAACTTTGCGTGTTCGTTGAGACCAAATGAAGAAAAATATACGTTTTCGGCTATATTTGAAATTAACGAAACATCCGAGGTTATCAACCAATGGTTTGGTCGAACGGTAATTTACTCTGATCAACGTTTTGCGTATGAAGAAGCGCAGTATATCATAGAGACCAAAGACGATGTGATTCCATCAGAAATTTCGATCACGGCAAGTTCGTATCAAGTTTCGAAAGAAATTGTCGCTGCGACGCTAAAAATGGATGAATTAGCTAAAATTCTTAGAAAAAGAAGAATGGCTGAAGGAGCTATTACTTTTGATAAAGTGGAAGTGAAATTTAATTTAGACGAAGCCGGTGAACCGCAAGGCGTTTATTTTAAAGTTTCGAAAGATGCCAATCATCTGATTGAAGAATTCATGCTTTTAGCCAACAGAAAAGTAGCGGAATACATTGGAAAACAAAAGAAAACGTTTATTTACAGAATTCACGATGAACCCAATGAGGATAAACTTTTTGCGATGCAAGCTGTTATTGCTAAGTTTGGACATAAAATTGATTTTAAACAAGGTTCTATTTCACAAGCTTTAAATAAATTAATGGAAGATGTAAATGGTAAAAAAGAACAAAATTTAATTGATACCCTTGCGATTAGAAGTATGAGTAAAGCCAAATATTCAACGGATAACATAGGACATTATGGTTTAGCTTTTGATTATTATTCGCATTTTACATCACCAATTCGTCGTTATCCGGATGTGATGGTGCATCGTTTGTTGCAACATTATCTGGACGGAGGTAAATCAGTAGATGAAGAAACGTATGAAACAAAATGCGTTCATTCGTCCACAATGGAAGGTTTAGCAACTAATGCCGAACGTGATTCTATTAAGTACATGCAGGTCAAATACATGCAAGATCATCAGGACGAGGAATTTTTGGGTGTAATTTCCGGTGTGACAGAATGGGGAATTTATGTAGAAATTATCGAAAATAAATGTGAAGGAATGTGTAGAATCAGGGATATAAAAGACGATTATTACACCTTTGATGAAAAACAATACGCACTTACTGGTGCAACTTCTGGAAAATTGTTACAATTAGGAGATGAAATTTATGTTAAAGTAAAAAATGCTGATTTAGTTAAAAAACAACTGGATTTTAATTTTTTAAGAAGAATTGGAGAACCATTAAAATAAAAAAAATGAAATCAAATATTCACGACACGAGTGCTAACGAACTGGCGAAGCAATACCAAAAAATAAATATTAGAAATAGGAGTAAAAAATTAGTGATTATTGCTTTTATATTTTTAAGTCAAATAACAAATGCTCAGATAACCAGAAATTTAGGAGATTTTGATGAAGTAAAAGTATTTGATAAAATCAGTGTTAAATTAATTGCAGCCTCAGAAAACAAAATTATTATAACCGGTGCTCGTGCAGATGAAGTGGAAACGGTGAATA
This sequence comes from Flavobacterium sp. LS1P28, assembly GCF_003970335.1. Taxonomy (NCBI): domain Bacteria; kingdom Pseudomonadati; phylum Bacteroidota; class Flavobacteriia; order Flavobacteriales; family Flavobacteriaceae; genus Flavobacterium; species Flavobacterium sp. LS1P28. The sequence goes on along the minus strand of NZ_RYDI01000001.1, from coordinate 253,225 downwards.
AGAACGGTGAATTAAAAATCAGAATGCCTTTCCCTAAATTATTATCTGGAGATGATATTAAAGTTAAGTTATATTTTAAAACCTTGCAAAGTATTGCTGTAAGCGAGGGAAGTTATGTATCAAGTGACTCTGATTTTAAACAAACAGTATTAGATTTAAATGCAAAATCTGGAGGCGAAATAAAGTTAGAAATTGATGTTGATAAAGTAGAAGTGAAAGCGAATGCAGGAGGAATAGTTTCAGTATCCGGTAGAGCCAAAAATCAAGATGTTGTAATTACCTCGGGCGGAATTCTTAATGCTAAGGATTTAGAGACTTCTCAAACAACCATAAGTGTTACTGCAGGAGGACAATCAGAAATTCATGCCACAATATTAGTGGATGCAAAAGTAAAAGCTGGAGGCTCAATTTTTATCTATGGAAAACCAAAACAGATTAACCAAAATATTTTTATTGGTGGAACTATCTTAGAGAAAAATTAGTATTTTAGTTTATTTTTCATACCAATAAATTTAGATATTTAATGATAAACGATATTCTAGCTGGTATTCCTTGGGGAATTTTCTTAAGTTTTATGATTGGCCCTGTTTTTTTTATTTTACTGGAAACAAGTATTATAAAAGGATTTAGAGCGGCTTTAATATTTGATTTAGGCGTAATTTTAGGAGATATTGTTTTCATCGGAATTGCTTATTTAGGCAGTTACCGGTTAATTCAAAGTTTAAAAGACCAACCAGCACTTTTTATTTTTGGAGGTGTGTTGATGCTCGCTTATGGTGTAATTTCTTTCCTGCAATTAAAAAAAGAAGAGAAAATAAATACAGACATTATCGATAAGGAAATAGTTAAAAAAAATTATTTAAGCCTTTTTATAAAAGGTTTTTTGTTAAATATTATCAATATAGGTGTACTTGGTTTTTGGTTGGCTATTATTATTTCAGTAGGACCAAAACTAGAAATGCAAACATTTAGAATGGTCACTTTTTTTATTGCAGTTATTGGAACCTATTTATTTATAGATTGTATCAAAATTGGATTAGCTAAACAATTAAAAACAAAACTTACCCCTAATAACATCCTTAAAATTAAAAAAGGAATCAGTATTGTAATGATGGTTTTTGGGATGGTTTTGATCACCCAAGGTTGGTTTCCGGAAGAAAAAGAATTGGTAAAAAAAGCATTTGATAAAATAGATAATTAAAGTCTATTACGTTTTTTTAAACCATTAAGAAATTAAGAAAAATTAAGTCTTAAGTCTTAATAAAATGTAGTTTCTTAATGGTAAAAATTTGAGTCAAAAAAAACTAAAGTGTTTTAAAGGTTTTATATTTTATCCGGATTCGAACCCTAATTTTCCTAAAAATTAGACATAAAAAAACCTCCAAATTACTTTGAAGGTTTTAGAGGCATCTCTCGAAGCTTCAGGACGGATTCGAACCTATATTTATTTAATTTTTCCTAAAAATTAGACATAAATAAACCTCCAAATTGCTTTGAAGGTTTTAGAGGCATCGTCCGGATTCGAACCGGAGTAGGAGCTTTTGCAGAGCCCAGCCTAGCCACTCGGCCACGACGCCCTGTTGAATGGACGGCAAAAGTACTCAAAAAGTTTAAAGTTTAAAAGTTTAAAGTTTAAAAGTTTTAAAAAATATTTTTAATTTAGCTTCTATATTCTTCCAATTCAATAGTAACTGCTTCAACATCACCACCAATAGGGGGGTTTAGTTTAGAAACCGCCACAATAATTCTGGAAATTTCCGGAATTTCTTCAAAGATTCGCGTTAAGATTCGGTGTGCCACATGTTCTAATAAGTCTGAACGAATCGCCATTTCTTCTACAACGATATGATTTAAGAGCACATAATCCACCGTGTCTTTCAAATCATCTGTAATACTGGATTTTCTCAAATCAGTCTTAACTTCTAAATTTACAATATAGTCTGACCCAATTTTTCCTTCCTCGATCAAGCAACCGTGGTAGGAGTAGGTGCGGATATTTTTAAGTTTTATAATTCCCATTATTTTATTTTTTTGTGTAAAGCGTATAATGTAAAGAGGAATCGCTAATTTTTCAAAGGTTTCTATGGAAACTTTAAACCTTTAACCTCAAACTTTTTTTATCTTTGCTAAAATAAAACAAAAAAATGTCAACTGAAGAAAAATCGCTCCATTTTATAGAACAAATCATTGAAGACAGTTTATCTAACGGTTTTCCTAAAGATAAATTACGTTTTCGTTTTCCGCCGGAGCCTAATGGCTATTTACATATTGGTCATGCTAAATCAATTTGCTTGAATTTTGGTTTAGGATTAAAGTACAATGCACCGGTTAACTTGCGTTTTGATGATACCAATCCTGCTAAAGAAGAGCAGGAATATGTAGACGCCATCAAAGAAGATTTAAAATGGTTGGGATTTAACTGGACCGAGGAATTGTATTCTTCTGATTATTTTCAGCAATTGTATGACTGGGCAATTTTGATGATTAAAAAGGGAAAAGCATATATAGACAGCCAATCCTCGGAAAAGATGGCATTGCAAAAAGGAACGCCAACACAAGCAGGTGTAGATGGGCCTTTCAGAAACCGTACTATAGAAGAAAATCTCATTTTATTTGAAGGAATGAAAAATGGAGATTTTCCGGAAGGAAGTCATGTTTTACGTGCGAAAATTGATATGGCATCTACTAATATGTTGATGCGAGATCCATTGATGTATCGTATTTTACACCGTCACCATCACAGGACAGGCAATCAATGGAATATTTATCCAATGTATGATTATGCACATGGAGAAAGCGATTATATCGAGCAAATTTCGCATTCTATTTGTACGCTTGAATTTGTAATGCACCGAGAATTATACAACTGGTTTTTAGACCAAATTTATGATGACTCAAAAGTACGACCACAACAATATGAATTTGCCCGTTTGAACTTGAACTACACGGTAATGAGCAAACGAAAACTGTTGCAATTAGTACAGGAAAATATTGTAAACGGTTGGGATGATCCTAGAATGCCAACAATTTCAGGATTGCGAAGAAGAGGATATACCGCAGCTTCTATTCGTAAGTTTTGTGATAGTATTGGTGTTGCCAAAAGAGAAAATATAATTGATTTTTCACTTTTGGAATTTTGCCTGCGTGAAGATTTGAATAAAACGGCTCCAAGAGTTATGGCGGTTTTAGATCCTATAAAATTAGTCATCACAAATTATCCGGACGACAAAGAAGAATGGCTTGATGCCGAAAACAATCAGGAAGATGAAAGTGCAGGATTTAGGAAAGTTCCTTTTTCAAGAGAATTATTTATTGAAAAAGAAGACTTTCTAGAAGAGGCTCCTGCCAAATTTTTCCGATTGAGTTTAGGCAGAGAAGTACGTCTTAAAAACGCCTATATTATTAAAGGGGAGCGTGTTGTAAAAGATGCTGCGGGTAATATTACTGAAATTCATGTAACGTATGATGAAGACAGCAGGAGCGGGAGCGGGAGCGAAGCCAGTCAACGAAAAGTGGCCGGAACCCTGCATTGGGTTTCTATACAACACGCTCTAGAGACGGAAGTTCGGCTCTACGATCGCTTGTTTATCGATGAAGCGCCAGACAGTCATAAAGAGAAAAACTTCTTGGAATTTATGAATCCTGGTTCGTTACAAATTGTAAAAGGATTTGTAGAACCAAGTTTGGCAACGGTACAATCCGGAGATAAATTTCAGTTTCAACGATTGGGTTACTTCAATGTGGATAAAGATTCAACTGAAGGCAAAATTGTCTTCAATAAAACCGTTGGATTAAAAGATGCTTGGGAAGAAAAGGGCAAAAAAGAAGAAAATTTATTGATGAACACGCAAAAAGAAATCAATAAATATGTAAAAGAAAAGGATGAAAACAATGCCAATTTGATTTTAAACAACATTGTGACTAATATAAAAAGTATAGATAATTACAGTTTAATTATTCAGACTATTGTCAAAAATATTAAGAATGATAATAACTCGTTATTGTTTTCTAATTTGATTTTACTGCATTCTGATAAGGTTAATATAAAAGATATTGATGAAGAGTCTTTAACAAAATTATATTCGATGTCATTGAAAAGCCAATTGGCAGCGGTTCGAATTTTAGTTATCGAAAACTTACAAAAGGACGGCGGTAATTTTAGTCTTTTTCAAACACAACTTTCAGAAATGAAAAATAATGAAAAAAACGATAAAGTGCTACAGGTATTAAATGATCTTACATTTTAAGAACATATTGCTAAAATAGTTTTACCAATCAAAAATCCTCTTTTTAGAGGATTTTTGATTGGTATAGTAATTTTTTATAGAAATACTATTTTTAATATTTTTATCTAATCGGAAACAACATCCATATATTGATTTTAAACGTCTTTTATAGCATAAACAACATCTTTTATAGAATTTAAAAAAACACACAAGAGCTTGCTTTTATTTGCTTTTGGTCTTGTATAATTACACTTTAACGAGTTGTTAACGGGTTGTTGTTTATAAATATGTATCTTTATAAAACGAACATATAAAAGTAAGAATCATGTCGAATAATACAGGAAATACAGTATTGGCTCTTTTAACAGGTGTAGCTATAGGTGCAGGAGTAGGAATTTTATTCGCTCCGGATAAAGGATCTAGAACTAGAGAAAAATTTAAAGATGGTTTTGAGGATGCTAAAAATGAATTAAAAAACAGATTTGATAGTGTATCTTTAGAATTGAAAGATAAGTTTTCGCTTGCTAAATACGATCTGGAAGGAACTTATGAGGAGCTAGTGTCTAATATGAGTCACAAGACGGATGATGTCATTTCTTTCTTAGAAGAAAAATTGGCGGAATTAAAATCTCAAAACGCCAAACTTCAAAAGTAATTTTGATTTAATTTAGTATTAAAATCTAAAAATAAGTACATGGCTTTTGAAGAACTAAAAGAAAACACAGAAAACATTCAAGAACAGGCTAAAGAATATTTGGAAGCTACCGCTGCTTATTATAAATTAAGAGGCTTTAAGCTTGCAATGAAATCAACGACAATGATCATAAAAATGTCTTTGATTTTACTTTGCTTTAGTATGGTTTTATTGTTTTGTTCTGTTGCGGCAGCATTTGCTATTGGAATAGCTTTAGATAGTTATGCCTATGGGTTTTTAATAGTTGGTGGAATTTATCTTGTACTGACAATGCTTTTATTTACTATTAAAGATAGAATTATTGAAGGACCCATTTTAGAGAAATTTTCAGAAATCTTTTTTAACGACTAATTTATGGAAACCAAAAAATATTCATCCTATGCTCAAATTGAAAGAGAACTGGAAATTTTAAGGATTGAAAAAGAAATCAGTTATCAAAAATTAGCGTATGGTTTTCAAAAAACAAAAGAGAGTTTAACCCCCTCAAATATTGTGAGTGGTGTCATAGGATCATCCTTAAATGCATTTTCAGGTTCGTACGGATCGCTATTGACCATTGCATTACCATTTGTGATCAAGTGGATAAAAAAAATAAAAAGAGGCTGATGAGCCTCTTTTTTTATGATTTGAATTTAAATTATTCTTCCGTTTCCGGAGCTTCTGGTTTTTCAGGTAATTGATAATCCGTTTTATTTTCTTTTTTAGGATTTGGTTTTCTATTACCTTTTTTCATCATTTCACCCACTTGATTGGAAGCGCTGAAAGAGGCAATCATGTTATTCAGCATGTCACTTCCTGCTTGAGGTGAATTGGGTAATAAAATTAAATTAGAATTAGAATCTGCTCCAATCGCTTGTAGCGTATCATAATGTTGTGTAACCACTATCAAAGCCGAAGCTTCTTGTGAGTTGATACCAACTCTGTTCAAAACATCTACACTCTCTACTAAACCTTTGGCAATTTCTCTTCTTTGGTTCGCAATACCTTGTCCTTGTAATCGTTTGCTTTCTGCTTCTGCTTCGGCTTTAGCTACAATTCTAATTCTGGAGGCTTCGGCTTCAAATCCTGCAACAGTTTTTTCTCTATCAGCTGCATTAATTCTGTTCATCGCATTTTTCACTTGAATATCCGGATCGATATCTGTTACCAATGTATTGATAATCGTATAACCATACGTAGTCATGGCTTCATTTAATTCTCTTTTTACAGCAATGGCGATATCGTCTTTTCTTTCAAAAACATCATCCAGTTTTAGCTTTGGAACTTCGGCACGAACCACATCAAACACATAAGATGTTATTTGATCGTGTGGATATTCCAGTTTATAAAAAGCATCATAAACGGTTTCTTTGATAACCATAAATTGAACCGAAACTTTTAGTTTCACAAAAACATTGTCTTTGGTTTTTGTTTCAATTATGACGTCTAATTGCTGTATTTTAAGATTAACGCGACCTGCAATTCGGTCGATTAAAGGAATTTTTAGATGTAAACCTGATTGTCTAATGTTTAAAAACCTTCCAAATCGTTCTACTACTGCAGCTGTTTGCTGTTTGACAGTAAAAAAAGAGGAAAGTAAAATAAAAAATCCAACTACTAAGAGTACTATTAATGGAATGTTCATAATGTTTTTTTTAGTTAAATAAATATCCGACAATTTACAAAAAATCTTTAGGTTTGTTCTTGTAAATTTCAAATAATATGAGAAAGATTTTGTTTGCTTTAGCTTGTGTTTTTATTTCAATAAGCACTTTTGCCTAATACAAATACCGGTATTCCAATAGAGTAGGGATTATTTTTGGAGTCAACCAATTTACCCTGAACGCGAATAACTTTCAAACTAAACCTGAATTAGGTTGGAATGCGGGACTTTCTATGCGGGGAAATTTCTATAATAATTGGGATATGGTGTATGTAATTCAGTTTAGCGAAAATAATTTTTTTGTAGCAACAAACAGTTTATCTTCAGTTAATGAAGATGTAAATTATAAATTAGCATGAGCTCAAGTGTCTTTACAAATGTGTTACAGGCTTATTGAAAATCATTTAGTATTGAGTTTGGACCCGTGCTACACGGTAAATAGAAAATTAAATACAAATAACACGGAGAAAAACAATGTTATTTGCGGAATAACTTTATTAGCTAAAGATATTAGGGAAATTTCAAATTTTAATTGTTATCCAACTGTTAGAATCACTTTTGGCGTTCGTCATTTTAGAGCTAATATTTCTTATAAATATGGAGTCAATAATATGCTTTAAAAATGGAACAACAAGAATTTAGGAGTCAACTTCAAAGGAAATCCTGGAATACTAAACGGAAATATGATAATTTATTTGTAAAATTTTACTTGTGAATTGTATAAAATATAAAGCTTCTAGCCTTCAAAAGGCTAGAAGCTTTATTAGTTTTAAAGAGTAGCAATTGCTTTTTTAATTCTGTTAATCGTTTCGTCTTTTCCAAGTACTTCAACGATATCAAATAGGTGAGGGCCTTTTAGTGCGCCAACCAAACTCAAACGAAACGGTTGCATTACTTTTCCCATTCCAATTTCATTTTTTGTCATCCAATCTTTGACAATTGTTTCTGTGTTCATCGAAGTGAAATCGGTAATTTCCTCTATAACAGAAATTAATTCTTGCATCAATGCCGGAGTTTCTGCTTTCCAATTTTTGCTTGCTTTCTCATCATAGGCTGTTGGAGCCACAAAAAAGAAATCGCTCATTTCCCAAAATTCTGAAACGAAATCCGCACGTTCTTTGATTAAAGAAACCACTTTTGTTAGTACACTTTCATCAACTGAAAACCCTTTTTTAGACAAAATAGGAGTATAGGCTTTCGCCAAAGTTGCATCTTCCTGCTTGATTAAATACTGGTGATTGAACCATTTGTTTTTTTCTGGATCAAATTTAGCTCCAGCTTTATGAACTCTGTTCAAGTCAAATGCTTCCACTAATTCTTCCAGCGAGAATAATTCTTTTTCTGTTCCATCGTTCCAACCTAATAATGCTAAAAAGTTGATTACGGCTTCCGGGAAAAATCCTTTTTCTCTGTAACCCGATGAAATGCCTTCTGTAGTTTTCCAATCTAATGGAAATACAGGAAATCCCATTTTATCACCGTCACGCTTGGATAATTTTCCGTTCCCAACAGGTTTCATAATCAATGGTAAATGTGCAAATTCCGGTGCTTCCCAACCAAATGCTCTGTACAACAAAACGTGCAAAGGCATTGATGGTAACCATTCTTCACCGCGAATTACATGTGATGTTTTCATTAAATGATCATCCACAATATTAGCCAAATGGTACGTTGGCATTCCGTCGCTTTTGAACAATACTTTATCGTCTAAAAGATTCGTTTCAAATTTCACATCGCCACGAATTATGTCATTCAGATGCAAGGTTTCATTCACTGGAGTTTTAAAACGGATGACATAATGTTCTCCATCAGCAATTCTTTTAGCAGTTTCATCTGCAGAAATCACTAAGGAGGTATCTAGTTTCTCTCTGTTAGTATGATTGTAAATAAAAGTTTTCCCTTGATCTTCTTCTAATTTTCTTGCTGAATCCAATGCTTCGGCTGTATCAAAAGCATAATACGCATTTTCAGAATTGATTAATTCAGCAGCATATTGTTGGTACAATTCTTTTCTTTCGCTTTGACGGTATGGACCAAATTTTTCATTTTTACCAATAGTCTCATCGGGTGCAATTCCTAACCATTCTAGCGCTTCCATGATATATTCTTCGGCTCCGGGAACAAAACGATTTTGGTCCGTATCTTCAATTCTCAGGAAGAAGACACCATTGTTTTTTTTGGCAAACAAATAATTGAATAATGCGGTACGAACTCCGCCAATATGTAAAGGTCCCGTTGGACTTGGTGCAAAACGCACCCGAACTTGTCTAGACATTGCTGTATTTTTTTTGCAAAGATACAAATTCAAGTAGGCAAACACATCAGTTTTTAAAAGAACCGCAAATCCGCAAATTTATTTTTAGAAAAACTAAATTTTGTGTTTTAGGATGTTAATTAGTGCAATTCTACATCAAGTGGTTTATTTAATATAGATTTTTTTATAAAAATTAGCGAATTAGCGGTAAAAACGTTGATTCTGTTTGCCAAGAGACTTCAATCTTTGATTCAGATATTTTGGAATTTGGATAATTGCCAGCATATAAATTATTACTTTTATTGGTTACAACAAACAAAGCATAAATTTTGGAAACTCAGGAATTTATTTATCTAAAATTAGAAGCTTTCATCAGGAAGTTTTATACCAACGAATTGATACGGGGAACTATTTTCTTTGTCGGTTTAGGATTATTGTATTTCCTTTTTACGCTTTTTGTCGAATATTTTCTTTGGCTCAAGCCAATAGGAAGAACCATTTTATTTTGGACTTTCATTGGAGTAGAATTCTATTTGTTGTTCCGTTTTATTTTGTTTCCTATTTTTAAATTATTCAAACTTCAAAAAGGAATCGATTACAATCAGGCTTCGGAAATTATTGGAAATCATTTTACGGAAGTGAGTGATAAGTTGACAAATTTCTTACAATTGGCAGATTCGGATATTCATCAAAATAAATCGGAATTATTGGGTGCTTCGATTGAACAAAAAGCCAATGCATTGCAACCAATCCCTTTTGGTAACGCCATAAATTATAATGTTAACAGAAAGTATTTTCCTTTGGCTTTAATTCCAATTTTGTTATTTTCTTTCTTTTATTTTTCTGGAAATAGCAGCATGATTTCTCAAAGTTTGAATAGAGTAGTGCATTTCAATTCGGCTTTTTTACCACCGGCTCCTTTTAAATTTGTAGTTTTAAATTCGAATTTACAAACCGAGCAAGGAAAGGATTTTATACTTCGAATAAAAACCGAAGGAAAGATAGCTCCGGAGAATGCAATGATTTTCATTGGCGATGAAAGTTATTTCATGGAATCATTGAAAGCTGGAGAATTTCAATTTAAGATGGCAAAGCCTTCAGGAAATATTTTGTTTCACGTGGAGGGAAATGCTATTTCTTCTCCGGATTATGAATTGAAAGTGATAACCGTTCCTTTGATTGCTAATTTCGAAATGCAATTGAACTTTCCTTCATATCTGAATAAAAAAGCAGAAACTATAAATGGAACTGGAAATGCTGTTATTCCTGAAGGAACGCGTGTAACTTGGAAAATAGAAACTCAAGCGACCCAAAATATTGCGTGGATGAGCGGAATTTCCAAATCTTCTTTTTCGAAAACAGAAAACTCCTTTATTTTATCTAAAAATATACTTCAAAATACAGATTATCAAATATTTACTTCAAATGATAAGGTAAAAAACCACGAAAAACTCAATTATCAGCTTATGGTTATCAAAGATCAGTTCCCAACGATCAATGTGAACAATACACCGGACAGTTTGAAGATTGCTAAGAACTATGTTTTAGGCCAAATCACGGATGATTATGGTTTGTCTAGACTTCAGATTGTTTATTACGAAATAGAGAAACCACAAACCGCAAAACGTGGAACAATTGCTATTAAGAAAAGTTCTTTTGACCAATTCGTGTTTTCGTTTCCAAGTAATCTTCCGGTGGAGCAAGGGGTTTCTTATGAGTATTATTTTGAAGTTTTTGATAATGATGCGATTCACAATTTTAAAAGTACGAAGTCTTCGGTTTTCTCTAATCGTGTTTCCACAGATGAAGAAAAGGAAGATCAAATTTTGCAGCAGCAAAACGACAACATTAACAGTTTAGAGAAGTCTTTAAAAAACCAGGACAAGCAAATGGCCGATATAGAAAAGTTTCAAAAAACCGGAAAAGAGAAAGAAAATTTGGATTTCAAAGATCAGCAAAAAGTAAATGATTTTATCAAGCGTCAAATGAAACAGGATGAGATGATGAAAGAATTTACAAAAAAAATGAATGACAATTTGGAGCAATTCAAAACGGATAAAAAAGATGAATTAAAAGAAGTGCTTCAAAACCGAATGGACAAATCGGAAAAAGAATTGGAAAAAAACCAAAAGCTTTTAGATGAGTTGAAAGAACTTAACGATAAAATCCAGAATGAAGAGTTGTTGACCAAGTTGGATAATTTTAAACAAAACAGTAAAAACCAGACTAAGAATTTAGAACAGTTGGTAGAGTTGACTAAGAGATTTTATGTTGAAAAGAAAGCGGAACAGTTAGGTGAAAAACTGGACAAGCTTTCTAAAAAACTAGACAAATTATCTGATGATGAAAATGAAAATAAACTGGATAAACAGGAAGATATTAATGCGGAGTTTGATAAAATTCAATTAGATTTAAATGATTTGGAAAAAGAAAATAAGGAATTAAAATCACCATTGGATTTACCAAAAGATGATGCTAAAGAAAAAAGTATTGATGATGATTTAAAGAAAGCTTCTGAGGAATTGAATAAAGATAAAAAGGATAAAGCTAAACCAAACCAAAAAAGTGCTTCAAAAAAGATGAAAGAGATGGCGCAAAAAATGGCGCAAACTTTGGATAAAGGAGATATGGAACAGTTGCAGGAAGATGTTGTCATGTTGCGACAAATCGTAGACAATTTATTAGCTTTTTCTTTGTCACAGGAAGATTTGATGAATCAGTTCAAAAGGCATAAATCAGGGTCTCCAGCGTTCAATAAAAACATAAAAATTCAACAGGATTTAAAGCAACAGTTCAAGCATGTTGACGATAGTTTATTTGCGATGTCCTTGCGTAATCCTAAAATTGCGGAGGATATTACCAAAGAAATTGGTAATGTAGTTTACAACGTCGACAAATCGTTATCCAGTTTAACCGACGCTCAAGTTCCAAAAGGCTTGTCTCACCAACAATATTCGATTTCATCGGCTAACAAACTAGCAGATTTTCTCAGTGACATGCTTTACAATATGCAAATGCAAATGTCAGGAATGGGTTCTGGGAAACCGAAGCCAGGTCAAGGACAAGGAATGCAATTGCCGGATATTATTAAAAAACAAGAAGGTCTTGGCGAGAAAATGAAAGACGGAATTAAGAAAGGAGATAAGTATGGGGACAGTCCAAAAGGACAAAATGGTAAACAAGGAAATCAAGGAAAACCGGGACAAAAGGGTGAGGGCGGAGAAGGTGATGCACAAGCTATAATGGAAATTTACAAAGAACAAAAGCAATTAAGGGAAGCATTGCAAAACGAATTAAATAAACAAGGATTGGTTGGTAATGGACAAAGCGCTTTGGAACAAATGAAGCAAATTGAAAAGCAATTATTAAACAAAGGTTTTAAGAACGAAACGCTTCAAAAGATATTGAATGTGAAACAGGAATTGTTGAAATTAAATTCCGCTATTCAGCAACAAGGTGAAGAAAACAAACGCCAATCTGAAACCAATAAAAAGGAGTTTAAAAACCCATCTAATGTGCTTCCGGCAGCTTTATTAGATTATTTGAATAGCATAGAAATATTAAATAGACAATCCTTACCTTTACGCTCGAATTTTAATCAAAAAGTTCAAGAATATTTTAATAAAAAATGATCAATTTTAATTACGAAACCGACTTTAATTTAGACAACGAAGAAGCTGTTGTAGCTTGGTTGGAAAATGTTATTACTTCAGAAAACAAGAAAGAAGGAGAGATTAATTACATCTTTTGCGATGATGACTTTCTACATAAAATCAATGTAGAATATTTGAATCATGATACGCTAACAGATATAATTAGTTTTGATTATTCTATGGGTAATGAGTTACACGGTGACATTTTTGTTTCTGTCGAAAGAGTGAAAGACAATGCCGCTGATTTCAATGTCTCTTTTGAGCAAGAATTAAAACGCGTTTTAGTTCACGGAATTTTACATTACTGTGGCTACAAAGACAAAGGAGAGTCGGAGGAGCTTTTAATGCGTAGTAAAGAAGATGAAAAAATCGCTATGTTTTAGGTCAAATAATAGTGTTTTCTTTATTTTAATCTAAAGTGTTTCACGTGGAACATTTAGTTTAGATTTGAAAATTGAGTATGTAATGTTTCACGTGGAACAATAAAATAGATTTCAAAATCACAATCCTTAATACGGATTAAATTATAAAAGAAGATGTTTTTAAATGAATATGATGTGATAGTTGTGGGCGCAGGACACGCTGGTTCTGAGGCTGCTGCCGCTGCTGCAAATCTTGGTTCTAAAACCTTACTGGTAACAATGAGTTTGCAGAATATTGCCCAAATGTCATGCAACCCAGCGATGGGTGGAATTGCTAAAGGACAAATTGTACGCGAGATTGATGCGCTTGGGGGGTACTCTGGAATTGTTTCGGATAGAACTGCAATCCAGTTCAAGATGCTGAACAAATCCAAAGGCCCTGCAATGTGGTCTCCGCGTGTTCAAAGTGATCGAATGCGTTTTGCCGAGGAGTGGAGAATGATGCTTGAAGGAACTCCAAATCTTGACTTTTATCAGGAAATGGTGAAAGGTTTGATTATTGAAAACGGAAAAATAAAAGGAATCCGAACTTCGCTAGGAGTAGAGATTCGGTCTAAGTCGGTTGTGTTGACTAATGGAACTTTCCTGAATGGATTGATTCATATTGGCGAAAAACAATTTGGTGGTGGAAGAGCAGGCGAGAGTGCTGCACATGGAATTACTGAAGATTTAGTTGCTGCTGGGTTTCAATCAGGACGAATGAAAACAGGAACGCCTCCAAGAGTTGATGGACGATCTTTGGATTATTCAAAAATGAATGAAGAAAAAGGAGATGCGAAGCCGGATAAATTTTCCTATTCAGATGTGACCTCGCCGTTGATTCATCAAAAATCGTGTCATATGACCTATACCTCTCTTGAAGTTCACGATATCTTGAGAGAAGGGTTTGATCGTTCGCCAATGTTTAACGGTAGAATAAAAAGTCTTGGGCCAAGATATTGTCCGTCGATTGAAGATAAAATTAATCGTTTTGCGGATAAAGAAAGACATCAACTGTTTGTAGAACCAGAAGGATGGAATACTTGTGAAGTTTATGTGAATGGATTTTCAACGTCGCTTCCTGAGGATATTCAATTCAAGGCATTGAGTTCTGTTGTAGGATTTGAAAAAGTAAAATTCTTTCGTCCGGGATATGCAATTGAATATGATTATTTCCCGCCGACACAATTGAAGCATACTTTGGAAACAAAACTTATTGAAGGATTGTATTTCGCTGGTCAAATAAACGGAACTACAGGATATGAAGAAGCAGCTTCTCAAGGACTGATGGCCGGAATAAATGCGCATTTGAAAGTGCATGAAAAAGCACCCTTAATTTTAAAAAGAGACGAAGCCTATATCGGAGTTTTAATTGATGATTTAATTACGAAAGGAACTGAAGAACCATACAGAATGTTTACGTCTCGAGCAGAATATAGAACGCTGTTGCGTCAGGACAATGCCGATTTTAGATTAACTCCCATGTCACATGAAATAGGTTTGGCCTCAGAAGCACGTTTGCGCAGAATGGAGCACAAACTAAATGAATCCGAAAAAATGGTGGCTTTCTTCAAAGAAACGAGTGTTTCGGTTGCGGAAGCAAATCCTGTTTTAGAAGCAAAAGAGACGGCGCTGATTTCGCAAGGGGATAAGATGTTCAAAGTGTTTTCTCGTCCGCAAATTGATTTAGAGGACATGATGAAATTCGATAAAGTAGTAGCTTATGTTGCCGCCAATGATGTGGATCAAGAAATTTTAGAACAAGCCGAAATCCAAGTAAAATATTCTGGTTACATAGAAAAAGAAAGAAATAATGCTGATAAGTTACTTCGTTTAGAAGATGTTAAAATCCCTGAAAATTTTGATTATAATAAAATTAAGTCCATGTCAATTGAGGCCAAACAAAAACTAAGCAAGATTCGTCCTGTTACCATTTCGCAAGCATCAAGAATCAGCGGTGTGTCACCAAGTGATGTTTCGGTGTTGTTGATTTATATGGGACGTTAGGAAGTGATCAGTATTCAGTTTATAGTGATCAGTTTAATTGTCGATTTATACTGAATACCGCCTCTGAACACGGAACACTAAAATTTGTTCCACGTGAAACTACGCTGTGAAGCCTTGGAATTATTAAAGAATCATAAAAATAAATAATTCAACCCTGAAAGCATTCGTATGTGTTTTCAGGGTTTTGTTTAAAATTAAAAATATAAAAGACTATTAATTAATGAACATTTCAAACCAACAGCCTTTTTTAACCGTTAAAGATTATTCTGTTTCTCAGGAGGTTTTTAACTTGTATCATGACGCCAAATTAGATATGCTGATTACGTCTCCACAACCCAGTTTAGAAAATTTAGGGAAGTATTATGAAAGTGTGGATTACATTTCCCATACAGACGGTAAGCGATCCTTGTTTGAAAAAGCGTATCATTTTGTAAAAAGCATCGCGCTAAAAAACAAACTGAATTTAATCAATTCATTGCAATCCAACAAAGGGAGTATTTTAGATATAGGTGCCGGAACAGGGGATTTTTTATATGTTGCCAAAGAAAACGGTTGGCATACCATAGGAGTAGAGCCAAGTGAAAAAGCAAAAGCAATTGCCAAAAAGAAAGGCGTTTCATTTGTTGGCGAAACCAGTGAATTAGACAATCATTCTTTTGAAGTCATTTCGATGTGGCATGTTTTGGAGCACGTTCCTAATTTGGAAAACCAAATCAAAGAACTCAAACGATTATTAAAACCTAATGGAACTTTAATTATTGCTGTTCCAAATTTTAAATCCTTCGATGCAAAACATTACGGAACGTTTTGGGCCGCTTATGATGTGCCAATTCATTTTTGGCATTTTTCTAAAACGGCTATAAAAATGCTTTTCGAGAAAGAAGAAATGAAATTGGTACAAGTGCTTCCCATGAAATTTGATTCGTTTTATGTTGCTTTGCTTTCGGAAAAATACAAAACCGGAAAAATGAATTATATAAAAGCCTTTTTTGTTGGATTGCAATCAAATTGGGAAGCGAAGAAGAATTCTGAGTATTCCTCACACATTTACATCCTAAAAAACATCTAAAAATCATTTTAAGTGTATTTAAGCGTGTTTTTTAATGAAATCGAAGATGATCATCGGATTTTTAAACTAATTCGTTTATTTAGAAGATATGAAGCTCGGTTTTAATAGTCATAGATTATGCATTTGTGAATCACAATAATAAAATCTTATATCATAAAAAAGTAGCATTTTCCAAACTTTATGTCAATACTATCTATTTTTTTATATTTTTGTCACCAATACTCAAAACTAGAAATTCATCAAAATGAAATCAAAGATTCACGACACGAGCGTTAGCGAACTGGCAACGCAATACCAAAAAAGAAATATTAAAGATATGGGTAAAAAAGCATTAGTAATTATCGCATTATCAATTTCAATTGTTGCTTGTAACAAACCAGCAGAAGTTAAGGAAGTGAAAACTGCTTACGTAGATACTTCTGAATTAATGAAGGAATATACAGAGGCCAAAGATCTTGAAGCAAAATACAAGACAAAAGCAGAAGAAAAAGGAAGACAGCTAGAGGCTGAAATTAATCGATTCAAGCAAGAAGCAGCAGGTTTCCAAGCTCAGGCACAAGCTAACGGGCAGGCTTGGGCACAACAAAAAGGAGCTGAACTGCAAAAAAAAGAACAACAATTGAGCTACGCACAACAAGCGTTGTCTCAGGAATTGCAGCAAGAAAGCGGAAAAGAAATGGATTCTCTGGTGAGTGGTGTGAAAAAATTTATTAAATCCTACGGTAAGGAAAAAGGATATGCCTACATCTATGGAACCGGTGACGCTGCCTCAATTTTATACGCAGAAGATAAATTTGATATCACAAAAGAAATTATCAAAGCCTTGAACGATAAATATAAAGCTCCTGCAAAAACGGAAGAAACAGCAGCGGCTAAAAAATAAATTTTTACTATTAATTCAAAAGATTGCCTTCGTCTATAGTTAGATTGAAGGCTTTTTTTTTGAAGCCATACCCGGTTATCCGCTATAAACGTAGTTCACTGAACTCCAATTGAAATAAAAGTATAGTGAAGTAATCTCTCGTGTAGCAAGTGTTTTTTCTAAATTTCGAGGATTTTCGCTGCTATCTGGGCTAAAAAACAGTCGAATTATAATCGTAAATATTTTCCAATTATTCCAATAGTGTTTTTAATTTTCAATACTTTAGCTTTATATATACACGCCTAATGCAAACCATTTCAGAAGCCGCCGCTTATACAATACGATTCATCAATCAAACTCATCGATCCATTTTCCTGACCGGTAAAGCAGGAACGGGAAAAACCACACTTTTACGGGAAATTATCCAAACCACGCACAAAAATACCGTTGTGGTGGCGCCAACAGGAATTGCCGCGTTAAATGCAGGAGGCGTTACGATTCACTCCATGTTTCAGTTGCCGTTTGGAGGATTTATTCCAGATAATTCATCACCTCAATTTTCCGAAAGTACTAAATTTGAAACCAAAGCTACCTTGCGCAGGCATTTCAAAATGAGTGGTTTGAAGAAATCGGTGATTCGCAATATGGAATTATTGATTATCGATGAAGTCAGTATGCTTCGTGCGGATTTGCTGGATGCGATGGATTATATGATGCAAACAGTACGCAAGCGCAACACTGCTTTTGGAGGTGTTCAAGTCTTATATATTGGTGATTTGTTGCAGTTGCCGCCGGTCATTCGGGACGAAGAATGGCGTACGCTGAAAACCTATTACAAAGGAAAATTCTTTTTTCATTCGCACGTCGTGCAACAAAATCCGCCTTTATACATTGAATTGTCCAAGATTTTTCGCCAGACTGACGATACATTTATTTCGGTTTTGAATAACCTGCGCAACAATGAGATTTCACAGCAGGACATTCAAACCTTAAACCAATATGTAAAACCCGATTTCGATTTAAAAGCAAATAAAGGATACATCACATTAACCACGCACAACAACAAAGCCGATACGATGAACGCGCAGGCTTTACAAGATCTGGAGGGAAAGCTGGTGGTTTATAAACCGGAGATTACCGGAGATTTTCCGGATAAGATATTTCCCGTGGAACAACAATTGCAGTTAAAAGTGGGCGCGCAAATCATGTTTGTAAAAAATGATTTATCCTTTGATAAACACTATTTCAACGGAAAAATGGGCGTTATCAAATCCCTTTCGAGTAAAGAAATTCTGGTTCATTTTCCGGAAGAAAATAAAACTATAGAAGTTGAAAGATATGAATGGCAAAACATTCGATACAAAGTAGACGAAACCACTAAAGAAATTGATGAAGAGGTTTTGGGAACTTTTGTGCACTATCCCATCAAATTAGCATGGGCGATTACGGTGCATAAAAGCCAGGGACTAACCTTTGATAAAGCAGCACTTGATGTTTCGCAAGTTTTTCTACCCGGACAGGCTTATGTGGCATTATCTCGTTTGCGCTCACTAGAAGGGCTTATTTTACTATCTCCGTTGCGTATGAATGGCATTTCAAACGATCAGGATGTCATGGATTACTCATTAAACAAAGCTTCGGATTCGTTTTTAGAGAATGCCTTGCATTTTGAAACCAAAAATTTCATCCATAACTATCTGACAAACACCTTTGATTGGAACGATTTGGCTCAGGAATGGCGCAATCATAAATTCAGTTATAACGAAAAATCAGAAATTTCAGAGAAATCCAAACACGCTGTTTGGGCCAAAAAGCAAACAGAAATCATTGAACAGCTTTTAGATCCATCCAAAAAATTCATTTCGCAGTTGAATACCCTTTTTGGTCAGGAAACGGTCGATTTGAATCACGTATCGGAACGCATTCAAGCCGCTTTCAGTTATTTCCTAAAACCAATGGACGAGCTGGTTTTTGAAATTCTTTGGAAAATTGAAGAAGTAAAGCGCATCAAAAAAGTAAAAACGTTTTATGATGAATTAATCGTGCTGGAAGAATTGCAAACCAAAGCCGTTTTACGCTTAATGAAGGCCAAATTATTGATAGAAACCGTTGTGGCAGGAGAAGCCATTTCGAAAGAAAAATTGACCTCTTCAGAAATAAAAAATTACATCATCCGCAAGACAGAAGCCATACAAAATCAATTCAAGGAATTAAATATAACCTTGATTACCGATGATAAAGACATAGAGCGTTATACTTCGAAAAAAGCAAAAACAACGGTACCTAAAAAAACAACGGTGCAGGAAACCTATGAATTGTGGGTCGAAAAGAAATCAATTGCGGATATTGCAACTATCAGAGTGCTGACCAAACAAACGATTTACACCCATTTTGTAAAGCTGATACAAACCAAAGCAGTTTCAATTTCAGAGGTTTTATCGGAGGATAAAATGCAGGATTTAGCAGCTGCTTTTGCAGGATATAAAGAAGAATCACTGAATGCGTTGATGGAGAAATACGGTCATAAATTTTCTTGGGAAGAAGCGAGAATGTACAAAGCGAGTTTGAATTAAATAATAAGAAAGTATTAAAACTAAAAAACCCTATTCGGTACGAATAGGGTTTTTGTTTTATAGTGACTGAATTAATATCCAAGCTTCTGGATTGTGCTTTTCATTGATTTCTTTTTTTGCTTTTTCTGCTTCAGCAAATGTGGCGTAACTGCCATACAAAACCGGAAAATAACCGTTTCGGTTAGGAGCGATTCGCTTGGCATCATATCCTAAGCGATTTAAAATCCGCAGTGTTTTATCCGCATTTTTTTCTTCCCTGTACACTCCGGCCATAATGTGATACGGCATTTTTGCTTCGATAGTCGATTTTACGGATAGTGTAACAGCAGGAACCGGACTTTCGATGAAGAATGTGGCTTGCTGAATTTTATTTTGAACTTGTTTTTGAACGGCAGTTTCTACAAGAATCGTTTCTGAGGCAATTTGATTTTGATACATTGGATAACCAACACTTCCCGCAAGTCCTAATCCTAACACAAAAATAGCGGCGTATTTTAAATATGGATTCGCTGTTCTGGTTTCAGGAACCATAGTGATGGTTGCTTTTTCTTCAATTGCTTCTACTTCTTTTTCGAAGATTGCTCT
Organism: Flavobacterium sp. LS1P28; assembly: GCF_003970335.1. Classification (NCBI taxonomy): domain Bacteria; kingdom Pseudomonadati; phylum Bacteroidota; class Flavobacteriia; order Flavobacteriales; family Flavobacteriaceae; genus Flavobacterium; species Flavobacterium sp. LS1P28. Next base: position 233,259 of record NZ_RYDI01000001.1, on the reverse strand, counting down.
TTTTACAAGTGGTGAAACAAAGGGAGCCAACCCAAAAGAGCTGGTTAAGTAATTCGTTTGGTCGTATGGAGTGAAAACTATATTTTTATCCGCGTTCAAATGAAGATCACCTACATTTTTGATAGAAAAAAGTTCGTTTTCTTCTAATGTTTTTTTCCAAGTAAAAACTTCATATTGAATGGCACTAACGGCATATTCATAAGACGTTTTCTCTGCTAAAGCGATATGATTGGCTAATAAACCATCATTGTTTTTCAAATTAGCATTGAAAGCGATCATTTTTTTGGGAGGAGAAAACGAGTTCGTGCTTTCGTTCCGTTTAGCCGATTGAATTTCGGTCAAAAAAGCTCCGAAACCCGGAACGGTTACACATTGATAACGGTATAAAAGCTGCGCGATGTATAGTTCGATTTTCATACTCACAAAGTTATACAACGAAAACAGGTATCAAAATTTTATTTACAATTTTTATTAACAATCCGCATAAAAATTTATACATTTCACCCTCAAATAATTAGCATGAAAGAGCAGGATTTATTTTATTTATTGGCATTGCAAAGAATAGAGGGCGTGGGCGACATCATAGCCAAAAAACTGCTTACCCATTTTGGAACAGCAGAAGCGGTTTTTAATACAAAAGCATCGCAACTCGCTGCTATTGATGGAGTAGGATCTGTTTTGCTGAAAAATTTAAAAGATAAATCAGTTTTCGAAAAAGCGACTCAGGAACTGGAGTTTATAAAAGCAAATGAAATCAATGCGGTTTATTTTCAGGACGAAGAATATCCAGATCGGTTGAAACATTGTATTGACGGACCACTTTTATTATTCACATCTGGAAATATCAATTTAAAAAACAGAAGAATAATCAGCATTGTAGGAACGCGCCAAATTACCTCGTACGGTACTGAATTTTGTAGAAAACTGATCGAAGATTTGGCTCCACTCGATCCTATAATCGTAAGTGGATTTGCCTACGGTGTCGATATTGTGGCGCATCAATTGGCAATGGAAAATAACCTACAAACCATTGGTGTTGTTGCTCATGGTTTAAACCAAATTTACCCGAAAACCCATAAAAAATATGTTGCTAAAGTCGAGCAAAACGGTGGTTTTATGACTGAGTTTTGGAGTTCCTCCAATCCGGATAAAGAAAATTTCGTGCGAAGAAACAGGATCGTTGCAGGAATGTCTGAAGCGACCATTGTAATTGAATCTGCCGATAGAGGCGGATCGTTAATCACTGCAAACATGGCGAATGATTACAATCGTGATGTTTTTGCGGTTCCGGGTCGTGTTACAGATAAGTATAGCCAAGGCTGCAACAACCTCATAAAGACTCAAAAAGCAAATGTATTGACTAGTGCCGCTGATTTGGTTTATATTTTGAATTGGGACATTCAGAAGGAATCCAAACCCATACAAAAACAATTGTTTGTAAGCTTAGAGGAAGACGAACAAAAAGTATACGACTACCTCCTTAAAACAGGCAAAGAACTAATGGATATTATTGCTTTGCGCTGTGATTTTCCTATTTATAAAATCTCAGGAATGCTATTAAATATGGAATTGAAAGGCGTGATACGGCCTTTACCGGGGAAATTGTTTGAGGCGATTTGATTTTAACATATAAGTCATGAAAGCTTTAATAAAATAGTATTAAACTTAAAAAAACTTATATGTTTTAAAAATTGATTGTTTAAACCTCAAATCCTAATTTCTCTCTCACTCTTGCCAAAACTCCATTGGCAACAACAGCTGCTTTTTGAGCACCAATTTTCAGTAAAGCATCTACTTCAGGAAGGTTATTCATGTAATACTTGTATTTTTCTCTTTCGGTTTTGAAAGTTTCTACAATCAACTCAAACAACGCTTGTTTGGCGTGACCGTAACCGTAATTTCCATTTAAGTAATTGGCAGTCATTGTGGCTATTTGTTGTTGATTTGCCAATAATTTATAAATGGCAAACGCATTGCACGTATCCGGATTTTTAGGATCTTCCAGCGGCGTGCTGTCGGTTTCAATGCTCATAACTTGTTTGCGTAAGGACTTATCATCCAAGAATATATTGATAATATTATTAGCTGATTTACTCATTTTTCCGCCGTTAGTTCCGGGAATCAGCATGCTGTCTTCCTGAATTTTTGCTACGGGAAGTACGAAAGTCTCTCCCATTTGGTGGTTGAAACGGGACGCTACATCACGCGTGATTTCAACGTGCTGCAATTGGTCTTTTCCTACGGGTACAAACTCGGCGTCATATAATAAAATATCTGCCGCCATCAGCATTGGATACGAAAATAAACCAGCATTGACATCTTCCAGTCTATCCGCTTTGTCTTTGAAAGAATGCGCTAATGTCAAGCGTTGAAAAGGGAAAAAACAACTCAAATACCATGACAATTCGGCTGTTTGCGGCACATCTGATTGTCTGTAGAAAACGACTTTATCTACATTCAAACCACAGGCAAGCCAAGCAGCAGCAGTACTGTAAGTATTTGTTCTTAAAGTTTCGCCGTTTTTTATTTGCGTGATTGAATGCAAATCAGCAATGAAAAGAAACGATTCGTTTTCCGGTTTATTTGATAGTGCTATTGCGGGAATGATTGCACCAAGTAAGTTTCCTAAATGCGGAGTTCCGGTACTTTGAACGCCTGTAAGTATTTTTGCCATTATGATTTTTAACTATTACCGCAAAGTTCGCAAAGTTTTTTATTTTTTACCGCAAATTTGCAAATTATAAAAATCAAGTTACTTTAAATCGTGTTAGTAATTTCTTTTAACCATATCAGACATTTAAGTCAATAAAACCTTGATGGTTAAAGGAAGATATTATAATTGAGCAGTAAATTAGAACTTATAATACTTATATGTTGAAAAACGCAAGAATATTTTTTGAGTATCATAACATCTGATTTCTTACTTTTGAACTTATGAGAGCATTAAAAATTATTTTCTGGGCGCTATGGCGTATATGGTTTTATATTTTGATGACCATTCCTATATTGGTGATGTTTCCTTTTCTGGTGCTGTCTATTTTGACGGAAAACGGGTATCCTTATTTTTTTAAGATGGCTCGTATTTGGGCAAAATTCATTCTTTTTGGCATGGGTTTTCATTATAAAATAGATAGAACACAAGCAATGGAGTACCAAAAAAGTTACATGATTGTTGCGAATCATACCTCCATGGCTGATATTATGCTGATGCTTGTCCTGACAAGAAATCCGTTTGTTTTTGTAGGTAAAAAAGAACTTTCAAAAATTCCGTTGTTTGGCTTTTTCTATAAAAGAACCTGTATTTTGGTGGATAGAAATTCTTCAAAAAGTAAAATGGAAGTCTTTAATCGCGCTCAAAAAAGAATTAATCAAGGACTGAGTATCTGTATTTTTCCAGAAGGTGGCGTTCCATGTGATGAATCAGTCTTGCTGGACACTTTCAAAGATGGTGCTTTCCGATTGGCAATTGAGCATCAAATACCCATTGTTCCCATTACTTTTGGAGACAATAAAAAAAGATTTCCATATGCTTTTTGGGGAGGAAGTCCAGGATTTATGCGGGTAAAAATACATTCTCATGTGGAAACTTTTGGAAAAACAGGGGCAGACAGGAAACAAATTCGCGAAGAAGTACGCGAAATCATTTACGAGCAATTAGTTGCTTTCGACTCTAAATAAATTTTAAAAACTGTAACTGATCCCGGAATACAACTCAATAAATAGCGGTTTAAAGTCTCTAGAGTTGTTTGAAAAAGTATTTATTTGATACTTTACCATAGGTTCAAAATTAATCTGAAATGATTTTACAATTCGGTATTTAAAGCCGGTACTCACATTAGTGCTAAAATGGATTTGCTTCAAATCTGTAAATTTTCTTCGGCATCCGGATAACTACTCGAATGTATCAAGTAAGCTCCTAATAGCTTTTTACAGTCAATAATTTATTGGTCTAACCGCACAATTTTATTCAAGAATTAATTAATAACGACAGGAACTTCTACTTCTTCAAAGATATTTTCTCCATTAGCATTCTCTCCTTTATAAAATTTAAAAATATAAGAACCGGTATTGGTTACATAAAAATTAAAAGAAACCTCTGATGGTGAAGGTATTTGTTGCGTACAAACTTGACTAGTATTCACTGCCGTTTGAATGCCTATGGTTCTTACATTCAAATTTTTGTCATAATAAATCCCTTGAAATAAATGACATTCGGTTGGTCTTGTATATTTTAATTTTATCTCATAGGTATTTCCCAATATGAATTTTTCGGGTAATGTATAGCTATCTATAGGCAGCACTTCAAAGCTATAAGAATCTTGATTGTCATTATCAATGGAACATCCGGTCAAGGTTGTAATGAACAGAATAAAAAGCACAATTTTTTTCATTTCTTAATTTTTTAAATTTATACAATTCAGTTTCTTAATTGAATTCTAAGCTGTTTTGCAAAAGATCAAAATTTCAACAAAAGGTTGCGTGTAAAAATAAAAAAATCCGTCTCGTTTTTTAGGTACGAGACGGGTTTTACTTTTTATGCTTCTGCCAATTCTTTTATTCTGGCTTTAATCTTTTCTTCTAATTCATCCGCTAATTCCGGATTGTCTTTAATCAAAGACTTAACAGCATCCCGACCTTGTCCTAATTTAGTTTCACCGTAACTGAACCAAGATCCTGCTTTTTTGATGATTTCAAACTCAACAGCAAGATCAAGAATCTCTCCTGTTTTTGAAATTCCTTCCCCATACATGATGTCAAATTCCGCGATTTTAAATGGCGGAGCGACTTTGTTTTTCACCACTTTTACTTTGGTTCTGTTCCCAAGGACGTTATCTCCATCTTTAATTTGAGTAGAACGACGAATATCCAAACGAATCGAAGCATAAAACTTCAATGCATTTCCTCCCGTTGTAGTTTCTGGATTTCCAAACATCACACCAATTTTCTCTCTTAATTGATTAATAAAGAAAACTGTACAATTTGTTTTACTGATGGTTCCCGTTAATTTACGCAATGCTTGAGACATCAAACGAGCGTGTAATCCCATTTTAGAATCTCCCATTTCGCCTTCAATTTCACTTTTTGGAGTCAAAGCTGCAACCGAGTCAATGACAACAATGTCAATTGCTCCGGAACGAATCAAGTTCTCCGCAATTTCTAACGCTTGTTCTCCATTATCAGGTTGTGATATGATTAAGTTTTCAATATCTACGCCTAATTTCTCCGCATAGTTTCTGTCGAAAGCATGTTCTGCATCAATAAAAGCTGCAATTCCACCTGCTTTTTGAGCTTCAGCAATAGCATGAAGCGTCAATGTGGTTTTTCCAGAAGATTCCGGACCGTATATTTCAATAATTCTACCTCTTGGATAGCCTCCAACTCCTAATGCCAAATCGATTCCTAAAGACCCGGAAGAAATAGTTTCTACTTCTTCAATGGCTTTGTCGCCCATTTTCATTACTGTCCCTTTTCCGTAGGTTTTGTCTAATTTATCAAGCGTAAGTTGTAGCGCTTTTAATTTAGATTCTTTCTCTGAACTCATCTTCTCTTTTACCTTTTCTTTCATCTATTTGTATTGGTTTATAACTGTAAGAAACTGACAGGATGATTACTTATCCCATAATTTCATTTGTATATTGAATATATGTTTTGTAAAAATACTTCTTTTTTGATTTAAAATTTTCTCTTTCAAGAATATTTTAAATCTATTTATCAATTAAAAATAGTCAGTTGTATTTTGCTTCTTACACGAACAATGCTTTTAATTCGGTTGCATCATGGGGGTTCATTTTTCCGGCTAAAACTAAACTCAGCTGTTTGCGTCGCAATGCAGCTTCAAAACGTTGTTTTTCTATTTCGGTTTCCGGAACAATTTGGGGTACTTCAACGGGTCTTCCCGTATCGTCTACTGCTACAAAAGTATAGATCGCTTCATTGGCTTTGGTTTTATTACCGGATTCTCTGTCTTCAACCCAAATGTCAATGAATATTTCCATTGAACTTTTGAAAGCTCTGGAAACTTTAGCTTCAACAGTAACGACACTTCCCAACGGAATGGCTCTGTTGAATGCAACGTGATTTACGGATGCTGTAACTACAATTCTTCGGGAATGTCTGCGTGCCGCTATACTTGCTGCGCGATCCATACGGGCTAATAATTCGCCACCAAAAAGATTGTTCAAAGGATTGGTCTCGCTTGGTAAAACCAAATCAGTTAATATCGTCAGGGATTCTGAAGGGTGTTTTGGTGTCATTTTTTTATTTAAAAAGGAGTTGTTCAAAATAATAAGTTGTAAAGTCTAGTTTAACCAATAAACGGCCAATATTGCAGGGATAAAATAAATAACAATTGTTCTGGCTCCATCATAATCTTTGGCCAATCGCTGTCCGAAAAGCAACATCAACAACGTGATACAAGAGAAAACGGCTCCGTAAAAACCAAAAATTCTTCCGTTGTTTACGAATAATTCGATGCAACCCACCACACATAAAATACCGGAAATTAATTCTAAAATCAAGATATTTAGTAGTGCTAAAGGTACATGGTTTTTTAATGGTGTTTTAGCGAAATGACCTTTTAACCATTCGACATTATCTTTCCAATAAAACAATTTGTCGTATCCGGACTGTAGGAAAGTGATGGCCAGGAAAATTAAAATTAAAATAGAAGTAATATTGTTCATTTTTTTATTTTTTGTGAATTAAACGAGTAAGTTTTATTGATAAATCGGTTAAAATAATTTTAGCGTTTCCGTTGCGTTCAATGTGATACATTGCCTCTGAAAGTTCTTTAAAAATATCATTTATGTTGTTGCCATTTACAAAAGGTGCAAAATTCTCCAGTTTGAATTTTTCCACTTGTGGTTCCATGTAGACTAAACTTGGCGTTTGGTAATTGAGCAACAAGGCCTGACGAAACATATCAATACAAAAATGTAAAAACTTTTTTTGGGTTTCTCTTCCCAAACCAGCAATTTGCTCGCTCCACTGGATCAAATCCTGAATGGCAGCGGCGTTTCCTTTTGCTCTAAAAGCCGCACGAACCCAATCGACAAACCATTTTTCAAAAAAAACTGATTCGCTGTCCGGTTGTATTAATTGCAATGCTTTATTGAAATTTCCTTGTGCCTGATGCGCTATTTTTAAAGCTATTTTAGAATCCGTATTTTCTTTTGAAACCAAGGCCTCCGCAATGACAGTTTCACTCAAACCATTAAAATGTAGTACTTGGCAACGGGAACGAATCGTTTGAATAATATCTTCTTCATTTTCTGAAATCAGGATAAAAACCGTTCTGTCTGTAGGTTCTTCCAATAATTTCAGTAATTTATTAGAAGCAGCGATATTCAATTTATCAGCCATCCAAATAATCATTATTTTGTATCCGCCTTCATAAGATTTTAAAGCCAGCGATTTCAAGATTTCCTGCGCATCATCGACCCTAATTTCTCCTTGCTTGTTTTTAACACCTAGCATTTGGTACCAATCAAACAAACTTCCGTACGGATTTTGTTCTATAAACTGTCGCCATTCCGTTATGAAATCAATGCTTTTGGGTTTTGTTTTTACTTCTTCAGTACTGACAGTCGGGTAAATAAAATGCAAATCAGGATGGGAAGTTTTCTGAAATTTCAGGTTGCACGCTTCATTTGAACCGGAATTCTCTCCGTTTTGATTGCTGCAAATGATGTATTGTGCATACGCAATCGCCATGGGTAAAGTGCCACTGCCTTCCGGACCTACGAACAGTTGTGCGTGGGGAATTCTGCCCAAATCAGCACTTTTTGTCAAATGACTTTTGATGTGTTCTTGTCCTAAAATTTCTGAAAATTGCATGAAGCAAAGATAGCAGAAAATGGTGTAGTCTAAAATTTTAGCAGGCAAAGTTTCAGCAGAAGCTAGTTTATAGAAGTGTCAATTTATGTTTTATTTTTAAAATTTAACAGGCCTTTATCTAAAATAATATCTAGACAAATTGATAAATAAAAGCATTATTTATTAATTTACATCGATTTCGTTGCTAAAAATTGATTTTATATGATTTTCTCTAATTTATTAATAATTTAAAAGTTCTATATTTGTTACTCTTTCAAAAAAAATAAACTAAAAAACAGACTGATGAAAACCATAAGTGATTTCAATTTTGCAAATAAAAAAGCCATAATTCGGGTTGATTTTAATGTGCCTTTGGACGAAAAGTTCAATGTAACGGATGCCACGCGTATTGAAGCTGCAAAACCTACTATTGACGCGATTCTTGCGCAAGGCGGAAGCGTGATTTTGATGTCGCATTTAGGTCGGCCAAAAGGAGTGGAAGAAAAATACTCTTTGAAACACATTTTGAAAACAACTGCTGAAATTCTTGGAGTTTCGGTTCAGTTCGCTTCAAACTGTATTGGTTCAGAGGCGAAAGCTGCAGCTGAAAAATTGCAGGCTGGAGAAGTTTTATTGTTAGAAAATTTACGTTTTCACAGCGAAGAAGAAGCGGGTGATGTTGCTTTTGCAAAAGAACTGGCGTCACTTGGTGATATTTTTGTAAACGACGCTTTTGGTACAGCGCATAGAGCGCACGCATCGACTACAATTATTGCGCAGTTTTTTCCAAGCGAAAAATGTTTTGGATTATTATTGGCCAAAGAAATAGAAAGCTTGAACAAAGTTTTAAAAAACAGCGAAAAACCAGTAACAGCAGTCCTTGGTGGATCAAAAGTATCTTCTAAAATTACCGTAATCGAGAATATTCTGGATAAAGTAGACCACATGATTATTGGTGGCGGAATGACTTTTACTTTTGTGAAAGCATTAGGCGGTAAAATTGGAGATTCAATTTGTGAAGATGACAAACAAGAATTGGCTTTGGAAATCTTGAGATTAGCCAAAGAAAAAGGAGTTCAAATCCATATTCCGGTTGATGTTGTAGCGGCAAATGCTTTTTCAAATGATGCTCAAACCCAGATTGTGGATGTCAAAGCAATTCCTGACGGGTGGCAAGGATTGGATGCTGGACCAAAATCATTGGAAAACTTCAAAAAAGTAATCATGGATTCTAAAACGATTCTTTGGAACGGTCCATTGGGTGTTTTTGAAATGGAAAATTTTGCTAACGGAACAATTACATTGGGCAACTTTATTGCAGAATCTACTGCAAACGGAGCATTCTCTCTTGTAGGTGGAGGGGATTCAGTGGCAGCTGTAAAACAATTTGGGCTGGAAGATAAAGTGAGTTATGTTTCTACAGGCGGAGGAGCAATGCTGGAAATGCTCGAAGGCAGAGTGTTACCCGGAATTGCAGCTATTTTAGACTAATAAATGCAGTAAAATTAAAATAAAAGCCGTTTGATATCTAAATAGCATTCAAATCAAACAGCTGTTTTATCACATGTATAAAAACCTTAGCGATACCTTATGTATCGCTGAGGTTTTTTTTAAGTTTCACAATTGGATCTTTAAAGTAATTTTACCCACAAACGATTAGAAATTCAGTGCCAAGGACTGAAAAATTATATTTTTAACAATATTTAAAGAAAATTTTAGTTTTAACCTCTTAAGTTTGTAAAAATAAGACTTCTAATCATTTGGATTATAGGTCTTTGATCTTTTAAATATGACTATAAAAAATACCACATTATCGTTTTTTCTGTTGTTATCAATTCATTTATTTTCGCAGAAAGCAACTGAAAACAAAGCATTTGAAAAAATTGATGCAAAATTATCCTATTTAGATTCCATTAAGAATTCCTTTGTTGAATATGATCTGGCATCTTGTGTAGACAGTTTATGGATGAATGAAATGACCAACTTAGATTTATATAATGATCTTACAGAAGACATCGAAAATATAAATATAGATGAAAAAGTAGATTATGAGTTACCAACAGCACTGCTGAAAGAAAGATTGGCGGCAATGAATGCAAAATCGCCGTTTAATATTGCGTACAATCAAGGTCTGGAAAACATTATTAAATCATTTTTAAAATACCGAAAAAAATCTTTTGAACGATTAATGGCCACTTCGGAATATTATTTTCCCATGTTTGAGGAGGCTTTGGCCAAACAAAATATTCCCTTGGAGATAAAATATTTAGCCGTTGTGGAATCTGCTTTAAATCCAAAAGCAGTTTCAAAAATGGGAGCAACTGGACTGTGGCAATTTATGTATCAAACCGGAAAACAATATGGGTTGAAAATTGATTCGTATGTGGATGAACGCAGCGATCCCTTAAAAGCTACCGAGGCAGCAGCGCAATATATGACCAATATGTACAAAATATTTGGAGATTGGGATTTGGTTTTGGCCTCTTATAACTCTGGTCCGGGAAATGTTTCCAAAGCTATCAGACGTTCCGGTGGTCAGCAAAATTATTGGAATATCAGGAAAAATCTTCCCAGAGAAACCCAAGGATATGTACCTGCTTTCTTAGCAACCATGTATCTTTATGAATACCATAAGGAACACGGAATCGTGCCCCAGCGGGCTACCATAAAGCATTTTACTACGGATACTATCCTGATCAAGAAGCAAATTACATTCAAGCAAATATCAGATTTACTTGATGTTCCAGTAGTTCAATTGCAGGTTTTAAATCCCTCCTACAAGCTTGATATAATTCCTTTTTATCATGATCAAAATCATTATTTGAGATTGCCACAAGAAAAAATTGCTGTTTTTGCCTCTAATGAAGATCCGATTTATGCCTATACAGAATACGAATCCAGCAAACGAGAGAAGCCCTATTTTGCCACAAAAACAACACCCAAAAAAGAACGTGAAGATACTGGCAATCAAAGAATAGCGCAATCCCAGACAACCCAGTATTACAAGGTAAAAAAAGGAGATAATCTGGGAGCTATTGCCAGTAAATACAATGTTAGCATTGCTGATTTAAGACAATGGAATGCGCTAAGCAGCAATGTTATCGCGTATGGTAAAAACCTAAAAATTAGTAGCAACGAAGCGGTTGTTTCTAATGAAGTAATAAAGAATTCAGATCCAATACAAGCCCTTTCTGAGAAGCAAGTTGCCGCCTCATTAGAGGCAAACGCAGCTGTAGCATCTACTGAAAGCAAGGCGTATTATATAGTTCAAAAAGGAGATAATTTAGAGCGCATTGCTAAGAAATTTGGCACCTCTCCGTCTACTCTGAAACAATGGAATAAAATTTCCGGGCAGACAATTATTTTAGGGAGTTCTTTGATTGTCGCCAAAGAGGAACCTGTAATAAATACAAATAAAGCAACGATAAGTTACTTTAATAAAAAAATAAATGGTTCCGGATTATCCCAGAAAGAAACCGTTGATTACTATGTAAAAAAAGGGGATTCGTTGTATAGTATATCAAAAAAATATCCAGGCGTAACCATTTCTGACCTGAAAAAATGGAACGGTATTCGCGGGGAAGTACTCAAACCAGGAATGAAACTTAAAATTAACGGATAATAGAATAATCTTATCTAAATTTGGGTTTTATTTTATAATTGAAATACAATGAATAAAGCCCTTCTTTTATTGCTTCTTACTGCCATTTTGCTGGGTTCTTGCAACCAAAAAAAGGATCCCCAACCGCGTGCTACAACAGGAAAAATTAATACTATTTCAGTTATCATAGACGACCAGTTGTGGAATGGTGAGATTGGCGACAGTATTCGAAATAAATTTGCCTCCGCCGTTATAGGATTGCCTGAGGAGGAACCTCTTTTTACGATAAATCAATATCCTACTAAAATTTTAGAAGGATTTATGACGGACAGCCGTACGATTATCGTAGTCAAAAAAGAAGAGCAAAATAAATTTGAAATTAAAAAAAATCAATACGCATCACCCCAAAATGTGTTTCATATTTCCGGAAAAACAAGTGTAGATATTCTAGAAATAATAGCGAAAAATTCGCCAAAAATAATTGAAATTATTAAGGAAACTGAAATTTCCGAAAACCAACGCATTATAAAACAGTCTATTCTTAATCCAAAAATCATCAAGAATAAATTTCAAATTTCGATTAATATTCCTTCTTCATATCAATACGTCCTTCATAAACCGCTTTTTATATGGTTAAAAAATGAAATTATAAGCGGCAACACGAGTTTGTTGATTTATCAAGTTCCTATAAATGTCATCACTAAAAAGGATACAGATCTGATCACGAATATTATTAAAATGAGGGATTCTATTGGCAATCTTTACATCAGCGGAAAAGAGAATAATACTGCAATGATTACCGGAGAAAGCTATTCGCCTTATTTTTTTAAGATCAGTCTGGACGGAAAGGAAACGTATGAAACAAAAGGAACTTGGGAATTGAAAAACGATTTTATGTCAGGCCCTTTTATTAATTATGCTATTCTGGATACAGAGCACAACAGGATTTTAGTTTTGGAAGGCTTTTGTTATGCGCCCTCCAAAGAAAAAAGAGACTTAATGCATGAGTTAGAAGCCATCATAAAATCAGTTGAGGTTTTGAAAAAATAGTTTTATTTTCTTTTATTTGCAGTCTAATAAAAACTAAAAAAAATAAAATGTTAAAATGGAGTATAAAGTCGTTTAAGGAACTTTCTGTGGATGAGTTATACGATCTGCTGAGATTGAGAAGCGAGATTTTCGTGGTGGAGCAAAACTGTGTATATCTCGATCTAGATGGAAAGGACAAACTAGCTCTGCATCTTATTGGGGAATTTGAAGGTAAAATTGTAGCGCATTCCAGACTTTTCAAACCAGGAATCAGTTTTGACAATGCCTCAATTGGCCGAGTAACAGTTGATTCAAATTACCGCGACAGAAAATGGGGTCATGACTTAATGCGGGAATCTATTGCAGGAATAGCGCATCATTTTGGCGAAAGCCACATCACTATTGGAGCGCAATTGTACCTAAAGAAATTCTATGAGAGTCATGGTTTTGTGCAAACCAGTGAAATGTATCTCGAAGACGATATTCCGCATATTGAGATGAAAAGTGGGGAACTAAATTTTTAGAATCAGAAACTCAACTCTGCGGTCTAATGCTTCTCCTTGACCTAAGGGAAATTTGTTTCCGTTTCCTATATAATGCATCCTAAGGCTGTTTACGCCTTTATTTATCAAGTATTTATAGACGTTTTTTGCACGGTTCAAGGAAAGCTTGCGTTCTCGGGTTCCCTTATCTATGGCATCCAGGTAATAACTGGGCGTGCAACAAACGTGGCCTCTGATTTCGAATTCCAACGTTTTTTGTTGCTGCAAAAGAACCACAATCTTGTCTAATTCTTTCTTAGATTTCTCCGTTAATGTGCTGCTGCCAAGTGGAAAAAGGATATTTTCCAGATAAATACGGTCGCCTACTTTATGCTTCTTCTGAAACGAATTGTAAATGCCGTTTCCAAAACTGTTTTTCTTGACAAGAAACAAGTCGACTCGCCTGTTTTTAGAACGGGTTTCGGATAGGTTTTCTATCATATCTTTTTTCAGAATCACGCGGCCTTTGCCTTCAATAATGACAATTTTGTTTTTACTGAAACCATTTTGGATAAGTATATTTTGTACCGTAATTACTCTGTTTTTTGATAATTCATAATTATAATCGTTAGCACCCCGGTCATCACAATACCCATAAATTTGTATCGATTCTACTTTTGAGGTATCTGTGTTTTTTATAAAATCGACTATCGTTTGTATTTGGTCGTTATAAAGTGTGAATTTGTCAAATTCAAAATAAACCGTTTCTATAGGTTGCCACTGAGCTGATACGTAGCTCGAAAAAAGTAATAGCACTATGGAGAACGATTTTTTCATTTTAAGATAGACTGATACTCCATATTGGAATTCAAAATAGTAATGGCCCGTTTGATTTCAGAATTATTTTTGATGTAATACTGATACAGCCCTTCCTGATATTGATAGCGTTTAATGATTTCATCGACCATCAGGTTTTTGATTTCTTTTTGGTTTTTGTCCAATAAGGCATTTTCGCTTTTTTGAAGCGCAACACTTAATTGTTGATATTCTACCAGAATAGATTCCTCTAGTTTTTCTTTTTTGGCCATAGCCAAAGTGTTTTTCAAGGCCAATTCCGTTTCCGTGTCAAAGGAGAATTTTTGTGTTTTTAGGAACTGTTTGAACTCTAAATACTCCACATCAGAAATAACAGGAATGCGATTTCCTAAATTTGGATTTTTATAATAATACGTCGTGGCATAGTTAAAAATCCCGTCGTTGTGAAGCAAAGCATTTGCTATCGGACTTAATTTAGTTTCTTCCAGTTCTACATCCGGCTGAATTCCTCCGCCGTCATAAACGGTTCTGCCTTTTCTGGTTTTAAAGGCATTATAGTTTTTCTCCTCTGTTTTTAGAACCATTCCGTTTTTGTTTTTTCGTGAATAATCTAAAGCTTGAATGCATCTTCCGGATGGCGTGTAATAACGGGAAATGGTTACTTTTAGTTGTGTACCATACGTTAAATCTACCGGTCTTTGCACGAGTCCTTTCCCAAAACTGCGGCTACCCACCACTACAGCACGATCTAAATCTTGAAGTGCGCCAGCCACGATTTCGGATGCTGAAGCGCTGTGACCGTTAACAAGTATTATCAAAGGAATGTCAGTATCTACAGGGTCTTTGGTTGTTTTATATGTGCTGTTGTGTTGCTCTATTTTTGATTTTGTAGTAACAATAATTTCGTTTTTTGGAACAAATAAATTACAAATATTCACGGCTTCATTCAAGAGTCCGCCCGGATTGTCTCGGACATCCAGTATAATGCGTTCGGCACCTTCTTTTTTGAGTTGTTCTAAGGCTTCTTTGGTTTCCAAGGACGCTTTTTTATTAAAATGCGATAATACGATATAGCCGGTCTTGTCGTCTATTTTTGCAAAAAAGGGCACCGATTTGATTTCGACTTCGTCCAGGATAATCTGGGTACTTTGTACTTTTCCTTGTCGGATGTATTTGAGGTCTATTTTGGTGTTTTTGGTACCTTTGAAAAGCTGAGAGGCCTCGTCTTTAAAATCAGACAAAAGGATATCGCCCACTTGAATAATTTCGTCACCGGCTTTAAGGCCAGCTTTGTCGGCGGGAAAATTTTTATAGGGCTCTTTAACGATCAATTTATCTTCTTTTCGAGTCAGTAAAGCGCCTATTCCGGTATATTCTCCAGTGTTGTTTATCTTGAATCGCACTACATCCTGCTCGTTGAAATATACGGTGTATGGGTCTAAATTAATCAGCATTCCTTTGATGGCCTTGTCCATTAATTCTCCAGGATTCGTTTCATCGACATAATTTCGGTTTAATTCCTTGAAAAGGGTCGTGAATATCTCGATTTGCTTGGCGATTTCAAAAAAATCATCTTTGAAGCTGGTTCCAATAAACAGAAATACCGAAGCGACAAGGGGAATTAAGAATTTTTTTTTGAGGAAGCTCATAGGTTTAATTAACTAAATTTGAGACCACTAAAATAACAATAAATCACGAAATAATGATGCAGGACTGAATCTAAAGGTGATTTTGTTTAATTGGGATAGGTGAATTGTTTATATTTCAGAAATAGAATCGCTTTCGGATACTGGTTTTTTAATGTTTTGAGCAACAAATTTCTCAAACAATTGAATGGTTTTGGTATTAATTTCGGCGTACGTCAATCTGTCTTTAGTTTGATAAAAAAACATAAAGGAATAGGGTTGGTCCAGATGGTCAATCAAAAGGTGTTTGTTCAGCCGGTAGGTTTCGCGCAGGACGCGTTTGAAATAATTGCGGTCTACGGCTTTCTTGAAATTCTTTTTGGAAACCGAAACTCCCATTTTTATTTTTTCTCCCGTCCCGAAGTTTCGGGATTCTGGATCGCCAAAAGAGCTGGCTTTATACACCAATCGCAACGGATATTTTGATACTGATTTCCCTTCGGTAAACAATAATCCAATAGTGGTCTTGCTTTTTAGTTTTTCGTTTTTTGAGTAAGTAAAATTCATTTTAATAGAAAAAAGGACATGGATTTTGACTGGCAAAGTTACGATTAAAGGTTGAGTCCATATATTGTTTGGGATTTAAAATCGGGCTAAAAATATATTTCTTACTTTTACGGCAAATTTTTAAAGCATGGAAAAACTAATTTCGTATCCCATATCCGTAATCTATTATTTATGTTTTGGTCTTACCTTGGTTATTTTTCACCCAATTCAATGGGTTTGCTTTCACGTTTTTGGGTATCAAGCCCATAAAATAAGTGTCGATTATTTAAATTTTTTTCTGATTTTGTGCACAAGACTGTTAGGAACATCGTACCGGTTTGAAAATGTGGAAAGCATCCCAAAAAATGTTCCGTTAATTTTCGTGTCCAATCATCAAAGTATGTACGATATTATTGCTATGATTTGGTTTTTTCGCCGATTTCATTGTAAATTTGTCAGTAAAAAAGAATTGGGAAGTGGGATTCCCAGTGTGTCGTTTAATTTACGACATGGTGGTTCTGCTCTTATTGATCGTAGAGATCCCAAGCAAGCAATTCCTGCGATCAAAAATTTGTCTGAATATATTGAAAAACACAATCGTTGCGCAGTTATTTTTCCGGAAGGAACACGAAGCAAGACTGGGAAGCCAAAGGAATTTGCGCAAAGCGGATTCAAAATTTTATGCAAATACGCGCCTTCAGCTTATGTAGTTCCGATAAGCATAAACAATTCTTGGATAATTGTTAAATATGGGTTTTTCCCTTTAGGTTTAGGAAATCGCCTTACCTTTGTAGTTCATAAGCCATTAGCGGTTAAAGATTATAATTTTTCTGATTTGATCGAAAAAACAGAAAAAGCAGTTGTTCAAGGAATAAAAATTTAATTTATATATAATGTCAATAAAAAACATTCGATTAGAAGTAATGCAGTTTTTGGAAAAAAACGTAGATAGCTTTGTCGATCAGTATCTGATACCAGTAGAAAAAATATGGCAACCAACGGATTTTTTGCCTAATTCTCAAAGTGATACTTTTTTTGATGAGGTCAAAGAATTGCGTGAAATTGCAAAAGAATTACCCTATGATTTTTGGGTAACTTTAGTAGGTGACACGATTACTGAAGAAGCCTTACCGACCTACGAATCTTGGTTAATGGACGTAGACGGAATAGATAATGTAGAGCGAAACGGTTGGTCCAAATGGATCCGACAATGGACTGGAGAGGAAAATCGTCATGGCGACATGCTCAACAAATATCTGTATTTATCAGGTCGCGTGAATATGCGTGAAGTAGAAATGACTACCCAACACCTCATCAACGATGGTTTTGACATAGGAACCGGAAGAGACCCTTATAAAAACTTTGTTTATACTAGTTTTCAAGAGTTGGCAACCTATGTTTCCCATAACCGAGTAGCGCAAATGGCTAAGAAATATGGGGATAACAAATTGTCTAAAATGTGCAAAATGATTGCGGGTGATGAGATGCGCCACCATCATGCTTACAGTGAGTTTGTAACTCGTATTTTTCAGGTGGATCCTAGCGAAATGATGCTTGCGTTTCAATATATGATGAAAGCAAAAATCGTTATGCCAGCACATTTCTTAAGAGAATCCGGTGAAAAAATAAGTACTGCTTTCGAACAGTTTTCGGATTCGGCACAACGAATCGGGGTGTACACTGCAGCGGATTATGTAGACATTATGCAAAAATTAATTGACAAATGGGAAATTGATAAAATTACAGGCTTAACTGATGAAGCAGAAAAAGCCCGGGATTATTTGATGAAATTACCCGGAAGAATGGCACGAATTTCTGAGCGATTGGTCATTCCGAAAGAATCCCATATTTTCAAATGGGTAGAACCCGCTTTAGTACGATAGCTTTTTGAATGCAAAAATAAAGAATAAAAAAGTTGAATTTTGAAGTTACAGAACTTTGAAATTCAACTTTTTTTTTAAAAGTATATAAAGAATGATAAATGCAGATTTAATTCGAAAAACGATTCTTTTTGTAAAGGAAAAACTAAAAAATGCCGAAGGCGGACACGATTGGTTTCATATTGAAAGAGTGTTTAAAAATTCCGTTTTGATTGCTAGAAAAGAAGCTTGTGATCCCACGGTGGTTCAATTGGGTGCTTTGCTGCATGATATTGCCGATAGTAAGTTTCATGACGGTGACGAAACTGTAGGGCCAAAACTAGCGAGATCATTTTTAGAATCAGAAAATGTTGACGCAGATACCATTGTACATGTGGTCAAGATCATTGAAAACATCTCATACAAAGGCGGTAATTTCGAAAAGAAATTCTCCTCCATAGAACTAGATGTGGTTCAGGATGCGGACCGATTAGATGCGATTGGCGCCATTGGAATTGCCAGAACATTCAATTATGGCGGATTTAAAAACAGAGCGATCTACGACCCTAAAATTGCTCCAAATTTCAACATGACCAAGGAAGAATACAAGAAGAACGATTCTCCAACGCTCAATCATTTTTACGAAAAATTATTGCTTTTGAAAGATAAGATGAATACCGAGGCGGGAAAACAAATTGCACAAGAAAGACACCAGTATATGGAAGGATTTCTAGCGCAGTTTTATGCGGAATGGGAAGGGGAGAAGTAAGTAAACAGTGTTCAGTTTTAGTATTCAGTTTGTTGACGTCCAAATACTGCAACTTTAATTAAAAAAGATCGATTTCAGTCTTGCCTTACACCCAAGCCATGAACTGATTACTAAATTCTGGTCCCTAACCACTATTTTTAAATTTCAGATATTTTTTGGATTGCTGGTTTTTTAAATCAAAAATCAGTCCCGATAGTTATCGGGATTAATCAAAAATCTTAAATCGAAATCCCTTTTGCTTTCATTTCCAAAATCACATCCGAAGCATTTTTAAAAGTGGGCGCTTGCTTAATAATAGTTCCTACTCTTTTTTTATTGAGTTTAAAAGTGATGTCGTTCTCCGTTGTAAACAGTAAAGCAGTTAAAAATGGATTGTTCATAAAAGGCGCTAATACCATAAAAGCTTCGTCGAGCGTATGGGAACTTTCTATTTCTTCGGTTTTATAACGCGCCGTAACGGAAAGGCTGAATACATTACTTTCTGATAAAACGGGACGAACGTAGATGTTTTTCAGTTCGGTGTCACCAATGGTTTTGGCAAGTGTTAGTTTGGCGTAAGTGCCATTTTGGATGCTTTCTTTTACATTTTCCCAGAAAAGTGCAAATACAGGTTGGAAGGACATTGGTTTAATTTTAGATGGTTATATTCCGAAAGAGGATTGCAAAATTAAGTCTTGTCAAGCAGATAATCTGTTTTTTGAGCAAAGATTATTTTAAAGGAACATCATTTATAAACTAAAAAGAGAACCAACGTGGTTCTCTTTTGTTATTATTTCCCCGTAAACACTGCTTTTCTTTTCTCTAAAAATGCAGCTGTTCCTTCTTTAAAATCTTCGGTTCCAAAACATTTTCCAAAAGCTTTTATTTCGGTTTCATAGCCATTTTTTCCTTCTTTAAAATTAGCATTGACCGCTTTTATGGCTTTGCCGATAGCATAAGGAGAGTTCTTGATTATTTTATGGGCTACACTCACACAGTAATCTAAAAGTTCAGCTTCAGGGACTACGTGATTTACCAGTCCCGTTCTGTAAGCATCTTGCGCTGTTACCATTCCTGCGGTCATAATCATTTCCATTGCGCGTCCTTTTCCTATCAATTGTGGCAAACGTTGCGTTCCTCCGTAACCCGGAATTACACCCAGCGAAACTTCAGGTAATCCCATTTTTGCATTTTCTGAAGCTACTCTGAAATGACACGCCATGGCTAATTCTAATCCGCCGCCCAATGCAAAACCATTAACGGCTGCGATTACGGGTTTTTTTAAATTTTCTATGAAATCAAATAATTTTTCTTGTCCTTCAGCGGCCAATTGCGTTCCTTCTTCAACTGAAAAAGCAGCAAATTCAGAGATATCCGCTCCCGCCACAAAAGCTTTTTCACCGCTTCCCGTTAAAATAATAACACGAATTTCATCATTTTTCCCTAATGTTTTGAAAGCTTTATTCAAATCAGAAATCGTGGCAACATTCAACGCATTTAGTTTTGTAGCACGATTAATGGTAATCGTTGCAATGTTATTTTCGGTTGCAATTAAAAGATTTTCGTAGTTCATAATTGTATTTTTAGGTGTTAATTATTGGAAGCGAAACCGTAAAAGTAGTTCCTTTTCCATATTCAGTTTCAAAGGTAATCGTTCCTTTATAATTTTCGATAATGTTTTTTATAATTCCAAGACCAAGACCCATTCCGCTGCTTTTAGTGGTAAATTTTGGTTCGAATATACGGTCAATATCTTTGAGTTGAATTCCAATTCCATTATCGGTAACAGTAATTAATACGTTGTTTGCTGCTTTATGGATACGGAGAACTACTGATTTTTTTTCTTGTTGTTCCGGAATAGACTGAATAGCATTTTTAGCCAGGTTCGTGATAATCCGGATCAGTTGGGTACGGTCAATTTTCGAAATAATTTCAGGAGAATCGCTTTGAAATTCAATGTAGTCTTCATTGAAAATGTCCATCGCAAGTTCTACTACGGCAACAACATTCAAGGTTTCGTTTTGCTGTGCCGGCATTGATGCAAAATTTGAAAACGCAGAGGCAACGGCACTCATGGTGTCAATTTGTTGAATTAAAGTTTCGGAGTAATCGTTCATTTTTTGTTTTACATTGGCATCGTTTGGATCAAATTTTCGTTGAAAACTCTGTACTGTTAATCGCATTGGCGTAAGCGGATTTTTGATTTCATGGGCGACCTGTTTGGCCATTTCGCGCCACGCTTCTTCTCGTTCGCTTTGGGCCAGTTTAATGGCGCTTTTCTCCAGTTTGTCCACCATTCCGTTGTAGGCATTGATCAATAAGTTGATTTCCTTACTGTTTGCTTCCAGAACAATTTTTTCATTTTTTTGATTTAAACTCGTTCCACTTAACTTATCTGATATTGTTTTTAATGATTTTGTAATGTAAGAGGAAAGGAAATAAGCGACAGCAAAAGCAATAATAAGCATAAAAGCATACACCTGTCCCAGACGAATTAGGAAACTTTTTAATTCGTTTTCATAATATCCATCATCTTCTACATAAGGTAAGTTCAATATCCCCAGTGGTTTGAATTTATGATCTTTGATTTGGCTGAAAGCGGAACGGTTCTTTTTGCCATCTATAGTTTTAATATCAACGTATCTTTTTTCGATAGAAGAACGAACTAGTTTTAAAATGTATTTTGGAATAGGAGGCGCCACTATATCCACAGAAAAAGACTCTTTAGAAGACTTTAGTAATTTTCCGTCCAGACCATAGATGTTTATTTCCGCATTATGAATGTGGGCTAATTCATGGATTTTATCTTTAAAAATCAAACTTAAATTGGCAGAATTTAAAGGATATGTAGTGGTAGAGAGTACATAATTGATGTGCTCTTTTACAGAATTCTCATTGCGTTCTAAGCGTTCTTGGTGGTATTCTTTGGCTTCGTTTTTAAATTGAATGATGGATATAGAAGCTAATAAAACAGACGCTATTAATATCAACACAATCATCGAAAGGAAGATTCTGATTCGTAACGAGAGCATTGCTATTTTGAAGCTTTTGAACATAATTAAGATTGATTTCTTTGTCGAATCCGTTTGTAAAATTTAAAACCCAACATAATTAAAATGGAAAACAAAAAGATTCCAATTACACCATAAATCCAGTTCACTGCATCTTTGACAATGATTAAAAAAACGACTGCAAATAAAATTATGGTCGCACCTTCATTCCACAACCGCATAAAGTTTGAACTGTATTTTATTTCATCATTTTGCAAATGATTGTAAATTTGTTGGCATTTTCCATGGTATAAATAAAGTGCAAAAACAAAGCCAAATTTTACTTGCATATAATCTAACTGAATTAAACTTGGATTCAGATAAAGTAATGAAAAGGCAAATATACTCGCTAAAACAGCCGAAGGCCAAGTGATAATATACCACAAGCGATAGGTCATTATTTTGTATTGTTTTTGCAGAATTTCTTTCTCTGGCGAGGGTTTATCTGCCGCTTCAATTTGGTACACGAACAAGCGTACAATATAAAACAATCCTGCAAACCATGTAATTACAAAGATGAGGTGCAGAGATTTAAGGTAATTATAGTATTCCATCGTTAGTTTGAATCAGTTTTGTATTCATTTCTTTTTTTAGAAAATAGCCAGTTAGTATTGTTGATAAGATATCTGCAATTGGGAATGCAAACCACACTCCAAAAATACCTAAAAAATTTGGTAGAATGAGCACTAACGGAATCAGGAAAAATCCTTGTTTACTTAACGTCAAAAGCAGTGCTTTTTTTGCCTTTCCTGCAGCTTGAAAATAAGCCGCACCAATGAGCTGAACAGCAATAATTGGCGAAGCTGCAAATACCCAGCGCAACGCTTCCGGAGTTTGGTCGATTACAAGTGGATCTGTAGTAAAAATAGCAACGATAGGCTTTGCAAAGATTAGAATAACCACAAAAATAAGCGAGGCGAGAAATGCGGCATATTTTATGGATAGTTGCACACTTTCTTTCACTCTTTCATAATTTCCTGCACCGTAATTGAAACCGGCAATTGGCAGAAATCCTTGCGTAATTCCCAGGATAGGAAACAAGGAAAACATCAGCATTCGACTGATAATTCCATAAATAGCAACAGAATGTTCGCCGCCATACGTATATAAAGTATGATTCAGGATGATGGCTAAAATGCTCACAACTCCTTGTCTTGAAAAAGTCACAAAACTCAACTCAGTGATTTCTTTGACAATGGGCATTTTAAATTTAAAATGCTTCATTTTCAGTTGAAGTTCACTTTTGAAAACAAAAAACCAAAGTACAAACAAGAAACAGGTAAAATAGGATATGGCAGTAGCCAAAGCAGCGCCAAACATACCTAAATCTAAGTATTTGATAAAAATAATATCCAATGCAATATTGACAAATGCAGGAATAATCATGGAGACCATCGCAAACTTGGCCTTGCCTTCGGCGCGAATCACGTTGTTTCCCATCATGCAAAGTGCCAAAAACGGAACGCTTATAATTATGGGGATAAAAAATTCTTTTGCGGGTTCCATTATGGCTCCTTTCGCGCCAAAAAGCATTAGCATTTCGTCACTAAAAAAAAGACCAAATACCACAAAAACAGAAGCCAATAAAAAAGTCATCATGATTTGGTTGCCAAATGTTTGAAGTGCTTTTTCCTTGTGACTGGCTCCCAATGCTCTGGAAAGTACAGATCCTCCGCCCACACCAATCGCCATTCCCAGAGAAGAAATCAAAAAGGTGATGGGCAGAACTACGGTTACCGCAGCAATGGCCAAAGAACCAATCCATTGTCCAACAAATATGGTATCAATCAAGATATTAACCGACATGAATAAAATCCCAATAGAAGACGGAACTGCCTGTTTTATCAAGAGTTTTTTAATGTCTTGTGTTCCTAGTTCATCGGCGGTAACAGTCATTTAAGCGTTAATTTTTTCGGAGTCAAGTTTAAGTGATGATGAAGCATTGGACCAGCTTGAAATCCAATTACTTACGGTTTTACACCAGTCGTCACCATCATTTAAACAAGGAATTGCTTTAAAATTTTCTCCTCCGTGAGCCTTAAATTCATGATTGGCTTCCATGGCAATTTCTTCCAAAGTTTCCAAGCAATCCGATACAAAAGCAGGCGTTACAACAGCCAGGTTTTTGATTCCTTTCTCGGGCATTTTGTTTACTTCAACGTCTGTATATGGTGTCAACCATTTGTCTCCGGCTAAGCGCGATTGAAAAGTCTGGCTGTATTTTCCTTCTGGAATTCCCAGCAATTTTACAACTTGTTTGGTCGTTTCATAACATTGATGGCGGTAACAAAACTCATGTGCCGGCGACGGGGTGTTGCAGCATGAACCGTCAATTTTACAATGTGATTTTGTGATATCCGTTTTGCGAATATGACGCTCCGGAATTCCATGGTAGGAGAATAATAAATGATCATAGTCAAAACCTTCTAGATGACCTTTAATGGAATCAGCCAAGTTTTTGAGATAATCTGGTTTGTTGTAAAACGCAGGAACTATCGTGAATTTCATACCCGGAAAATACTTTTTACGGTACTCTTCGGCCAGTTCTATTATTGTGGTGGTAGATGCCATTGCATGTTGCGGGTACAATGGAAAAAGCAGTACTTCATTTACGCCTTTGTCGTGCAGTTCTTGTAAACCTGACAAAAGCGAAGGATTTCCATAACGCATCGCTAAGGAAACCGGAATATCAACCAGTTTTTTTACTTTCGCGTGCATTCTTTTGGAGATAACCACAAGCGGGGAACCTTCGTCCCACCATATTTTGGCGTAAGCGGCAGCAGATTTTTTAGGTCTTGTTTGCAAAATTATACCACGAACTAATAATGCTCGCAACAAAAACGGAACGTCAATTACGTATTTGTCCATTAAAAATTCATCTAAATACGGTTTTACATCCTTTGGAGTTGGACTTTCCGGAGAACCTAAATTAACTAATAATACACCTTTCATGTTATCTTTTTTTGTTGGTACAAAAGTAAATAAACTTACTTTTTTATAAATTGCGATTAACTATTTTTTATTTATTGTTTAATATATGAAATCAATTGTTTAGGACATATTTGGATTGATCGACATCAAGTATTTTTTTGGCGTAGTGGCAAATTTTTTCTTAAATGCCGCTATGAAATGGCTTCCGGTACTGTAGCCAATTTTCAATCCTACTTCGTTTACATTATAGGAGCCGCTATCGAGTAATTTTCGAGCAAAATCCATTTTGTAGTCAAACAGAAAACCATAAACGGTATCGCCATAAATTTGTTTGAAACCCATTTTTAGTTTCTTTAGATTCAATCCTATTTCATCCGCCAATTCTTGTAATCCGGGTGGCTCAGCCATATTGGCTATGATGATTTCTTTGGCTTTTTTAATTTTCATGACATTGTCCTCATCAATTAGAAATGGACATTGTTCTGCGTTTGGATCTTCAGTTCTATTGAAATACAAACTCAGTAATTCGTATCCCTTGCCTTTGTAATACAAGTTTTTTATGGAAGGATGCAAGTTATAATGAAACAATTGCGATAAAACAATCGCCATCGAGGGACTGATATTGCCGTCGTTATAATATTTTTTGTCCTTATTATCTGCGCTTAAAAAAGTAATATAATCGGCTTCGGTCGAAAATAAAGCATGGAATTTTTTGATAGAAATAATCACAGAGATTACCCAAGAATTAGGTGCTAACTCCAGATTTAAAGGCAGTTCTTTTTGTGGGTTGTACAGCAATAATGATTTTTCCTCTTTCAGTTCCAAAGCATAATTGCCTTGGTTGAAAATGAATTTCGCTTTTCCTTTGATTCCAAAATGAAACTGAATCAAACCGCTGCCCACTTCCCGTTGCGCATTAAAAGAATCGTTGCTGTCATTCTGAAAGCGAATGAGCGTGAAATCATCCTCAATTTTTATAATTTCCTGAGAACCCATAGCGATATTTTTTTTTAATGAAAATGATATTTATCAAGTTATTTTATTTAGAACCACTTTAAATAAAGCAATTCAAACAACTTGAATTCATTACAAAAGTAGCCTTTTTTGCAGTATTCTGACCATTTAGAATTAAAAAATCACTGAGCGATACAAAAAGAACTTCTAGCGTTACTTTTATAAATACTATAGTGATAATTTTGCTTCACTTTTAGGAAAAGTGCAAATATGGAAAACAATAACACATCAAAGCATCATTATTTTTACTCCGTAGGATTAAGCTATAAAAAAGCAGATGCTGAGATTAGAGGAAAGTTTAGTTTAGATGCCGCAGCAAAAACGCGGGTATTGGAACAAGCTAAGAATGAAGGAATAGAGAGTTTAATAGTTACTTCTACCTGCAACCGTACAGAGATTTACGGTTATGCGGAACATCCGTTTCAATTGATCAAATTAATCTGCGAGAACAGTCAAGGCTCAGTTGAAGCTTTTCAAAAAGTGGGTTTTGTCTATAAAAATCAAGAAGCCGTCAGTCACATGTTTCGTGTAGGAACGGGTTTAGACAGTCAAATTCTGGGTGATTTTGAAATTATTGCCCAAATAAGAAACTCATTTTCACAATCAAAATCATTGGGCTTAGCCAATGCTTTTATGGAACGATTGGTGAATGCGGTGATTCAAGCCAGTAAAAAAATAAAAACCGATACCGAAATTAGTTCTGGAGCTACTTCGGTTTCTTTTGCTGCGGTTCGTTATATTATTAACAATGTGCAAGACATTGGGAACAAAAATATTCTATTGTTTGGTACTGGAAAAATTGGTAGAAATACGTGTGAAAATTTAGTAAAACATACTAAAAACGAACACATTACACTTATCAATAGAACCAAAGAAAAAGCAGAGAAACTAGCCGGAAAACTGAATCTAATTGTGAAAGATTATTCGGAACTGCATTTGGAACTACAAAAAGCAGATGTTGTTGTGGTAGCTACCGGCGCACAGAATCCTACTATTGACAAAGCGATTCTGAATTTGAAAAAACCAATATTGATTTTGGATCTATCAATTCCTAAAAATGTAAATGAAAATGTCGAGGAATTAGAAGGTGTTACGCTGATTCACATGGATTATTTGTCACAATTAACAGATGAAACTTTAGAAAATAGAAAAAAACACATTCCCGCTGCTGAAGCCATCATTGAAGAAATCAAAGAAGAATTTACTACGTGGACCAAAGGCAGAAAATTTGCCCCTACTATCAATGCTTTGAAAGCAAAATTGAATGCGATAAAAACATCCGAATTGGATTTTCAAAGCAAGAAAATTTCAAATTTCAACGAAGAACAAGCAGAGATTATCAGCAACAGAATTATCCAAAAAATAACTACACATTTTGCCAACCATTTGAAAGATGATGATACGATGGTGGATGAAAGCATCGATTGGATTGAGAAAGTTTTCAAAATAGGAGCGACTACAAAATAAAATTTACACCATTAAGGAATTAAATTTCATTAAAATAAACCTTTAATTCCTCTTGGTTTGAAAAAATAAAAATGGCAAACAAAACAATACGCATAGGAACCCGAGACAGTGAACTCGCACTCTGGCAAGCCCATACCGTCGAAAAAAAACTAAATGATTTAGGCTATAAAACCGAAATTATAGCGGTAAAATCGCAAGGAGATATTATCCTTGACAAACCACTTTACGAATTAGGAATCACAGGCATTTTTACTAAAACACTTGATATTGCCATGATCAACGGTCAGGTTGATATTGCAGTGCATTCCATGAAAGATGTTCCTACGGCTTTGCCAATAGGAATTGTACAGGCGGCAGTTTTGGAAAGAGCCAATACGTTAGATATCCTAGTGTACAAAGGAACCCTTGATTTTCGTAATGGAGCAGGAACAATTGCCACAGGCAGTTTGCGTCGTCAGGCACAATGGCTCAATAAATACCCCAACCATAAAGTAGTTGATTTACGTGGAAACGTCAATACGAGAATGCAGAAATTGCAGGAAAGCGATTGGAACGGAGCCGTTTTTGCGGCAGCAGGTTTGGAAAGAATCAACTTGAAACCTTCTAATTATATCGACTTGGATTGGATGATTCCGGCGCCAGCTCAAGGCGCAATGGTGATTGTTGCGATGGCAAAAGATGAATTTTGCAGAGAGGCCGTTTCTGAGTTAAATGATATTGATGCCGAGGTATGTACACACATTGAAAGACAGTTTCTGAAAACACTCGAAGGCGGTTGTACGGCACCAATTGGCGCTTTGGCAGTATTTACAGAAGAGGAAATAGTATTCAAAGGCGTTTTGTTTTCAATTGATGGGAAACAAAAAATCGAAATAGAAAAAACCGTTCCGATGCAGGAATGGAAGAAATTAGGCTTTTATTGTGCCAAAGAAATTTTAGAAAATGGCGGAGCAGAATTGATGACAGCAATTAAAATTAATTTGAAGAAATAATGAGCCAAACAAGCATTTTATCCACCAAAACATTATCGGCAGAACAAAGGCAAGTATTTATTGATGCTAATTTTGATCTTTTGGAACAAGATTTCATCGAAATAAAAAACAACCTTTTCGAACTCAGTACCATCAACAACAACTTAATTTTTAGCAGCCAAAATGCTGTTTTAAGTTTGATAGAACAAAACGGTTGGGAAGTTTTAAAGACTAAACCTGTTTTTTGTGTAGGTATTAAAACCAAAGAATTACTGGAATTGCATGGCTTTACAGTTGATGTGTATTTGGATTATGCCTCTGAATTAGCCGAAATAATCACTTTAATTTACAATAAAGAAAGCTATACTTTTTTGAGCGGAAATTTGCGTAAAGAAACGTTGCCTGAAGCATTAAAAAGTGCCGAAATAATTTTTAATGAAATCGAAGTGTATCAAACAACACTAGCGCCTTTTAAAATATCAGACCAAGAAAATTTTGACGGAATTCTGTTTTTTAGCCCATCTGCCGTTGAAAGTTATTTGACAAATAATAAAATCAAGAATGAAGTTTGTTTTTGCGTAGGCACTACTACAGCAGCAGCATTAGAAACAAAGAAAATTAAAAACATAGTAATTCCCGAAACACCAACTATCGAAGCCGTGATTTTGGAAGTTATTGAATATTATACACCGGAAAGCATCTAGCAATCCGCTAAAATTTAAATACATGATCAAAAACGACCTATTTTTAAGAGCACTAAAAGGAGAAACAGTACAACGTCCGCCAGTTTGGATGATGCGTCAAGCCGGACGGTTTTTGCCGGAATTTATCGCATTGCGTGATAAATATGACTTTTTTACCCGTTGTCAGACTCCGGAATTAGCAGCCGAAATAACGATGATGCCGATTCGCAGAATTGCTCCAGATGCTGCCATTTTGTTTTCGGATATCTTGGTAATTCCTCAAGCCATGGGAATTGAAGTGTTGATGAAAGAAAATTTCGGGCCGTTTTTACCAAATCCAATTCGTACGATTCAAGATGTGGAGAAAGTAATTGTTCCAGATGTACATGAAACATTAGGGTACGTTTTTGATGCTATTAAATTGACCAAAGAAATGTTGAATGATGAGGTGCCATTAATTGGTTTTGCAGGTTCACCTTGGACAATTATGTGTTACGCGGTGGAAGGGAAAGGTTCTAAAAGCTTTGATATGGCCAAAGGATTTTGTTTCGAACATCCAGAAGCTGCTCATGTTTTATTGCAAAAAATCACTGATACCACGATCTTATATTTGAAAGAAAAAGTGAAATCAGGAGTGGATGCTGTTCAAATTTTTGACTCTTGGGGCGGAATGTTATCTCCAGTTGATTATCAAGAATTCTCTTGGAAATATATCAATCAAATCATTGAAGCTTTGGCTGATGATGCACCAGTTATTGTTTTCGGAAAAGGATGTTGGTTTGCATTGAATGAAATGGGAAAAAGTAGGGCTTCGGCACTTGGTGTAGATTGGACGTGTTCTCCAAGAAATGCAAGATACTTGTCTGGCGGAAACATCACATTACAAGGAAATTTTGATCCTTCCAGATTGTTATCTCCAATTCCGGTTATCAAGAAAATGGTACATGAAATGATTGACGAATTCGGAAAAGACAAATACATCGTGAATTTAGGTCACGGAATTTTACCAAATATTCCTGTGGATCACGCAAAAGCGTTTATTGATGCGGTGAAGGAGTACGGGAAATAGTATACAGTAATTAGTGTTCAGTTTGCAGTCTTTACTACAAGGTTTTTTGGAAGATAAAGTGTACACCTGGGTATTATTGGGAATTAATTTAGATACTTTTAGTCGCTTTTTAGTCACTTTTTTTTTAAAGCATTATTATTTAGTGGTTTAAAAAAACTAAAAAATAATTTAAACACTTTTAACTTAAAATGAAACAACAATTTTACACCTACATACAAAACCTTCAAGACCAAATCTGTAAAGGATTGGAAGCGGTTGAAGGTCAAGCCAAATTCCGTGAAGACCTTTGGGAACGGCCGGAAGGCGGTGGAGGAAGAACCCGTGTAATCGAAAACGGCAAAGTTTTCGAAAAAGGTGGTGTTAATATCTCAGCCGTTCATGGGAAATTACCAGAAGCCATGCAAAAAATGTTTAATGTGGGCGAAGCTGATTTTTTTGCCTGTGGATTAAGTTTGGTAATGCATCCAAAAAATCCAATGGTTCCTACGGTTCATGCCAACTGGCGCTATTTCGAAATGTACGATGACAACGGAAATGTAATTCAGCAATGGTTTGGTGGTGGACAAGATTTAACACCCTATTATCTGTTTGAAGAAGATGCCATCCATTTTCATCAAACCTGTAAAACTGCTTGTGACAAGCACAATCCGGAGTTTTATTCAAAATACAAGAAACAATGTGATGCCTATTTCTGGAATGCGCATCGCAATGAAGCACGAGGAATAGGCGGATTGTTTTTCGATTATTGCAAAGAAACTCCAGAGCGGAGTATGAAAGATTGGTTCAATTACGTTTCAGAAGTCGGCAATAGTTTCCTCGAAGCCTATGTTCCAATTGTAGAAAAAAGAAAAGATTTACCCTATACGCCAGAAAATAGAACGTGGCAGGAAATTCGTCGCGGTCGTTATGTAGAGTTTAATTTGGTTCATGACAAAGGCACTTTATTTGGACTAAAAACCAACGGAAGAATCGAAAGTATCCTGATGAGTTTACCACCAAATGTACAATGGGTGTACGATCATCATCCGGAAGCGGGAAGCGAAGAAGAAAAATTAGTCAACGTTTTAGAAAATCCAAAAAATTGGATTTAAATAGTTAAACCATAAAGAAATTAAGGAAAATTAAGTTTAAAACCTTAATGAACCTTAATTTCTTAATGGTTAAAAAAATAAATTAAAGTTTAACTTTAAACGAAAATATATGTTCCCATTACACAGAGGCAGAAGATTAAGAACAAACGAATCCATAAGGAGTTTAGTTCGTGAAACGAGTTTAAGTCCATCGGATTTTATGTTTCCTATGTTTATAGCTGAAGGCGAAAATGTACAAGTAGAAATTTCTTCCATGCCGGGTATATTCCGTCGTTCGATAGATTTAACAGTAGAAGAAGTCAAAGAAATATTTGCATTGGGCATTCGTGCGGTAAATATTTATGTAAAAGTAAGTGAAAATTTAAAAGACAATACGGGACTGGAAGCGTGGAATCCAAACGGATTGATGCAAAATGCCATACGTGCCATCAAAGCCGCTTGTCCGGAAATGATTGTAATGCCTGATGTGGCTTTGGATCCTTATTCTATTTATGGACATGACGGAATCATTGCAAATGGAGATGTAGCAAATGATGCAACGAACGCAGCCTTGGTAAAAATGGCTGTTTCTCATGCGCAAGCGGGAGCCGATTTTGTAGCGCCATCAGACATGATGGACGGACGTGTATTGCGTTTGCGCGAGGGTCTGGATACTGCCGGTTTTCATAACGTAGGTATTATGAGTTATTCGGCAAAATACGCATCTGCTTTTTACGGGCCGTTCCGTGACGCGTTAGACAGCGCTCCTGTTGACGCCACTGAAATTCCAAAAGATAAAAAAACATACCAAATGGATTATGCCAATCGCATAGAAGCTATCAAAGAAGCGTTATGGGACGTTGAAGAAGGCGCTGATATGGTCATGGTAAAACCTGGAATTGCCTATTTAGACATTGTTCGCGAAGTCAAAAATGCGGTAAATGTGCCGGTAACAGTCTACCACGTTTCGGGCGAATATGCAATGATCAAAGCCGCTGCCGAAAGAGGTTGGCTCGATCACGATAAAATTATGATGGAGCAATTAATGTGTATCAAACGAGCGGGAGCCAGTTTGATTTCGACCTATTTTGCGAAAGAGGCTGCTATACTTCTTAACAAATAGAAATGAAAAAATGTTTAATAATAGTGGTTTTATTGCTTTCCAATAGCATTTTTGCACAAGCGGAAGTAGTTTCTACTTTCATAGAGAAATGGGATAATTCCAAAGATTATTTAGTGGCCGTTGCAGAAGCTATGCCGGAAGATAAATATGATTATAAACCCGCTGAACGTGAAATGTCCTTTAAAGAACAATTATTTCACATACAAGATAACATGAATTGGTTGGGCACAACTTATTTTTCGGAAGAGAAATATGTGAAAAAAGAAGCCGTAAAAGGGCTTTCAAAAGCACAAATAATCCAAGAGATAAAAACCTCTTTTGATGCAGCAAAAAGAGTTGTCCAAAAAACCAATGATGCTGAATTATCCCAAAAAGTTACTTTTTTTGCGGGTCAAAAATCAAAATTGCAAATACTTAATTTGATGCAAGACCATGTCACCCATCACAGAGCACAAATTTTAGTGTATTTGAATCTGAATCAAATTCAGCCACCCAAGTATATTGGATGGTAATTCTAGCCACTGAGCCACCTATAATTAAAGAAATTAACATGAGAAAGACATTGTTTTTATTTGCCGTTTTAGCCTTAGCTTCTTGTAAAAAAGAAGAAGCCAAAAAAGAACCTTTATACCCAACCACTACCGAAGAAATTGCTCAAACACCAGAGCAATTGGGAGAAGAAATTTTCAAAGGGAAAGGAAATTGTGTGGCCTGCCATCAGGTTGACAAAAAGGTTATAGGGCCTAGCCTGCAGGATATTGCTAAGATTTATAAAGATAAAAACGCAAGTATCGTAACGTTTTTGAAAGGCGAAGGCGAGCCTATTGTTGATCCTAGCCAGTATGAAGTGATGAAAACAAACTTCGTGGTTACCAAAGCCATGTCGGATGACGAATTGAAAGCCTTGGAAGCATACGTATATTCCAATTTGAAATAATCCTGGTGTTTTTCAGGAGCTACTCCCGCTATCCGCTGTATTCCCGATAAATAAAAACTACGGATAAAAAGCCTTGTTTTTCTAAATCGCGAGATGCCGCTGCTATCGGGGCTAAAATACAAGAACCATTCGTCTCTGCGAATGGTTTTTTTATGCTCAAAACACTTTAAGTGCATTTATTTCTGAACTTTATTACTTCTTTAGGAACAATGTGGGTATTTTTTTTATCTTTAAAATATGGAAACCGCATACATCAAAACGCCATTGGGAATTGCCAAAATCATAGGCGATGAAAGTGGAATATCACGAATTTCAGTCACCGAAGAAGGGTTGTGTTCAAATACAATTCAGGCTGTTTTACAACAAGCCGTTGTACAACTCAACGAATATTTTGAAGGCAAGAGAACCGATTTCGATTTTAAATTAAATCCAAAAGGGACTGAATTCCAACAAAAAGTCTGGAAATCTTTATTGGACATTCCTTATGGGAAAACGAGAACATATCTCGAACAATCCAAAATTTTGGGTGATGTCAAAGCCATTAGAGCCGTTGCATCTGCTAACGGGAAAAATCCGCTTTGGATTGTCGTGCCCTGTCACAGAGTCATTGGAACAGATGGTTCACTAACAGGATATGCAGGCGGATTATGGCGAAAAAAATGGTTATTGGAACATGAAAACCCAACGACGCAACAAAGTTTGTTTTAGTTGTTGATGAATAAATTTGGTATATTCGTTTAAGAAAATCTGTAAAAATCCACGTAAGCTGCGTGTCATCAAATGATAGAAAAAATAAACCTCAATAACATTCTGTTTCTGGACATCGAAACCGTTCCGGAAGCCGAAGATTTCAATGCATTAGATTCTGAAATGCAAGATCTTTGGGAACATAAAACCCAATACCAGCGCAAAGACGAATATACTCCCGAGGATTTCTACGATCGTGCGGGAATTTGGGCCGAGTTTGGGAAAATCGTTTGTATTTCGGTGGGTTATTTTACCATCAAAGGCGATATTCGGAATTTTAGGGTGACTTCTTTTTTTGGTGAAGAAAAGAAACTATTGTTAGATTTTAATACTTTGCTGAATACTCATTTCAACCAGCCGCAACATGTTTTGTGTGGGCACAATGCTAAGGAATTTGATATTCCGTTCCTCGCCCGACGCATGATTATCAACCAAATTGCTATTCCAAACAAACTGAATTTATTTGGAAAAAAACCATGGGAAATTCCCCATTTGGATACCTTGGAATTGTGGAAATTTGGCGATTACAAGCATTTTACTTCTTTGAAATTGATGTGTAAAGTCCTTGGAATCCCTTCTCCAAAAGGCGATATCGACGGTAGCCAGGTAGGACATGTATTTTATGTAGACAAAGATATTGATCGTATTGTAACCTATTGTGAGAAAGACACGATCGCCGTGGCGCAGATTTTCTTGAGATTAAGACGGGAAGAATTATTGATTGAGGACGAAATAATTCATGTGTGATAATTTACCGCCAATTCGCAAATTGGATATTTTGCGAATCGAAATGTTTATTCCTGGTTTATTTTTATTAGCGAATTTGCGGTTAAACTTTTTAAATTTTTACATTTACAAAAATTATAGATTATGGTATTGAGTAGATTTTGGTTAGTCATTTTTATTTCAGCAATTGTATTTGTAGTGTTTAGTTTGTTTTCGGGAGACAGTTATACTATTGACCACGTTTTGAACGGAAAGAAAGATGATCCAATTCTGGTTTCGGAGAAATTTGCCGAAGAACTTCCTGCCTTTATTAAAGACAGCATCAAAAAAGCACCCGAACAAACCATGATAATTAATCGTGATACGCTAAATGCGGATACGACTTATGTTTATAAAAACAAAACCGTAAAAATATACAGTGGCGTTCAAAAATCAGATGGTTTACTGCCAACGTGCAAAAGTACTTTGCTTGATTTAGTCCTTCCGTTGATGGCTTACTTGGCCTTTTTCTGTGGATTAATGGAGCTTTTAATCATTTCCGGAGCTTCTGGAAAGTTAGCGAAAGCATTGAGTCCAGTTTTTGTAAAAGTGTTTCCTAGTATTCCTAAAAATCATCCTTCCATTTCCTATATGACCTTAAATTTTGCTGCTAATTTCTTAGGATTAGATTCTGCTGCAACTCCTTTTGGTCTTAAAGCCATGGAGAGCTTGCAAGAAATAAATCCTGATAAAGACAAGGCCAGTGATGCACAAATTATGTTTATGTGTTTGCATGCTTCGGGTCTTACTTTGATTGCAACCTCTATTATAGGGTATCGTGCTGCGGCTAATGCCAGCAATCCGGCGGATGTGATGTTACCTTGTATTATCACTTCTTTTATAGGAACTATTGCAGCATTTCTAATTGTTGGAGTGAAGCAAAAAATCAATTTCAAAAGTGCTTCTCTAGTGATTGTATTGATGGTTTTAATAGCTGCAATTGTTGGTTTGTTGATGTATGTAAACCATTTAGATTTAATCGGGAAAAACTATTTTACGGCTAATCTTTCTGCTTTAATATTAATTGGAATTATTGCTTTTACCCTGATTTTCTCCTTTATAAATGAGAAGAAGTTTACGGTCGCAAGTACTACAGTTTTTGATTCTTTTGTAGTAGGAGCAAACAATGGTGTGAAAACTGGAGTAACTATTTTTCCTTATGTATTGGGAATGTTGGTTGCCATTTCTTTATTTAGAAACAGTGGTTTATTTGAAATTATTAGCAATTGGATCGCTTTTATTTTCTCAAATATGGGTGTTAGCAAGCAAATCACGGATGCCTTACCAGTTGCGTTGCTTCGTCCCTTTAGTTCTGCAGGATCAAGAGGATTTTTGATTGACTCAATGAATACTTTTGGTGCTGATTCCTTAACGGCAAGATTGAGTAGTATTTTTCAATGTAGTGCCGAAAGTACTTTCTATGTGATAGCCGTTTATTTTGGTTCCGTAAATATTAAAAATACGCGTTATGCATTAGGAACGATGCTTATAGTCGATTTGATTTGTGTGATTACGGCTATTTTTGTGGCGACTTGGTTTTTCTAAAAGCTGAATTAAACGCTGAATTTCCCTGTAAAAATCAAAAACAACTGATTATTTGAGATTTTTGTTTTGAGATTGAAATTACTACAAATGCTATTTTAAAAGTAAGTAAAAACGAATCTTTCTCTTTAATCACCTCTTACAAAAAAACAAAGTGAATTTTGGTTTTAAAATTGATTTTAAAATTGATATAATTAAAAATCATAATACTCAATTTAATTTAAAAACTAGATCCTTTATCTATTCACTATTAGATACTCCATGTTTTTTTTTGAAGTATCTATTTTAAACAAAATTAATTACACAAACATGAAAAAAATAATAATCGTAATGGTTTGTATTTACTCTTTGTCGGGATTTTCCCAAACTAAAAAAGACATTATAAATTCAATAGGATTAGATGAAGTAGTTGTAAGTACACAACGATTTGCAAAACCAAAAAGAAAAATTACGCAACAAATTGAAAGTATTTCTAAAAAAGAAATCGAGTTTAATAACTTCCAGTCCAGTGCCGATGTGTTAGGG
The DNA here is from genome assembly GCF_003970335.1 of Flavobacterium sp. LS1P28. Taxonomy (NCBI): domain Bacteria; kingdom Pseudomonadati; phylum Bacteroidota; class Flavobacteriia; order Flavobacteriales; family Flavobacteriaceae; genus Flavobacterium; species Flavobacterium sp. LS1P28. The sequence goes on along the minus strand of NZ_RYDI01000001.1, from coordinate 196,844 downwards.
AATTCGGGGACTTTAGCAGTTCAAAAATCGCAACAGGGCGGCGGAAGCCCTGTTATTAGGGGTTTTGAATCCAGTAGAATTTTATTACTCGTTGATGGAATCCGAATGAATAACTTAATTTACAGAGCTGGACATTTGCAAAACATAATTACTGTTGATAAAAATATGCTTGAAAATGTAGACGTGCTTTTTGGACCATCATCTACTATTCACGGAAGTGATGCGCTTGGCGGAGCCATTTATTTACAAACTAAAATTGCAAAATTGCTTTCCGATACGGAAAACCAAAAGGTTAGCGGAACTGCTTTAACAAATTATAACTCTGCAAACCAAGGAAAATCAGGTCATTTAGATTTCAACTTTGCGGGTCAAAAATGGGGTTACTTAACTTCATTCTCCTATAATGATTATGGGGATTTAAAAATGGGAAAACATAAAAATGGTAGCAATGATTTTTTTGGAGAAAGACCTTTTTATGTGGTAACCAAAGATGGTATTGACATTAAAGTTACTAATGATGATAAATATGTGCAAAAATTTTCTGGATATAAACAATATGATTTTATGCAAAAAATTATTTTTCAGCAGAATATCAGCACACGACATAGTATAAATTTACAATTTTCTACCACATCAAACATTCCCAGATATGACAGGCTAACTGATTTGAGTTCAAACGGAAAATTTAAATCTGCAGTTTGGAATTATGGTCCACAAAAAAGGTTAATTTCTTCTTATAAATTAGACAAAAAGAAGGTATTCTTAAACAGTGATATGAATTTGGTTGCCAGTTATCAAAACATCGAAGAAAGTAGAATTACCCGTAATTTCGGCAATCCAACGCAAAGTTCAAGGATTGAAAAAGTTTCGATATTTGCCATCAATTCTGATTTTAAAACAAAAATAGGTAATGGTGATTTTATTTATGGCGCCGATGTTTATTATGATAATTTAAATTCTTTAGGAAATAAAAAAAATATTTTAACTAATGCTGAAAGCATTACTGATTCGCGTTATCCAGATGGAAAAAACAATACTTTTAGAGCCGAAGGTTTTGCATCCTACAGCAATGACATTAACAAAACAGCCTCGTGTAATGTAAGTGCTAGGGCTGGTTACACGACTTTGAATAGCGAAATTTTAACCAATTTTCTGAATTTACCTTATACTAGCGTATCACAAAAAAACTTTACCTATAGCGGTGCCGTTGGAATTGTAAATAATGCCAGCGAAAACACAAAAATAGGTTTTAATTTAGCTTCTGCATTTCGAGTTGCAAACATTGATGATTTAGCAAAAATATTCGAATCGGCAGCAGGAACTTTAATTGTACCAAACAAAGATTTGAGGCCTGAAAAATCAGTAACGGCTGATTTGAGCATTACTTTTTGGGAAGGTAAACGTTTTCAGTTTGAAAATATTTTTTATTACACAAGACTGTATGATGCAATAATAACGGGTTCTTTTACGTTAAACGGACAATCTTCGATTGTTTATGAAGGAAAAAACAGTCTCATTCTTGCCAATCAAAATCAAGGAAAAGGAAATATTAGCGGAATTTCCTCTACCTTAAGAAGTTATATCACAAAATCATTCTTGTTTTATGGCACTTTCAATTTTACTCACGGTAGAGTCCAAAATGCGGTGGGTAATTTTCCTTTAGACCATGTTGCTCCATTTTATGGAAAAACAGGTTTTAAATATGAAAGTAAACTAGTAAATTTGGATTTATATATGTTGTATAATGGAAAAAAAGAGTTGAGCAATTACTCGCCTAGTGGAGAAGATAATTTGCAATATGCTCCAAAAAATGGAATGCCTTCTTGGGAAACCTATAATTTGAAAGGATCATTATCTTTAACGGAACAGTTCACTGTTTATTCCGGTATTGAAAATGTTTTAGATATACAATACAGGACTTTTGCCTCTGGAATTAATGCTAGCGGAAGGAGTATTTACCTTGGAGGGAAATACAATTTTTAGAACCTAAATCACTAAATACAAAAAGCCCTAAATTTCATTAAATTGTGGTTTTTTTGTGTTTTTAAGACTCGGGCTACTCAATAACCATTTCCAGAATTTCGCCTTCAATAATTAAATCAGCTTCCGTAGAAGCGATGATATGCGCTACAGTTACACCCGGTGCGCGTTCCAATAATTTGAAACCTTGCGGCGTTACTTCTAAAACGGCTAGTTCAGTAACGACTTTTTTAACACAGCCAACACCTGTTAAAGGCAAGGTACATTTTTTAAGTATTTTAGATTCGCCAGCTTTGTTAACGTGCATCATGGCTACAATAATATTCTCGGCAGAAGCCACTAAATCCATTGCGCCACCCATTCCTTTGACCATTTTACCAGGAATTTTCCAGTTGGCAATATCACCATTTTCGGAAACTTCCATTGCACCAAGGATTGTTAAGTCAACATGTTGTCCACGAATCATTCCAAAACTGAATGACGAGTCGAAGAAACTTGCTCCAGGCAAAGTAGTTATGGTTTGTTTTCCGGCGTTGATTAAATCAGCGTCTTCATCGCCTTCTAAAGGGAATGGACCCATACCGAGAATTCCGTTTTCACTTTGAAATTCGACGTCAATTCCTTCTGGGACATAATTAGCAACTAATGTTGGAATCCCGATTCCGAGATTCACATAGTAGTTGTGTTTTAATTCTTTTGCAATGCGTTTTGCAATTTGATTTTTATCTAAAGCCATAATCAGAAAATTTTTCTCACGGTTCTTTGTTCAATTCTTTTTTCATATTTCACACCTTGAAAAATTCTATTTACAAGTATTCCTGGAATATGAATTTCGTTTGGATCTAAACTACCTACAGGCAATAATTCTTCTACTTCGGCGATAGTTATTTTTGCCGCTCCGGCCATACAAGGATTAAAGTTTCGTGCTGTTCCTTTGAAAACTAGGTTGCCGGCTTCATCACCTTTCCATGCTTTTACGATGGCAAAATCAGCTTTGAAAGCGTATTCCATAAGATGCATTTTTCCATTGAATTCCCGTGCTTCCTTCCCTTCGGCTACTTCAGTTCCATAACCGGCAGGGGTGAAAAAAGCTGGAATTCCTGCTTGTGCCGAACGACATCGTTCTGCAAGAGTTCCTTGCGGGATTAATTCTACATCGAGTTCTCCAGATAGCATTTGACTCTCAAATTCGGCATTTTCACCTACGTAAGAAGAAATCATTTTTTTGATTTGGCGTTTTTGCAAAAGCAATCCAAGGCCAAAATTATCTACTCCTGCATTGTTTGAGATACAGGTTAAATCCGTAGTTTCTTTTTTTACTAATTCGGCGATGGAATTTTCTGGAATACCGCATAATCCGAAACCGCCCAGCATGATGGTCATCCCGTTTTCAATTCCTTGAAGGGCTTCATGAACGTTATTTACTTTTTTGTTAATCATAAAATTGAATGCTAGTTGACGAATTTTAATTTAAAGAAGAACCCAATCTGTTTGTAGTATTAATAACAACAAGATTTAATTTTAAGAACGAATTGCCTAGCCCAGATAGAAGCGACATCCTTTTAGTCTCCTTCTTTAAGGAGACTAAAAGATATAGCGGATGGCTGGATTAGCTCCAGATGAAAATTTTACAATTCAAATTCATCGGTATTTTGTTCAATATTAGTGGTGTCTATTACTTTTGGAGCGGTGTAGCAGTCTACTTTTATGGATAGATTTGCGGGTCTTTCAAAGGATGCTTTGGATACTTTTAGAGCGGGATCTTCGTAACAAAGTTTCATAAAATAACCCCAAACCGGCAGTGCTGCTGTGGCACCTTGTCCGTAAGTTATGCTTTTGAAACGGGCAGAACGGTCCTCGCAACCCACCCAGACTCCAGTTACAAGATTAGGAACCATTCCCATAAACCATCCGTCAGATTGGTTTTGTGTAGTTCCTGTTTTACCTGCAATAGGATTTTTAAATTGATAGGGATATCCTGTCCAGCGTTTGTCTCCGTTTCCGCCGCCGGTGGTGCGCAAACGATCTCCGGACCCGCCTTCCGTAACGCCTTCTAATAATTTGATCACGGCATACGCGATGTCTTTGTTTAAAACATCATGTGATTCAGGGATGGGTTCGTAAATAATTACGCCACCTTTATCTTCGATTCGAGATATAAATTGGGGTTTCATATACACGCCTTGATTAGCAAAGGTGCTGTAAGCAGCAACCATATCTTCGACGGTTATTTCAACGGCTCCCAAAGCAATGGAAGGCTGAAGCGGAATCTCTGATTTGATGCCTAATTTATGGGCTAAATCGACTACAGCTGCCGGACCTACTCGGTCTATTAATTTTGCGGATACAATATTGATGGAATTTGCCAATCCTCGTTTTAGGGTTACCATTCCGCTGTATCTGTTGTTGGAGTTTTTTGGTTCCCAATCTTCGGTAACATTATGACGTCCTTTTCTAATCATAAAAGGGGAATCAATAATGGAATCACAAGGTGACATATTCAATTGCTCTATGGCTGTAGCATAAACAAAAGGCTTGAAAGTGGAACCAACTTGTCTGGCACCTTGCCCTACGTGATCGTATTGAAAATATTTATAATCGATACCCCCAACCCACGCTTTTATATTTCCCGTTTGAGGTTCCATCGCCATGAGTCCGGATTGTAAAAAATGTTTGTAATACCGAATGGAATCCAATGGCGTCATAATAGTGTCTTTTTCTCCCTTCCAAGAGAAGACTCTCATTTTAGTTTTTATGCTAAAGGATGCTATAATTTCTTCGTCCGTTTTTTCCAGTGATTTTAATACCGCCCATCTGTTCGAGGATTTCATGGCTTGGCTTAAAATGCGTTGTGTTTCTACAGAAGAGATGTTGACAAATGGCGCATTTTTATTTGTTTTGGATTGCTCGAAAAATTCTTCTTGAAGATTGGCCATGTGCTCCGTTACTGCTTTTTCAGCATGCAGTTGCATTCTGGAATCAATGGTAGTATAGATTTTTAGACCATCTTTGTAGATGTCATAATCTGAACCATCCGGTTTTTTATTTTCCTCCGCCCATTTTTTTAGGTAGTCTCTTAAATATTCTCTGAAATAGGTTGCTGTTCCGTCTTTGTGCGTTTCTAATTTGAACTTTAATGTGATTGGTAAAGCTTGCAGTCTTTCTTTTTCTTCTTTTGAAATTATTTTTCCTTTTTCTAATTGCAGAAGCACTACATTTCTTCGGTTTATCACTCCTTGTGGATTTCTCACAGGATTGTAAAGACCAGAATTTTTAAACATTCCCACTAATATTGCCGACTCGCTGATGGTTAAGTCCTTTGGTTCTTTAGAAAAATACGTTTTTGCGGCTGAACTAACTCCGACAGAATTGTTTCCAAAATCGTATACATTACAATACATGGCAATGATTTCATTTTTAGTGTATTGTCTTTCTAATCGGATGGCAATAATCCATTCTTTTATTTTTTGTACAATTCTAAAAGGCAGGAATTTAGATCCTTCTCCGTGAAATAATTGTTTGGCTAATTGCTGCGTCAAGGTACTGGCTCCTCCGCTGGTTCCTAAGCTCGAGATGGCTCTCAAAGTACCTCTTCCGTCAATGCCGGAATGCTCATAAAAACGAGCATCTTCCGTTGCGATTAGTGCTTGAACCAAATTTTTTGGCAAGTCAGAATACTTTAATTGAGATCTGTTTTTTTCGAAATATTTCCCTAAAACCACTCCGTCAGCGGATATGATCTCAGTCGCTAAATTAGAATCGGGATTTTCTAAATCTTCAAAAGAGGGCATCGAACCGAAGATTCCCCAGGAAGCAAACAGGAAAAATAAAGCAAGACTTCCTAACCCTACAAAGAATATTTTCCAAAAAATATTTTTGTAATGAGCCATGTCTTTGTCATTATCTTTAGCGGGACTGTTGTTTTTTTTGATAGCCATAATACTATTTTATTCTTTTTTTTCTATTCTAAAACCTACATCTGTAACTCCGTCTAAAGCCGTCACGCCGGGAACTTTGCCGTTTTCTCTGACTGCTTGCTTAATATGAACGGTGTATTTGGATCGAAACCGTACATTTTCCTTATAAAAAAGTTTGCTTTCTTTTATGTCTGAAAATCCATTCCCTAATAGTAATCCCTCCGGATCAGCCATTTGGTATTCGAGCGTGTCTACTTTTGTAAAACCATTAGGTAGTTCTAAAGCTACAATTAAGAACAAATTGTTGTATTGATACGCATTATTCGCTCTCAAATTCACAAACAAATTATAGCGTTTTGTGGAATCTAGTTCTGGTAAATGGAACGTTACAATGCTGTCTTTATGCCACGCACTACCCACAGATTGATAGTCATCAAAAACCCTTTTTTTATCACACGACCAGAATAGAATTACTACCAAAAGAAGTAAAGCGCTATTTTTTATCCACATTTTTAGTAATAATTATAGGTTTTCTTGGCTCCACAGGCTTTTTGTCATTTGGAGTTTGACGGGTATTGTTTGCAGGTTTGTTGCTGTTTGCTACAATTGCATTTTCACCGCCCGGTTTTCGTTTTTTATTTGGTTTTTTCTTCGTTTTGGGTTGATCAAAACGAGTTAAACTTTCTTGTCCCATTGCATTATTGAAGTTTTTCTCTGGTTCTGCAATGATTTCTATTGCAAAATCTTCTAGCGAAGAAACTTTATTTTTCAGTTTGTTTTCAGCGATGATTTCTCGGACTTGATCAATTTTCAATACGTGCCAATTTGCAAAATTATTGGTGTAGGCAAACCACATTAATCCTTTGAAAATATCTTGTTTCTGGCAAATGGCATCTCCTTTTTCCGTCACCAATTTTGTTTCAAAATCCGGGAAGTCTTTCAAAGCATCCATGTACGTATCCAGTTCATAATTCAAACAGCATTTCAATTTTCCGCATTGTCCGGCTAGTTTTTGTGGATTCAAAGATAGTTGTTGGTACCGTGCCGCTGAGGTATTTACACTTCTAAAATCCGTCAGCCAAGTCGAACAACACAATTCTCTTCCGCAAGAACCTATTCCGCCTAAACGAGCTGCTTCCTGACGGAAACCTACTTGTTTCATTTCTATTCGGGTACTGAATTCTTTAGCAAAATCTTTAATTAATGCTCGAAAATCAATTCGGTCATTTGCCGTGTAATAAAACGTAGCTTTTGATCCGTCCCCTTGAAATTCGATATCTGAAATCTTCATTTCCAGTTTTTGAGCAATCGCCAGTTCCCGTGCGCGCACCTTCATTGGCTCTTCTTTTTCCCGTGCCGCAGACCAAATATCAATATCTTTTTGGGATGCTTTTCTATAAATTTTCGGAATTTCGTTGCCCAGGTGATTGGCTCCTTTTTTCTTCATTTGAATTTTAACTAATTCTCCTGTCAAAGTAACAATTCCTATGTCGTGTCCCGGAGAAGCAACAGTAGCCACGATATCGCCCATGCTTAACGTTAATTTCTCTGTATTGCGGTAAAATTCTTTTCTGCCGTTTTTGAAGCGTACTTCCACACAGTCAAAAGGGGCGTCACCATTAGGCAGACTCATATTAGAAAGCCAATCAAAAACCGTCAATTTATTGCAGCTGTCGGTGCCGCAAGTCCCATTATTTTTACAACCTTTAGGTGATCCACCATCAGAAGTTGAACAACTTGTACATGCCATAATTTTATATATAGTGTTGCGACGAGCACAACTTATGTTTTTAAAACGTTTAATGTGTAAAGATAGTATTTTTTAATTTTACGTCACAACGCATAAAAGCACGAATGCCTCATAAATTTTCAATAAAAAAACCCATTACAAATTAGTTTGTAATGGGTTAGTTTTGAATCCCTTCTTATAAAGATATGATGTGTTTTATATCTATTTTTTCAAAGATTGTCCCATGAATTTCTCCAACCGTTGAAACGGTTGGCTATATTTTAATGGTTGTGTGTGTTTAGAACATAGCCACGGTTTCAACCGTTGGCAACGTAAAGAACAATACATTGTTTTTCAAAGATTGTCCCATGAATTTCTCCAACCGTTGAAACGGTTGGCTATAGTTTAATGGCTGTTTGTTTTTAGAACATAGCCCACGGTTTCAACCGTTGGCAACGTAAAGAACAATACATTATTTTTCAAAGATTGTCTCATGAATGTCTCCAACCGTTGAAACGTTTGGTTGTAGTTTAATGGTTGTGTGTGTTTTGAAGATAGCCCACGGTTTCAACCGCTGGTAACATAAAGAACAACACATTATTTTTCAAAGATTGTCTCATGAATGTCTCCAACCGTTGAAACGGTTGGCTATAGTTTAATGGCTGTGTGTTTTTTGAACATCGCCTACGGTTTCAACCGTTGGCAACGTAAAGAACAATACATTATTTTTCAAAGATTGTCTCATGAATGTCTCCAACCGTTGAAACGTTTGGCTATAGTTTAATGGTTGTGTGTGTTTAGAATATAGCCCACGGTTTCAACCGTTGGCAACGTAAAGAATAACACATTATTTTTCAAAGATTGTCTCATGAATTTCTCCAACCGTTGAAACGGTTGGCTATAGTTTAATGGTTGTGTGTGTTTTGAAGATAGCCACGGTTTCAAATTTGGCTTAACCCATGTAATTTTATAAATTCGTCAAATTCATCTTGAGAATTTTTCTTTAAATGATGTTGCTTTTGATTCTTTATGTAATTATAAACGGATTCTAATTGAGATTCACTAACGGAATAAGCGGCATAACCTGTTTGCCAAGCAAATTTTTCAATCATTAAATTTTCTCCATTTATAGAATGTGACGAGCTCCCTTTAATTTGTTTTATTACATCTGCAATTGATTTTTGTGGATTTAATAAAAATAAGGCGTGAATATGATCTGGCATTCCATTAATGATTCGTACGGGACATCCCAATTCAATTAATTCTTGTCTGATATAGTCGTATACTTGTTTCTCTATTGAAAAGTCAATTAATTCACCTCTGTTTTTGGTTGCCCAAACAGCATGAATCCATAATTTATTAAAGGAATGTGGCATACAATTAGTTTTAAATTTCCACTAATCTACAACTTTATATAATTTATCTGACAATCGAATCCGGAATGGCAATTTAAAAGTACAAGTATCTCCAGAAACTGCTTTTTCTTGTGCTAAATCGTTCACCAGCATTTCTTCAATAATTACTATTTGTTCTCCGGTTGTAGCTCCTTTAATCAGAATCGTATCACCAATTTTGATTTCGTTTTCTTCAATTAGAAACTGACCAATACTTGGTTTTGGATAAAAGTGAGTTCCTTTTCCAATGTATTGTTTTTTGATCTTTATTTCTTTTTTGAGAACGGTAGCTACTCTGCGAGCAATTTTTGACTCAGCCAATTCACTAAGATTCGGAACTCCTGCTAATGGATCTTGATTATTTTTGAAAGTCAAAACGTCTGATTTCCCTTTTTTGAAGATCTTATTTCCGTTTTTAATTCCTCGTCTAATAGCTTTCTGTTCTTCTTCCGGCAAATGAATTATAGTTACACATTCAGCAGAACAACAGTTTTCCATTTTTCCCTTGCAAGAGTCACATTGAATAAAAAGTAAATGACAACCTTCGTTCACGCAATTGGTATGTACGTCACAAGGTGCGCCACATTGATGGCATTGCGAAACAATATCGTCTGTAATTCTTTCGCCCAAGCGATGATCAAACACGAAGTTTTTTCCAATGAATTTACTTTCTAAACCTTCTGCTTTTACCTGGCGGGTGTATTCAATAATTCCGCCTTCAAGTTGGTACACGTTTTCAAAACCTTTATGTTTGAAATAAGCACTGGCTTTTTCGCAGCGAATTCCTCCGGTGCAATACATCAATAGTTTTTTGTCTTGTTTGTGTTCCGTAAGCTGCTCTTCGATAATGGGTAATGATTCCCGAAAAGTATCCACATCTGGTTTGATAGCTTTGGTGAAATGTCCAATTTCACTTTCGTAATGATTTCGCATATCGACTACAATCGTGTTTGGATCTTCGAGAAGTTCGTTGAATTCCCTTGCTTTTAGGTGAATTCCAATATTCGTCACATCAAAAGTTTCATCGACTAAACCGTCAGCCACAATCTTATCACGGACTTTTACGGTGAGTTTCAAGAACGAATGATCGTCTTGTTCTACGGCAATATTTAATCGGATTCCTTTCATAAAATCGTAGACCTCGATGGAATCTTTGAATGCATAGAAATGATCCGCAGGCAATGATAATTGGGCGTTGATTCCCTCACTGGCTACATAAATCCGACCCAAAACTTCAAGTGAGTTCCACGCCAGAAATAATTCGTTACGAAATTGTGTTGGATTTGAGATTTGCGCATAAGCATAGAAAGACAAAGTAAGACGTTGTTTTCCGGCATCATCAATCATGATGGCTCTTTCCTCTGCGCTTAATGTGTTATACAGTTGCATGCTATAAACAGTTTTAAGTTGAGAAATATATTTTTTGCAAAAGTAAACAAAAAGGTTAAGAGAGGCAAAGTTTTCAAGGAACTAAGGTTCACAATCAAAAACAATGCTTGCTTAATTTACGGTAATGTCTTGGTTATTTAATTTTTTAGGAGCTCTTTCCTGCTGTTCACTATATCTGTTGTGGCGAACCCCGCCACAACAGGATGCCGTTTCCATCTGGGCTAGGGTAGTTGTGGTGAATAGAAGGTTTAGTTTCTCAGAATTGTAATTAGCTCTTCAAGCCACACGAAAGGATTCGTGCGGAAGCGGGGGACAATTTTGGATTGACCTTCCTGTGTTTATTTTGTCATTCTGAGGAACGAAGAATCTTTATCTGTTGAGCAATTTATAAGGACTCTTCCTTAGTCAGAGTGACAACTTTGTCTTAAATGCAAATAATAATCACCATCAATAAACAAAAAAACCACGCCGAAACGTGGTTTTATATTCTATGCTTTGACTGGGATTAACAATACTCGTTAAATGCGTCTTTCAAGTTTTCAGCAATTAGTTCTGCTGGGCGACCTTCAATGTGATGACGCTCTAGCATGTGCACTAATTCTCCGTTTTTGAACAAAGCCATACTTGGCGATGATGGAGGAAAAGGAAACATGTGTTGTCTTGCAGCATCAACTGCATCTTTGTCAACTCCTGCAAAAACAGTGATTAAATGGTCTGGTTTCTTAGCACCATCCAAACTCATTTTTGCTCCCGGACGTGCGTTTCTGGCAGCACAACCACAAACCGAATTTACAACTACAAGTGTTGTTCCTTCTAATTTCATTGCGTTTTCTACCGCTTCGGCACTATGTAAATCTTGAAAACCTGCAGCGGTTAATTCGGCTTGCATTGGTTTTACCATTTCTTGTGGATACATATTTTTTTATTTTAAATCAATACTAATTTTGAATTGCAAAGTTACAAAGTTTACAATCAAGTATAGAAGTTGAATTATAAAGTTTTGTTATAGTTTGATTTCTATTTAATTGCTTTTGAAGCCACATGAAAAATAGCTTTTATAAATAGCATTTTGGGACATTTTAGAATAACGGTAATGTCTTCCTTGAGTGAAGTTTCCTCATCCAGAAATTTAAAAATTAATGTTGGATTGCCTTTTTTGAACATCGAAGAGAAGATAGAAGAACCCAATTCATTTTTTCGGTCTAAGATGTCTAACAGAAGTAAATCGTAAAACCAGAATTTAGTGCTTTTGTGAAACTTAGTAAAATCGGTTTCTCTTTGTAGAAAGGCAACCAGTTCTGTTGATTTGGTGTCAGAATTTTTAAAAGTATAGCCCGTACTGGCTTTCGTCCAGCCGCCTGAAGTGCCAATATTGATTGCGTTTTTCGTATTGGCTTTCCAAAAAGGATAACACGTCATAGGAATACTACCTTGCTCTTTTTCGACGATTTCATAGTTTGTAATCCCAAGTTTTTCGATGTATTGCTGGATTTCGTTTTCGTATTCCTCGGTCTTCAAATGGCAGTGCGAAAACAACGTGTATTCCAACAAAGCTTCAGTTTTGGAAGTGGGCAACATATACATAAAGCGGGTATTCCCTTTTTGTTCCACCGAAAAATCCATGAAAGTAGCTTGTTCGGGATTGAAAACAGGCTGTTCGCTTTTGATAAACCAACCTATAAAATGCTGTTGTAAAACAGGATATTTTGTCTGGTTTTCTGCTTTTTCTTTGTTGTAAATGCTGTTGAATAACTTGGAGCAGGAAAAGGATTCGCTTTCGGTTTGTACCATAATTATGGTTTCAGATTCTTCGATTTCCAAAACTTTCTGGTTGATGAACGTGATGTTTTCTTGTTTTGAAATCAAATCAAATACCTGCGTGTAAAAATCCAACCCTTTCACCATATTGTAGTGGTACGGTTGCAAGTCTAAATCCCTGCGAAAGTTTTCATTGGCAAACAAAGCCGAATCCCATTTTTTGGAAATAGATTGTTCCCAAACTGAATCACTAGTTTTCCAGAAACACCACGTTCTGGCGTTGGTTTTTTTGGTATTTTCATCCAATAACAAAATACTGCTATCGGCAAATGAACCGGATTGCACCATTTTATATACGGTCATCAAAGCCGATAGTCCTGCGCCGGTAAAGATGTAATCGAAGTGTTTCATTTGAGAATTTGACATTTCTCCAAAAATAGACAATTTTATTCTTTTAGTTTGGCTAAAATCAGCTTAAATTCTTTTGGGTTTAAGTAGCCGTTGTGCTGAAAAATAATCTCATTTTCACTGTTCAAAACACACAAAACAGGAAAGTTCAGTTGCTTATTTACTGTTCCTAATGCGATGGCGAGCTCATGGGTTCCAAAATTATTTCCAGTCGGCTTATATTGAAAAGTAGTTTTATTGAAAATAACCGTTCGTTTTTCCTCGGCATTGAAATCAATGAAATAAAAAGCAGCGTTAAGCTCCTTGATGATTTCCTCGTTTTTAAAAGTGGTGTTTTTCATCGCATGGCAAAATTGGCACCAATCGGTTTGAATAAAAACTATCGTTTTTCTCTTTTTGTTATTTTGCAAACTGTCAATTTGTTCAAACGAAACCGAATGCAACTGTGCGAATCCAGAAGGAATCGCAAAGCATAGGAGTACCAGTAAATACAGTTTTTTTTTCATTATCTCAAGGTATATCGGAGTCCGAAAAAGCTTCTGATTCCCTGGTTGGGCCCATATACATAGGTAGTGTCAAAGGTTAGTCCATAGGGATTTTGGGGAGTGGCCTGCGCTTGTCCGTTTGTGTCGTAGGTTACATTTTTATCAAAAGGATCATTTGTTCTTGCAATTAAAAACGGGTTATTTTGTTTAGGCAAAAAGTTCAACAGGTTTTTAATTCCGACATAAATTTCAAAATCAGGTAAACCAGAATAGGTGAATTGAATGTTTTGTAAACTGTACCAAGGTGATTCTGGAGCACGGGGATCTAAAGCGCTTAAAAGTGGGAGTCGCATAGGGCTGTATAGATTTCCGGTGTAATCAATATTTAAATCGATAGCTTGAATTTTATAGGAAACACTCCAAGTTGCTGTAAATTTTTCGGTTAGAAAAGGTGTTTCTTTTAGGCCATTTTGAACGTTTTTGTTGTCTAACAAAGAAGCGCCGGTGATAATTTTTAATCCATTAGGAAAATTGAAATCGACATTCATACTGATTCCTTGACTTATCGCATAACCATTAATGTTGTCGTAGATGATTTGGTTGGGATCAGTAACATAATCCGAAACAATTTTATTGCTAAATCTGGTATGAAAAAGGGAAGTTTCAATGCCAATAAAGGTTCCGTTATCAAAATTTATTTTCTTAATATAATTCAAATTAGCATTGATGGATTGTTCCGGCTTCAAATTATTTACGATTACAATTTCACGAGCGCCAGTCAAGGCAGCATGATCTTCGGTAAATAAATTTACCACTCTAAAACCTGTTCCGGCGTTCAGTCGAATAATATTATTATCGTTCAATTTCCATTTATAGGCAATTCTTGGCGTCAAGATACTTCCGTGAAACGAGTTGTAATCGTAACGCAGTCCCAAGAGTATCTTGTGTTTTTCGGTAAATGTAATTTCGTCCTGAACAAAAATTCCCGGCAGCCAGGTTTTCTCGGGATTGTTATTTCCCTGTTTTAATGTTGCCGGTGTATTGTCATCGTAATAATTGTATCGGGTAGCAATTCCGGTTAGTAAATCATTCCTCCCTGTTTTCTTGTCCCAAGTTAGTTGTACAAAACCAATTTTTTGATTGGCAATATAACTGGTTGTCCCGTAGCGACTGTCTTGAAAATGTACATTTCCTGAAAAGGAAAGCATTAGTTTTTCCTGAAAAGGCAATTGGTAACTTCCTATTAGTTCCGCTCGTTTTGTATAAATGCTTTCGCCATAGATCTCGTCTCCGCCACGGTGTTTTTTCTCCCAACGCACATCGCCGCCAAAACGGTCTTCATAAACCCCACGCGCCGCAATAGTGAACAAACGGTTTTCTTTTCTGTTGAAAGTCCATTTTTGAAAAAGCGAAATTCGGTCTGAAAGGGTAACATCAGTAAAATTGTCGCCATCGTTGTCTATTTTTTGATTGTAGCTAAAATAATTTAAACCTAGAAGTGCCGTAGCTTTCTGTCCAACATTGAGTTTTACTCCTAAATCAACATTAGTTTCCAACCAAGAAGTAGAAAACACATCTGCGGAGAATAGGGGAGCGTTTGTTGGATTTTTGGTAATAATATTAATCAAACCTCCAACAGCCTCACTACCGTATAAAGACGAAGCGGGACCTTTTACGATTTCAATTCGTTCGACCAGTGAATTCGGAATTCCAGATAATCCGTACACCGTGGATAAACTGCTCACGATGGGCATTCCGTCAATTAGAACTAAAGTATACGGACCTTCAAGCCCATTAATATGAATGTCGCCCGTATTGCAAACGCCACAATTAAGCTGTGGTCTAACACCATTTACATTCTGTAATGCTTCATAAATACTGGCCGTTGGATTTTTCTTGAAAAATATTGGGGAATAAACCTCGACAGGAACGGGACTTTCCAGTCTTTTTACGGGTTTTAAAGTTCCGGAAACCACAACTTCGTTAAGTTGGTTTTCATTATTTGAAAGTTCCAAATCCAGAATAGTGTTTTCATTAATTTTGACCGTTATATTCTTTTTTAAAGTTTGAAAACCTTCTGCAACAATTTGTATTTTGTAATTCCCTTCAGCAATATTCGCTATACTGTAATTTCCTAAACTATCCGTTTGGGTGGCGTATTTTGTTCCAATTAAAAAAACTCGAGCCTCCGAAACCCCTTTTTTTTCTGATGAAATAAATCCAGAAAGATTTGTTTTTTCTTGGCTGTAGCCAAAGTGAAACATAAGGAAAACTAATAATGAACATAATTTTTTCACGATGCTTAAATTAAATTTAGGCAAAACTAAAAATTATATTTTGCAAAACCAATTTTTTAATTACATTTGTATCAATAACTTAATTGGTTTAGTGAGAAGTCTTCAAGAAGAAATCAATAAATTGATTTGTATTAAAATTTAAAAAGAGTATTCAAAAAACATAGCATGACCTTTTCAGAAGAAAATTATCTCAAGACCATTTACCACCTTACGGCTGTTTCAGAGGTGGATATCAGCACCAATGCGATTGCCGAAAAAATAGAAATCAAGGCGTCATCCGTTACCGATATGCTCAAGAAACTCGCCGAAAAAGAGTTAGTCAACTACATCAAATACCAAGGTGTTTCCCTTACTGATCAGGGACAATTAGCCGCTAAAATGATTGTTCGAAAGCACCGGCTTTGGGAAACTTTTTTAGTTGAAAAATTAGATTTTTCATGGGATGAAGTGCATGATCTTGCGGAACAATTGGAACACATCAAATCTGAAAAACTCATCAATAAGTTAGATGATTTTCTGGGAAATCCCACTGAAGATCCACATGGAGATCCGATTCCGGATGCTAACGGAAGAATTATAAAAGTAGACAAACAACTGCTTTCTGAATTCGAGAAAAACCAAATCGGGATTTGTATGGGTGTCAAAGATACATCTTCTGATTTTTTAAAATATTTAGACAAACAAGAAATCGCTTTGGGTTCCCAAATTGAAATTATCGAAAAGGAAAGTTTTGATTCCTCTTTGAGAATTCGGGTTGGAACAAAAGAAATAACGGTTTCAAATAAAATAGCCAGTAATATATACATCAAATAATTATGTTTCAATCTGTAGTAGATTATTTTACGAGTATCGACCCAATATTAGCCGCTTTGTATGCGAGTTTATTCACTTGGTTTCTTACGGCCTTAGGAGCCTCGTTTGTTTTTTTGTTTAAAACCATGAACCGGACGGTACTGGACGGAATGCTCGGATTTACCGGGGGCGTAATGGTTGCTGCAAGTTTTTGGAGTTTATTGGCTCCAGCTATAGAAATGACCGGCGGCGAAGGTTTTCAAAAAGTGATTCCCGCAGCTTTTGGTTTTTTTCTTGGTGCCTTGTTCATTTTTGGGATTGATAAAGTATTGCCACATCTTCACATTAATTTTAAAGTTACGGAGGGAATTAAATCGCCTTGGCAGCGTACTACATTACTGGTTTCGGCAATTACACTGCACAATATACCTGAAGGATTGGCCGTAGGGGTTCTTTTTGGGGGAGTGGCTGCCGGGATTCCGGAGGCTTCCATTGCGGGCGCTGTTACCTTGGCCATTGGTATTGGAATTCAGAATTTCCCCGAAGGAATTGCCGTGGCCATGCCGTTGCGTCGTATGGGAATGAGTAGAAGAAAAAGCTTTATGTACGGACAATCATCAGCTTTGGTAGAACCTGTTGCTGCTGTTTTAGGCGCTTTTGCAGTCACGTTTTTTACCCCAATTTTACCGTACGCTTTGGCTTTTGCCGCAGGCGCAATGATTTTTGTAGTTGTGGAAGAAGTGATACCGGAAACGCAACAGGATAAAAATACCGATATTGCCACACTGGGATTTGTTGGCGGATTTATAGTGATGATGGTTCTGGATGTGGCTTTGGGATAGGGTTTTTAATTTTTGCCATTTGTTATTAAAAAGAAGCGTAGCTTTATCTTTTAAACCGCGTTTATGAAAAAGTCAGTAGTATTCCTTTGTATGATTATCAGCAGTGCAGTTTTGGCGCAAATCCCAAAATCCCAAAAGGTCAAATACAGTACAATACATCAGAAAATATGTCCCAATCAAAAAGGTTTTCAGTTGGTTCTAAAATCGATTTCTTCCGATTCCCGTTGTCCGGAAGGGGTTACTTGTATTTGGGAAGGGGAAGTTTCGGGAGTCGTTTCTGTTTACAAAGATTCAAAATTAATTGAAAACAAGATATTGGTTTTTTCGATGAAAAACGAAAAAGAAAATAAAGAGTGGTTTTCTAAATATTTGCCTAAAAAGCAAAAAAACATAAAAAACTATAGTGTTCTTCCGTATCCAAAAGAAGGTGTCAAAATCAACCCGAGTGAATACTATGTGAAAATTGGGTATTTAAAATAACTTTTTATATCACTACTGAATGACTGCATATCACTATAGCAAAATGAAAAATATTTTCATTGGGATTAAATATATATAACTTATATATCAGATTTTTGTTAAAATTATGATGGTCTAATCGCATACGGATTACTAATTCATAATAGTACCATAATTTCAATTTTTGTAGGGATAAAACTAAAATCATGTTCAAAGTCAAATTAGATACGAGTTCAAATTTGAAAACATTTTCTAAAACATACAAACGTAAACTGTTGATATTGAGTCTAAAAATTCATTCTATTAAAGTACCGCACTTTTTTTATATTTTAAAGAAAGCACAGACTTATTGTTTTTTAAGATAGTTCAGACTACTACCAAACATTTTACATGGGCTCTTTTTTAACGTTTAAATACGAAATAAAATTTTAATGGCAGCCGCAATCACCACCACTGCCACAATTTTTATCTGATTTTTTCTTTTTGAGGAAGAATTTTTTAATCAAAAAAGCAAGTGCTATTCCAAGGGCAAAAAAAGCTAAAATTTCTTGAATATCCATATTGTAAAAATAAGAAAAAGCAACCAAAAGAGGTTGCTTTTTTGAGTTAAACTAATGAGAAAGTTTTTTACAACTGTGCCATAATTCCAAAATTGATGTTAAAAGGCATTCCAGGTCTTAATCCTGCTGGAACTCTTGAAACGGCATACTTTTCATTCATTAAATTAATGATATTCGACATCAGGCTCACTTTTTGACTAAGGTGGTATCTTGCTGAGAAATCTACAATAAAATTATTGTTTACTTTGTTTTGGGACGGAATAGTTCCCGTTCCTGCCAATGTTCTAAACGCATCTACATATTTTCCACTGATGGCCAAATTGAATTTTTCTGTTTCGAAAGCGGCAGTCAGAGCAAATTGATTTTTGGCGATGTACGGAATCTCATCTCCACGTGTTACATTTCCCCATATTGGGCTGTTAAAGTTACTATTTAATTTCGTATCCGTCAGAGTATAGGAAAAGCTAAGCGGTAGTTTATATCCTTTTTCTGAATTTTTCAGGATTTCATACGTGGCCAAAAATTCAATTCCCTTTACGATTGCAGCACCTGCATTGAATAAATCTCCAGTTCCAGTTCCGCCACCGGACATGTTATCCGAACCTTGTAAATTAGAAAAATCATTGTAATAGCCAATCAATTCTCCGTAAAAGGCATTTTTTTGAAAGCGAAAACCCAGTTCTGAGTTGATACTGTTTTCGGCATCTTCTCCAACTTTAGCGCCCGGAGGAGAAAACCCTTTGTGAACACTCGTAAACACATTGTAATCTTCATTTATTTTATACAGAATTCCCATTCCCGGTATCCAAACATCAGAACGGTTATTTGCATTTACGATATTTGTCCCGGTTCTTGTAATATCGTTGCTCCCGTAATTAATCGATTCTAAATTGATATTTTCATATCGGACTCCTGGCGAGAACGTAAATTTGTCATAGGTAATCGTATAAAGCACATGAGCGGCAATTGCTTCGGCGTAGGTAATCCTATTTGCATCTGTGCCTGGAGTTCCGTTTGAAGTTCTATTCATCACTCCATTTTGTATGGCGTATCCGTCAACCCATTGAAAGCGATCTTCATAATCTTCGTGGTAGCGAAATCCAAAATCAAAATCGTGTTTCAGCGCTCCTGTTGCAAAATTATAATTGGCTACTGATTGGATTCCTTTGGCCTCGTACATCCGATTGTTGGCTTTAACTAATAAAGCATTATCAGCAGTGTTATTAGCTCCTGTTAAAGCTAAATATTCCGCATTATACTTTATTGGATCAATTAATATAGAATTGATTCCTACTTTTGTAGTTCCAAGTTTTAAGGCATCAAGTTTATACCAATTTCTGGCAAAATCATTCTTGTAGGCCTTTGTGGTGATGTTGAAATTTTTTGAGGGTTGAATAAAATGGGTCAACATGATTTGTTTGTGCTCCGTATCAAGATAATCTTCATTTGATCCGGCATACCTTCTGTAAGGACTCTTGTTGTAATCGTCTTCGGTCAAACCAAGGTAAGTTTCATTGGCAAAATCTTCGCCAAACTGGACTTTAGCGGTTAAGGATTGAAAGATTTTGGCATCGAGATCCGTATTAATTCTAAATTTAGCAACATAATCATTTCCCTGAAAACCGGTGTTTTTAGAACTGTTGTCTATTTTTTTAAATCCGTCTGAATTTCGGTTGTTGTATTCTAAAACGTAACCAAAATTTTTGCGTTCATCTCCAATATTTACGTATGTTTTTTTGGTATTGAAACTACCAATGCTGGCTACAACTCGGGCTTTGAAACGATTTGGGATTTGAGTAGAAACCATATTGATGGCGCCGCCGGTAGTATAAGGACCGTATTGTATTTGACTTCCTCCTTTTACAATTTCGAAAGACTGCATTCTGTTTACTGTTGGGAAATAATACGCGGCAGGAGCGGCATAAGGAGCAGGTGCTATTAGAACGCCATCCTCCATTAGTGTAATTTTACTCGAACGATCTGGGCTGGTTCCTCTCATACCAATATTTGGGCGGAGTCCAAACCCTTCTTCTTCCTGAATATTGATGCCGGGAACGGTTCTTAGAATCCTGGAAACATCATCATAATTAAAGGTTTTTAATTCTTTTGGAGAGATAAAATATGTTGATCCGGCTTTATTTTTGGCTTTAAATTTACTTCCAATGATCGCATCGGTGGTAATAATAACTTCGTTTAAACTTTCAATACTATCTTTTTGAGTTTTTGTAAGTTCCTTTTCTTGTGCAAACAAAACGGACGTAATTAATAGCGAGCCGATAATTATAATATTTTTCATTTTTATTTAGATTAATTCTACACTGCAAATGTAGAACCTAAATCTTATTTAGACAAATTAAAAATAATAAAAATTTGACATTTTAACTTTTGTTGACATATAAGTAATGAGATTAAAATAATGTCGTATTTGTTTTTAACTCAACCTCAGTCTTTATTGAAGGTTTGACATTATAATATGTGACAATATATCGTTCCTATTACTTAGTTCTCATAAAGGAATTAAATTTATGAGTCTTAAAAGCATGTATAACCAAGTGCTTTATCCTATTTTGCTTGATCTTCTTAATTTCTTTTGCTGCTAATTCGCAAATTGTTTATCCAACTTGGAGTTATTTAATAAGTAATCAAATCGCACGGCAAAAGGCTAAGATCTGCATTTTAATTTTTTTAAATTTTAGCTTTTTTCACTCACACTCATACGAGTGATTTTAAAACCATTGTAGTGTGTGATTACTTTAAAATTTGGTATGCAATTAAAGCAACAACATACGCAAATCCGGACATAAAGATCAATTGTCCTGCCGGCCATTTCCAGGAATTGGTTTCTTTTTTAGTAACGGCGAGTGTACTGGCGCATTGCAAAGCAAAAGCATAAAAAAGTAATAGTGATATTCCGGAAGCAAAATTAAAAACCTTTTCTCCGGTAACCGGATTAATCTCGGCAGCCATTTTATTTTTAATAGTAACTTCATTATCGCTACCACCCACACTGTAAATAGTGGCTAATGTTCCCACAAAAACCTCCCTGGCGGCAAAGGAACTGATGATGGCAATTCCTATTTTCCAGTCGTAACCCAGAGGAGAAATAGCAGGTTCAATGGCTTTTCCCATGATTCCGATATAAGAGTTTTCCAGTTTTTGGGAGGCCACTGCATTCTCAAATTCAGCTTCAGGTAACGGATTATTTTTGGTGTTTTCAGTGACAATGGTTTCTGCATCATTGAATTTTTCTCCTGGTCCGTACGAAGCTAAGAACCATAAAACTATAGAAATAGCCAGTATGATTTTTCCGGCACCAAAAACAAAGGCTTTTGTTTTTTCGATCACATTAATACCTACGTTTTTGAAAAGCGGTAATTTATAATTGGGCATTTCTACCACAAAGTATGTTTTTCCTTTTATTTTAAGGATTTTATTCAATATGTACGCTGAAAAAATAGCCGTTCCAAAACCCAAAAGATACAACAGCATCAAGGTCATTCCTTGCATGTTCAGAAAACCCAAAACACGAGTATCCGGAATTACCAGAGCAATGATTATGGCATAAACAGGTAATCTGGCGGAGCAGGTCGTGAATGGGGTGACCAGGATGGTGATCAATCGTTCTTTCCAGTTTTCAATGTTTCGGGTTGCCATAATTGCCGGAATCGCACAGGCCGTACCGGAAATAAGTGGGACTACACTTTTCCCTGATAATCCAAATTTACGCATAATTTTATCCATCAGGAAAACAACTCGGCTCATGTAACCGCTTTCTTCAAGAATTGAAATAAACATAAATAGGAAAGCAATTTGAGGGATGAAGATCAAAATACCTCCAATTCCAGGAATTATTCCCTGCGAAATTAGATTGGTTAAAACGCCGGCCGGTAATTGCTCGGCAGCAAGAGCGCTTATTGTAGCAAAGGTACCGTCAATGAAATCCATTGGAATTTTAGACCATTCGAAAATAGATTGAAAAATAACAAACAAAATCATGAAGAAAATCACATAACCCCAAATCTTGTGAGTCAGGACGCGATCCAGTTTGCTGCGAAAATCTTTAGCAATTGTCTCATCGACTTTTAATCCTGTTTTCAAGACGTCATTGATGAATTGGTAGCGTTTTATGGTTTCTTTTTGTTGCAAACGCTTTAGATCCGAATGCGATTTAGTAAATGAATTTCGGATTTCATTTCGGTCTAAATTCAGGAAATTGACGTCTTGAGTAATGACCAGCCATAATTTATACAAGAGCTGGTTGGGAAATGTTTTTCTTAAAGTATTAAAATATTCCGGATCAATGCTTGAGGCATTCAAGCAGGGTTCATTCGAAAGGGATTTGTAGTTGACTATCAATTTTTTTAGTTCATCAATTCCAAAACCTTTTCTCGAACTGATCAGCGCAATTTTTGTTTTTAAGTGCGCTTCAAGATACGGAATATCCAGCGTAATTCCTTTGAATTTCATTCTATCGGCCATGTTGATGACTAATATGGTTGGAATTTCAAGGTCTTTTATTTGGGTAAAAAGTAATAAATTTCGTTTTAGATTCTCCACATCCGTAACTACAAGGGCTACATCAGGGTATAATTTATCGTTTTTATTCAGTAATAATTCAATGACAACGTTTTCATCAATCGAACTGGCATTTAGGCTGTAGGTTCCCGGTAAATCCAAGATATTAGCCTTGATGTTATTGGGTAATTTGCAAAAACCCATCTTTTTTTCAACGGTAATTCCAGGGTAATTCCCTACTTGTTGATTCAAACCCGTCAATTGATTAAAAACAGAGGTTTTTCCGGTGTTAGGATTTCCAATTAAAGCAACATTGATATTTTGATTGGTCATTATAAATTGGTTTTTAGTATTTCAACTTCAATCTCACGGGCAGTTTCCAATCGGATAGCAACGTGTGAACCATTGATGTTTAAATATAAAGGATCGCCAAAAGGAGCAATTTGAAGTAATTCTACCAGATTGCCCGGTAAGCAACCCATTTCCAATAATTTTAATGGAACTGTATCAATGTCAAAGTCTTTTATAATGGCCTTTTCGCCTTTTTTGAGAGAATTTATCGTTGTTTGCAAACCTTATTTAGATTGAATTAAGATTGCAAAAATACACATTTTAATACAAATAAAAATGATAAATATCACATTTAAACCTTAATTAAGACAAAAAAAATGCATGGATTGGGATGGGATTTATCAGAAAAGGCGAAGAAATTAAAGGTCAATTAATCTTATTCGGCACTCAAAAAATGAATGTCGTCGATTAATCGTTTCATGTCTTCTTTGTTAGTACCGTCATAAAACCCACGAACTCTTTTTTTAGTATCTACCAATACAAAATTTTCCGTGTGAACCATGTCGTATAATTCGCTTGGTTCTCCCAGTTTAACGGCCAAATACGATTTTCTGGCCATCTCATAAATTTCTTTTTTATCGCCGGTGACTAAATTCCATTTTGAAGCATCTACCTTATATTTTTTGGCGTAAGCCTTCAAAACCGGAACGCTGTCCGTCTCCGGAAAAACAGTATGCGACAATAACTTCACCTTGGGGTCATTGGCAAAAACTTTCTGGATATCCGATAAATTGGTGGTCATTTTTGGACAAATGGAGCCGCAAGTGGTAAAGAAAAAATCAGCCACATATATTTTTCCTTCATAGTCTTTTTGGGTGATGGTTTTTCCGTTTTGGTTGACAAACGAAAAATCAGCAATGGTATGGTATTTACTTTTATACTGAATCGTACTGTCTACTAATTCCGGATTTACATCAGAAGGATTAAAAATAGGAAGTGTTTTTTTTGGCTTTAAGGCCGAATAAAATAAGGATAAAACGACTGCAGAAAAAACCAGGAAGACGCCTAAAAAGATTCGGTATTTTTTTAAAATTCGTAACATAATGTTATTTTAATACAAAAATACGAAAACGAAATTTGTTTTTAATTCAAATTAACACAATCTTATTGGGATAAAATTTAACAAGAAGTTAAAAGTTTTATTGATAGCTTTGTAAAACTAACTAAATATATATTAAAAATGAAAAAGAACATCAATAAGCAGTTGCTTTTTGTGATTCCTGCAATCATGGGTTTTACGGTAAGTCAAGCCCAGAACACAGCCGTGGCGAAAGAGCCAGGAATCAATGTGAACCACATGGACAAGAATGTACAACCCAACAATGATTTTTTTCGCTATGTGAATGGAACATGGTTGGATAATACAGAAATTCCAGCTGATAGAACCCGTTGGGGAAGTTTTGATGAATTGCGTCAAAAAACAGATGCCGATGCTTTGGCAATCTTGAAGGAAGCCACTAAGAATCCGAGTTATAAATCAAATACTGATCAAGGGAAAGCCGTTAATTTATACCAGTCGATATTAGATACCATAGGAAGAAATAAGCTTGGGATAGCGCCTTTAAAGCCGTATTTGACAAAAATAAACGCAGTTAAAAATGCGAAAGACCTAGAGGCATTATTAATTGAAATGGAGCCAATTGGCGGTATTGGATTTGTGGGAGCCAGTGTAGGCACTGATGCAAAGAACAGCAATAGAAATGTAATTAATGTAGGATTGGGTAGCGTAGGTTTGCCAGACAGAGATTATTATGTTTCTGAAGATGCCGACTCTAAAGAAAAACGAGCTAAATACGTGCTTCACGTTGCTAAAATGTTACAGTACCTTGGTGATACTCCGGTAGTTGCTAAAGCGAATGCCGAAAAAATCCTGGCACTTGAAATCGCCATGTCTAAACCAAGATTGGATAGAGTAGAAAGAAGAGACCGTCGTAAATCATACAACCCAATGACGGTTAAAGATTTACAAAAACTGACGCCTTCAATCAACTGGGATAATTATTTCACAAAAATAGGATTGCCTAAAGTGGATTCCTTGATAGTGTCGCAGCCTAAATATATGACTGCTTTAGAAACAATTTTCAAAGAAAATAAAGTAGAAGACTGGAAAGCATACATGCGTTGGACTTTATTAAACAGAGCATCAAGTCAATTGTCAACTACTATTGAAGACGCAAACTGGGAGTTTTACGGAAAAACCCTGACGGGCGCTGTAAGTCAAAGACCACGTGACGAAAGAGCACTTCAAACCATCAACGGAACGGTTGGAGAAGCGTTAGGGAAATTATATGTAGAGAAAATGTTTCCGGCTGAAGCCAAAGCCAAAGCGGAAAAAATGATCAAAAATATATTTCTTGCTTTCGAAAACCGAATCAATAATTTGCCTTGGATGTCTACAGAAACTAAGGTAAGTGCACTTGCTAAACTGCATAAATCAAGAATAAAAATTGGATATCCAGACAAATGGAAAGATTATTCAGCCTTGACCATTAAAAGTCCAAAAGAAGGCGGAACGTATTTTGATAATGTTAAAAACTTGGCAAAATGGCGTTTTGAAGAAAATATAGCTGAATTGAACAAGCCAGTCGATAAAGAAAAATGGGGCATGTCTCCACAAACGGTGAACGCCTATTTCAACCCATCAAATAATGAAATTGTATTTCCAGCAGCTATTTTGCAACCGCCTTTTTATAATTATCAAGCAGATGAAGCCGTAAATTATGGTGGAATTGGAGCCGTTATCGGGCATGAAATTTCACATGGGTTTGATGATTCGGGATCGCGTTACAATGCTGACGGAAACTTAGTAGATTGGTGGACCGCTGAAGATTTGAAACAATTCTCTGCTTTAACAGGAGCGCTTGCAGCTCAATACAGCGCTTTGCAACCTATTCCAGGAACTTTTGTAGATGGTAAATTCACGCTTGGTGAAAACATTGGAGATTTAGGAGGCGTAAATGCCGCTTATGATGGTTTGCAATTGTACCTGAAAGCAAACGGAAACCCGGGATTAATCGATGGATATACTCCGGAACAACGGTTCTTTATTTCCTGGTCAACGATCTGGCGTTCCAAAATGCGTGATGAAGCCTTGAAAAATCAAGTGAAAACAGATCCGCATTCTCCAGGAATGTACCGTGCGTATGTGCCTTTGCAAAATATTGATACGTTTTATCAAGCCTTTGATATTAAAGAAAATGATGGAATGTACATTGCTCCAGAAAAGAGAGTAAAAATCTGGTAGAAATTATTCACCAGAGTATGATCCTGATGTGATTTCTCCTTAGTCGAATGACACAGAGACGTAGCTTCAGTCCAGAAAAAAATACAGGTATAAAAATTATCTTGTAGTATGAAAAAGTTCCATTTGCCTGAGCAAATGGGACTTTTTTTATTCTGTTTTGATACTGTTTTTTCGGGTTCTTCTCAGCGAATAATTCACCAGATACAAGCCAAATAAGGTGACGCCACCTCCTACGGCTATGGCAGTATTGAGGGTTTCCCCAAAGATTATTGCGCCTAAAATCACGGCAATAATTGGGTTGATATAGGAATACACACTACTGATCTCCGCAGGAAGATTTTGAAGAGCATAAATAAAGGCAATGAAAGTAAGTATGGAACCAAAAACAACTAAATAAGCGATAGACCACCAGGAAGCAGCAGGAATTTCGCTTAATTTGACGGAAATTCCAGTTGCGCCAGTGTAGGCGAAAACTAAAATACTAGAAATAAACATTTGCAGTCCCAAACTAAAATACGGATTAAAAGTGGCTGCTTTTTTCTTCGTGTACAAGGTGCCAAAAGCCCAAGTTAAAGTAGAAATTATGGAAATGATTATTCCAAATCTGAAACTAGGAATCAAAAAATCACTCAGGTGGTCGTAAAAAATCACACAAACCCCACTGAAACTGATAATCAAACCCACAACTGATACTCTGGATAATCGTTCGCCTCTAAAAAAAGTAATGATCACAATCCATAAAGGGACACAAGCGCCAATAATTGCGCCTAGACCACTACTGATATACTTGACGCCCCAAGTGCTTAATCCGTTGCTTAAAACAAAATTAAGAATGCTTAGAATGATGATCGTTTTCCATTGTTTTCCCTTTGGCCAAGGCGCCTTTTTAAATAAAAAATAGGAAATATACAGGAATCCTCCTAAAAATTGTCTGATGGCGACAAGTTGTAAGGCGGGCATGTGTTTCACGCCTTCTTTAGAAGCAATCCAGGTAGTTCCCCAAAAAAAACTGACCCAACACAAAGCCAAAATTGGCAGTCCAATAGTGTCTATTTTGGACGAAACGGCATTCTTAATTTTAGTTCTCACATTACAAATTTGGTTTCGTAAAAGTATACTTTAAAACCGTTTCTATGCGAGCACTCAAAATTATTTTTCCAGTTGAATTTTCTTCAGAATTAAATTTTGGCAAAGCTAAATCCAGATCCTTCGCTTTTTGGGTGTAGTACTGTTCTCGAGAAGGATGAAATGGAGCCACTGCATTGAAGGTTTCATTCCATGAATCCGTTTCAATAATTTTTTCAATGATTCCAATACAATCGTCTTGATGAATTAAGTTAATGGTTGCATTAGGGTTGTCAAGATTTTCTCTGCCGGCCAAGAATTTTACAGGATGGCGGTCCTGGCCAATTAATCCGCCAAAACGCAATACCGTCGTTTTAAAATGACTGTTGTTTAGCAAAAGCTGTTCTGTTTCCAGTAATTGTTTGCCGCTTTCCGTATCCGGTTTTGGGATAGTTTCTTCAGTAACAAAAATAGCTTCATCATTATAAACAGATGTCGAACTGATGAAAAGTACGTTTTCAACAGAAGATTTTTCGATAGATGGAATCATATTTCTAATCTTGGCAACAAAGTTTTCTTGCGCTAAACCACGAAGTTTTGGTGGGACATCAATGATTAAAATTTTAGAATTTTCCAGAAAATCAGAAAGGTTTCCTGTGGTTTTATTTTCTGAAAGCGCAATTAAGAAAGGAGCGATTCCGGCATTTTTCAATACGTCTAATTTCGCTGTAGAAGTCGTCGAGCCCTTCACGGAAAATCCTTTTGAAAGGAAGGCTTTCGCCAAAGGCAAACCCAGCCATCCGCAACCCAGAACACTAATTTTTGTCATTTTCGTTTTTTGTAATCAATCGTAATTTTCAAATTTATATGCGGTTACAATTGGTGGCCGTGCATTCTCATAAATTTAAATTTATTCAAGGTCATAAAATGTGACCTTAAAGAAATTCCATCATAATTTTTTCAAACTGTCTTTCACTACTGCTAAACTATCTTTTACAACAGGATTTGTTACAGTAGTATTCAAAGTATTCACAACAACCGGACTCGCTTTTATTTTTTGCCTAATGACAACCGCATCGTTCAAAACAAAAGGGGTTGGCATCATCCAGTTTTCTCTTTTCGTGATTTCAAATAAAGGATTGGAAAGTAGGTCAAAAGAACTTTCTAACAGTTCCATGTTGAACGCAGTTGCAGCATTAAAACTAAACTGCAATTCTAAAGGGGCGTTTCCTACCACATAATAACTCAATATCTTCTTTCCTTTTCGCTGGTAAATTGAATTTTTCCGACCTAGTGTAGTCACGCCATTCGCTTTTAAATTATGAAGTATCATTTTTTCATTGGCAAAAATGTCATAGCGATTAATGTTTCTGTTCGGGGAAATTTTTATTTTGACATGTCTTTGATTTCCTATAATTCGGTCTTCCAGAAATGCGATAGTTGGTTTCGGAATCGCTTTTTTAGGAGCTTTGGCAGCATAGGTAAAACCAGAATTGTATTTGCTAAACAACGGAATTTCGTTCAAATTGGTTGCCTTTTTCGGGTTTACACCCAAATAGCCTGTGGTCCAGGAATCGAGATTGGTGTCATACGTGGCCCAATTGGCTTGATCTGTGTCAGCATTATAGAGGTATAATAAACTATTTGACTTCGCTTTTCCGGGTTTGTATCCCGACTCTAAATGCGCTTTCGCAAAAAAGCCAATGGAAAGCAAAAGCAGGAGTATAGACCAGATTCCCTTTTTGGCGAAAGCCCCAAAAATAGGCAGCAATAATCCGAACATCAATACGGTAAGAAGGGCACTTCCAAACAATACCTTTAGTCCCAAACCGATAGGAAACATTTGGATAAAAGGAGCTATAATGATCAAAGCAGGAATGCTAAAAATAAGATTTAATGTTTCGCTTGATTTTTGAGTCACAATGAAAACCCCAAAAAGGAATAGACCAAAGTACACCGGAATAATCAAGAATCCAGCTCCCGGTAACATAAAAGCTATGATGGCATTAATCACAATCCAAATAAATAATGGCGCTACATAATGATTGATGTTGACTTTACGACATGAAAATAAATGATAAAACACCATGCTTATTGCTAAAGCCAGCAGTACGAAAGCAGCTATGTAAGCATGTCCGTTATAGGTAAATCCGTTCAGCAAATCCGTGTATTGAGGATAGACGAGCAGCAATCCTTTCCATCCAAAAAAGGTAATTATTCCCGTTGCCGTCAGGGAACCAAACAGCGGAATGAATCCTTTTACAATTTCTCGGGCTGATATAAGGCGTTTGGCTCTTCCTATAAATAATAGCGAAAGAAACAACGCTAAGGCCAGTAGAACCATAGGCAAAACCCAACTGAAAGGATAGCTTATAAAAGTGTATGGAATGGTAAAATAGACATACTCTTCACTGGATTGCACCGCATTTAAATCCGTATTGGAAAAATAATTTAACAACGGCATTAAATATGAACCCTGATGAGCCAGCGTATTTTTGTTTAAATGCTGGATGTCATCCTGAGCGGTATGGTAGTTAAAATGGTCGTCAATAAATGCAAAGTTATAGCCCTGAATATCGCCTTGTTCCCTAAAAACGGTCAAATCAGTGTCGTTGGGTAACATTTTATAAATACTGTACATCAAGGAATTAGATACTGGAAAAGTCGCTTTTGCAGCAGCAAACTCTTTTACTAATCCTGCATTTCCATTGTTAGTTTCCATCAGCATGTAGCTGGGGCCGGAAGAACCACGGGCTTCAAAGTTGAGTACCAGTCCCACTTGTTTTGCCCATTGATGTTGGGTTACAAAAAGTGCAGCACCATTAAGTCCTAACTCTTCTGCATCCGAAAACAGAATAATAATATCGTTTTTATGCGGGGTTTTATTGTATAAAAAAGCCCGAACACTTTCCAGAATTGTAGCTACACCGGAACCCGCATCACTAGCTCCAGGCGAGTAGGAATGGGGTGCGCTGTCATAGTGTGAAAGCAACAACAAGGCTTTGGAACTATTAGAACCTTTGATACGAGCCAAGATGTTTTTTGATTGTACAAGATTTCCCCAGTCACTTAGCGTATAGCCGGTTTGAACAGAAGTCTGCAGTCCTAACTTTTTTAGCTCTTTCAGGAGGTAATTTGCGACCACATCATGATTGTCGGAGCCTACATAATGAGGTTTTTTTGAAATGGATTTGATGTGATTCAAAGCCCTTTGGGTCGAAAACTCAGTAAGGGACCCTTGATCATTGGAAGTCCATTGCGGCATCATCGTAAAGTAGATTAACGCTAGGGTTACTGAAATAAACAAACCGGCAAAAATGGAGAAATAATCTTTTTTCATGGTAAGTAAGTGGATTTGGATGCGGTGTTAAATGTCTTTTTTGACTAGCATGTAATACTCATTGTCTAAAACTAAATACCCCTGATCGTACAGGAAATAGTAAGTATTTCCTGTTTTGGTTCGCAGAATATTAGTAAAAAATTCAAAATCAAAACCTTTGCTTAATAATTTTGCGCGGGTGGTTTTTGATTTTCCATCGGGATTAAGTTCAATTAGAATGCGGTAATTTTTACGCAACTTATTGTTGATGTTGCGCATAAAATTAGTGCTGTCTTTGTTTATTTTATTGTTGTAGGCGTTGCGACATCCGTCACTGCAAAACTTTTTATCTTCACGGCCTACAATTTTATCTTCACATTCTAAGCAGGTTTTTGTCATGGATTTATTTTTTTGATATCGTATAAATCAGTTCTACGGTCTTTTAGAATGCGTACGCTACCGTGCTCGTGAAGCTCTTTCAGTAAATCTAAATCTACGTCAACAATGAGTGTCATCTCGGTATTTGGGGTTGCTTCGGCTTTGATTCCATTACTTGGAAAAGCAAAATCAGAAGGTGTAAATACTGCTGATTGCGCATATTGAATATCCATGTTGTTTACCTTTGGAAGATTTCCTACACATCCTGCTATGGCTACATAACATTCGTTTTCAATCGCTCTGGCTTGTGCGCAATGTTTGACTCTGGTATAGGCGTTTTGAGTATCTGTCAAGAACGGGACAAATAAAATATTCATGCCTTCATCTGCCATTAATCTAGAGAGTTCCGGAAATTCAACATCATAACAAATCATGATGCCTATTTTACCACAATCGGTATCAAAGGTCTTAATTTGTGATCCTCCAGTCATCCCCCAGTGTTGTACTTCGTTTGGAGTAACATGAATTTTGGCATACATTTCTGAAGTTCCGTCTCTCTTGCATAAAAAACCCACATTGTAAAGCGTGCCGTTTTCTAAATGAGGCATACTTCCTGTAATAATGTTGATGTTGTACGAAATGGCTAGCTCCTGAAAGCGTTTGCGAACAGGCTCTGAATGTTTGGCTAATTCCCGTATGGCTTCTGCCTCGGACAAATGATTGTAATCCGCCATCAACGGAGCGGTAAAGAGTTCTGGAAATAATGCAAAATCACTGCCATACCCGGAAACGACATCAACAAAAAATTCACATTGTTCAAATAAAGCTTCCAGATTGTTGAGTTGGCGCATCTGCCACTGAACGAGTCCCAGGCGGATGACACTTTTCTTGAGGTTTATTAATTTAGGGCTTTCGTCGTAATAAATATTATTCCATTCTAGTAAAACGGCAAATTCTTTAGAATCGGTATCGCCTTCCAGATAGTTTTTCATGACCCGGATTACGTGAAAATCATTACTCAGCTGAAAAGAAAGCACAGGGTCGTGTAGCTCTTTTCTTTTTACTTTTTCGATATAATTTTTAGGAGTGAGGGTTTTGGCGTGTTGCCCATAATTTGGAATCCTGCCGGCAAAAACAATTGCTTTCAGATTCAATTGTTCACATAGTTCTTTACGGGCGTCATACAAACGTCTTCCCAAGCGGAGTCCTCTGTAGCTTGGATGAATAAACACATCTATTCCATACAAGACATCCCCTTGTGGATTGTGGGTCGAAAAGGTATATTTTCCTGTTATATCAGAATAATTATGGTTTTTGTCTACTAAGCTTTCATCCACAATTAGCGATAATGCAGAGCCTACAACTTTGCCGTCTACTAAGATTACGAGTTGGCCTTCCGGAAAAATGCTCAATAATTTTTCAATATGATGTTCTCTCCAATAGGAACCTACCATTTCCGGATACGATTCTACCATTGATTTTTTGAGCTCTTTATAGTCTTCAATCGCTAGATTTCGTAACTCTACTTTGTTTATTTTGGCTTGCATGAAATAATGATTTTATCAAATATAGCTAAAATTTACCAATTACAAACGGTTACAAATAGTTACAACCGAAAGTAAATAGTTAACAACCGAATGCTTTTTAGCTATGATCGCATCTTTGCCCTGTTGATTTGAAAGACCAATTCAACAAACATACACTAACATTTAAATAGTATACGCCATGAGCACATTAAGAAACAAAGTACAGTTAATTGGACATGTAGGAAATGATCCGGAAATCAAATCATTTGACGGAGGAAAAAAACTAGCTAATTTTTCCTTAGCTACAAATGAAAGCTACAAAAACGACAAAGGAGAAAAAGTAGAAGAAACCCAATGGCACAAACTCGTTGCTTGGGGAAAAACGGCTGAAATCATAGAGAAATATGTTACCAAAGGAAAAGAAATTGCCATTGAAGGAAAATTAACCCATAGAAGTTATGACGATAAAAATGGAGAAAAACGTTACATCACTGAAGTTGTCGTTGATGATGTTTTGCTTTTAGGGAAATAGGTTTTTCAAGACGAAGCAATAAAATAATGCCCTCTGTATCAGAGGGCATTTATGTTTTGAATCAGGATACTTTTTTTAATAAATCAAACAACGGACACCGCTTACAGCGATTGTCTTCCCCTTTTTTGAATTTTTTGCAACATTTAGATTTGCAGTTTTCTGCAATCTTAATGGTTTTAAGGATTTCTTTTTGATTTTTTTTCTTTTCCTTTTTTTTCTTTTCCTTTTTTTTCTTTTCCAATTTTTATAAAGAATTAAAAACTAAGGCAAATGTATGTTATTTTTATCTGTTCTAAATAAATTTTAACATTTAAATAGCAGGTTTGACAAGCGCCACTTGTTGTAAGTCTCTGTCAAATAAGTATAAACCGCCTTTGTCATCTCCTATTAAGTTGATTTTGTCCAAAATAGATTTTGCGGTCGCTTCTTCCTCAATTTGCTCGGCAACATACCATTGCAGAAAGTTATGTGTGGCATAATCTTTTTCAGAGAAAGTGATGTGTACCAACTCATTTATCGAATCCGAAACAAAAATTTCATGTTTATAAAGTTCCTCAAACATATCTTTGAAGGTTTCATAAGTAGTTTTTGGGGCTTTTAAGTCCGTTATTTTTGCATGGCTACCACGTTCATTTACATACTTGATTAATTTGAGCATGTGCAGGCGCTCTTCGTCAGATTGGGCAAACATGAATTGAGCAATTCCTTCCAGTCCGCTCACTTCAGCCCAACACGCCATAGAAAGGTAGGTTTGCGAGGATTCTGCTTCAATGCGAATCTGTTTGTTTAGGGCAATTTCAATATTTTTAGATAGCATAATTTTAGTTTTTAGTAAAGTTAAAAAAAATAAGTCACTACTGATTCATCAATTCCTGAAAACAATCCACAAATTGTCCCAGATGAAAACCGTCCATTAATCCATGATGTACATGAACAGACAAGGGCATGGTTCTTTTGCCACTAGGGGAGACTTTCATTTTGCCAAAAGATATTTTTGGACAGCTGTCCGGAAAGGAAAAACTTCTAGCATGGGATAAAGAGGAAAAATCCAGCCACGGAATTGCTGAAAAATGGATCACGTTATCCTCCTCAAAGGTTCGGGTAAAAAGTCCTGTTGTGGTTTGAATGCGGGCAATCTCTGTAGCGGAGGTCGTTTTGAAAACTGCAAAATCAGCATTGTATTCGATTAAAGAAAATCCGAAAGTGCCGTCCTCCCGACCAATTGTAGCTGAAGCATTAATTTGGTCACAAATATATATTTGGTCCTCTGAAACTCGATACTTAAAAGATTCAATGGTATTTACCGCTACTAATGTTTGGTGTAAATAATAATTAAAAAAAGAAGAATTTAGTGCTTTTGCAGCTGCATAAGCTTTCGTACAATCAATTTTGACTGTGGCTCCAAAAAAAGGTTCTTCAAATTGTCTAAAAAAATGAAAATGTTCTTTTCTGGGCCAATTTTCTATATCTAAAAGGGTTCTCAAAATGAAGGGATTTTATTTAAAGTTCAAAAGTACAGCTATTCTTTGTGAATAGTTAGGAGTTAGTTGATTCTCTATTCTAAAATGGAACAGTTAGATAAGGTGTAGTTCTAAAAAAAGCCCTAAAGAAATTTTCCTTTAGGGCTTTTTTATAAGTAAGTATGAAGCTTATTTTACGGAGAACGTAACTCTTCTAACTAATTTTCTTGCATTTACTGAATTTTTATCTACAGAGGTATCTTCACCGTTTGCAACAACATTCAATCTTGATGCATCAATGTTAGCTTTTACCAATGTAGTTTTAACATGGTTAGCTCTTGCTGTAGATAATTTATCATTGTAAGCAGATCCTCCTAATTCATCAGCATGGCCAATAATGTCTACTGAAGCAGAAGGATTGTCTCTCAAGTATGTTAAAATAAAACTAGTAGCTTCTGTAGATACGTCAGTTGGTCTTGATTGATCAAAGTTAAAATAAACAGCAACATAACCACCATTAATTAAACTTTTGATTAGTTCGTTATCATATACAACGTTACTATCGGGGGTTTTGCTAGCATAATTCTCTAGGACGTAAGCTTCTGTAGCATCAGGAACATTGTTGTTATTTTTATCAATTGATCTTCCTTTTGTGTCAACCAAAGCTCCTGCAGGGGTATTTTCTTCTTGATCTAAATAATTAGCTACGCCATCTCCATCCGTATCCAGCATTTTATTTTCGATAGCCATAAATCTTGTATCAATTGCATCAAATTTACCTTCGTGATCGATAACCCAGTCCGCATGTTTTTCGTTTTTACCTAAGTAAACTGTTAAACCTACTGTACCATTAAAAAGAATCCCTGAGAAACCTCTGGCATCACGAGTACTTGCACCATCAAAAGCGGCATCTTGCGCAGCATTAAGAATAGTTGTGAAATCTCCCGTTAGAGCAATTCTGTTTGATAGTTTAATTTGACCTGTAACACCGGCCATAAAGTTACCCATTCTGTCTTTCAACGCCGAATTTTGGTCTTCTAATTGTGCTAAACCAAAACCTGCATGACCCAATAAACCAAGAGTGTTTGTCCATGTTTCAAAATTCATGATTCTTCCTAAATTAGCGACGGCTTGAATATCTGCTCTGTAATATTTAGTGTCAAAATCAATTGAATTGTTTTTGCCTTGGAAGCTGTTGTATCCAATGTCAGCCTTTAAACCAAATTTGTTGTTGAACATATATCGAACTCCAAGATCAGCAACAAAAGGACTAGGTGTAGAGGTGAAATAACCAGCAGTCATTGGTCTTTGTGTTTTATTAACACCACCTGCTAATTCAACAGACCATTTGTTGTAATCGTTTTCAGTATTTTTCTGAGGTTCTGTTTGAGCGCTTAAAGTTGTAATCGCTGAAGCAAAAACTAACGTAAGTATGATTTTTTTCATCATATAAAAATTTAAAGTTTTTACAAACCTACAGTACAAAAATGGAGGATAGCCGGTAAAGAGTAAATTATATAAGGATTCGTTCCAATTGTAATAAACAATGTACTAAAACGGGCATTTTTTGAATGTTTTAAAGCGTTTTTGATAGCTCAAAATAGGTATTTATATGCTGAATTTGTGTCTTTTTTACTTAAAAAAGAGGTTTAAAGGGGCTAAATTTAAGACAGAACAGATCCGACAAATGCACTCGCATACTCTAATTTTAGCCAATTGGATTGGTGGATTTATCGTAATTCCAATCGTTTTAAAACGTCTGTTATTTTTTTGAAAGCAATGAAATTTTCGTGTTCTATTTTATGGTCAATTTTTTCATGTGCCCAAGTGGTATGAAACGGAATGTGAACGGCATGTCCGCCAATAGCTAAAACCGGAAGTATATCTGATTTTAAGGAATTGCCAATCATAAAAAATTCCGAAGGTTGTATTTCCAATCGTTTGATGAGATCGGAATAATCTTTTTCCTGTTTGTCTGACATCACTTCTATATGGTGAAAATAATGTCCCAAACCAGAATTGTGCAATTTTCGGCGTTGGTCTAATAAATCGCCTTTGGTAGCTACAACCAATTTGTATTTTCCGTTCAATGCGTCTAAAGTTTCTTGAACACCATCCAATAAAACGATAGGTTTCTCCAGCAATTCTTTTCCATATTGAATAATTTTTTCGATTATTTCAATAGGAATGGTATTATTCGAAATATTCATCGCGGCTTCAATCATCGAAAGAATATAGCCTTTGATTCCGTAGCCGTATAATTTCAGATTGTCAATTTCGACCTTGAAAAGTTCTTTAGAAATTCCCTGATGCGATAAATAATCTTCCATCAAACCGCAGAATTTTTTCTCCGTTTCATCAAAATAGGTTTCGTTGATCCATAAGGTATCATCGGCATCGAAGGCAATTACTTTTAAGCTCATATTTTTTTATTTACCGCGAATTCGCTAATTAAGTAAGTCGAAAGTTTAAAAGTCGTAAAGTCAAAAGAATTAACTTTAAGTAAAACAGCTTAAAATCAGATTGTTACATAATTTCATCCTGATTTTAAAATACGACATTATACCATGGTTATTACTTAATATATTTAAGATTACATATTAATTAGCAAATTTGCGGTTGTTTTTTCTTAATTTATAGTCTCTCCATTGGCAACGCCATCGGTATCCGGATTTACAAAAACCAGTTTCCCTTCGGCATTAGTGGTCATCAATATCATGCCCTGACTTTCTACGCCACGAAGGTTTCTTGGAGCCAAATTCACTAAAACAGTAACTTTTTTCCCTATTATATCTTCGGGCTTAAAACTCTCCGCAATTCCTGAAACAATGGTGCGCACGTCAATTCCAGTATCTATTTTCAAAATCAAAAGCTTGTTCGCTTTTGGCATTTTTTCTGCTTCCAAGATTGTTCCCGTACGGATATCCATTTTGGCAAAATCCTCAAATTGAATTGTTTCTTTCTGTGGTTCGGCTACTTTATTCTCTGCTTTGTTAGCCGTTTTAGTCGCCTCTAATTTGTCAATTTGTTTCTGTATTTCCTCGTCTTCAATTTTGGCAAACAATAATTCCGCTTCTCCAATTTGGTGACCAGCTGGAATCAAATCAGAGTTTTGAGCAACAGTATTCCAATTCAAAGGACTTTTTATTTTTAGAATTCTTGATAATTTTGTAGCTGTAAACGGCAAGAAGGGTTCGCAAAGTGAACTCAACGCAGCCGCAATTTGCAACGCAACGTACATTTGTGTCTGCACGCGCTCCGGATTGTCTTTGATTACTTTCCAGGGTTCTTCGTCGGCTAAATATTTATTTCCTAAACGAGCCACATTCATCAACTCGCTCAACGCTTCCCGGAATCTGTAACGCTCCAGAGAACTTGAAATCACCGCTGGATATGCTTTCAATTCCGTCAAAGTAGCTTCGTCCACTTCCGAAAGTTCATTTGGAGTAGGTACAATTCCGTTGTAATATTTATTGGTTAAAACTACCACGCGATTAATGAAATTTCCGTAAATCGCCACCAATTCATTATTGTTTCTCGCCTGAAAATCTTTCCAGGTAAAATCATTGTCTTTTGTTTCCGGTGCATTTGAGGTCAACGCATAACGCAACACGTCTTGCTGATTCGGGAATTCTTCCAAATATTCGTGCAGCCAAACCGCCCAGTTTTTTGAAGTCGATAATTTATTTCCTTCCAAATTTAAGAACTCATTTGCAGGCACATTGTCCGGCAAAATATAACTTCCTTCGGCTTTCAACATCGCCGGAAAAATAATGCAATGGAAAACAATATTGTCTTTCCCTATGAAGTGAACCAGTTTTGTATCCTGATCTTTCCAGTACGGTTCCCAATCTTTTCCTTCGCGCAAAGCCCATTCTTTTGTAGAAGAAATGTAGCCAATAGGCGCATCAAACCACACGTATAATTTTTTTCCTTCGGCACCTTCAACAGGAACGTCAATTCCCCAGTCCAAGTCACGAGTTACTGCACGAGGCTCTAAACCACCGTCAATCCATGATTTTACTTGTCCGTAAACATTCGGTTTCCAGTCGTTTTTATGTCCAACAAGAATCCATTCTTTCAGGAAATCTTCATAACGATCCAAAGGCAAAAACCAGTGTTTCGTTGCTTTCATAATTGGCGTTTCGCCTGTAATGGTCGATTTTGGATTAATCAAATCCGTAGCATTCAACGTAGAGCCACATTTTTCGCATTGATCGCCGTAGGCTTCTTCGTTGCCACATTTTGGACACGTTCCCACCACAAACCGGTCTGCCAAAAATTGATCCGCTTTTGCATCATACAATTGCTCGGTCACTTCCTCAATAAAATCACCTTTATCATACAGCTTTTTAAAAAATTCCGAAGCGGTATCATGATGGATTTTAGCCGAAGTTCTGGAATAATTATCAAATGAAATTCCAAAATCAGAGAATGATTTACGTATAATTCCGTCATATTTATCGATTACTTCCTGTGGTGTAATACCTTCTTTTTTAGCTTTCATCGAAATCGCCACGCCGTGCTCGTCACTTCCGCAAACAAACAAAACGTCTCTTCCCTGCAATCTTAAATATCTGGAATATATGTCCGAAGGTACGTAGACACCCGCCAAATGGCCAATGTGAATTGGGCCGTTCGTATAAGGCAATGCCGCTGTAATTGTATATCTTTTTGGATTCTGTATCATGATTCTATTTTATTGAGCACAAAAATAAGCAATCCAATTTTTATTTGGAGCTATTTCCCACTATCCCTTGCAAATATATTCACGGAACGTCGCAGGAAATAAAAGTTAAGATAAGTAATTGTTCTGTTTTTAAGATAAAATAGAATAGATTTACAACTATAGGGGATTAAAACTATAGTGTGTATCCGATTTTATTTTGCCTACCGATAACAAGGAACCTCAAAAGAAGATCATTTGGATAGAATTCTGAGATCTATAAAAGGGTTTGTTTTATAAAAAACAGATTTTGGATCCAAAGAACAAAATAAAAGTAGCAATGTTTAGTATTTGACGTTAAATCAATATATTTGTAAATAATATAACAATTTTTAATAAAAAAGTTACAATGATAACAATAGCAGATCAATTCGGAATCAAAGACGCCCTAAAGCAATTAGGGATTGAGGAGGTAAATGAAGGAACATCAACAGGAGCAGCTAATTTTGCCAATGGAAAAATCATCGAAAGTTATTCACCAGCAGATGGGACTTTAATTGGAAAAGTAAAAACGTCTTCTAAGGAAGACTATGAAAAAGCAATGCAAAAAGCTTCGGAAGCATTTTTAGAATGGCGTATGGTTCCAGCTCCTAAAAGAGGGGATATCGTTCGCCAGATGGGAGATGAATTAAGAAAATTCAAAGAGCCTTTAGGAAAACTAGTTTCTTATGAAATGGGAAAAAGTCTTCAAGAAGGATATGGCGAAGTACAGGAAATGATTGATATCTGTGATTTTGCGGTGGGATTATCCCGTCAATTGTACGGATTAACCATGCACTCTGAAAGACCTTTGCACCGGATGTATGAGCAATACCATCCAATAGGAACGGTTGGAATCATTTCAGCGTTTAACTTTCCGGTAGCAGTTTGGAGTTGGAACGCTATGATTGCTTGGGTTTGCGGTGATGTTGCCATCTGGAAGCCAAGTTCAAAAGTACCTTTATGTGGAATTGCTTGTCAGAACATCATTAAAACAGTGTTAAAAAGAAATAACGTTCCTGAAGGCGTTAGTTGTTTAGTAACAGGAAATGAATCCGGAGACTTAATCAATAATGATAAGAGAATTTCGCTGGTTTCTTTTACAGGTTCAACTAGAATAGGTCGTCACGTATCAAAAACTGTTGCCGAACGTTTTGGAAATACTATCCTTGAATTAGGAGGGAACAATGCCATTATCGTTTCGGAACACGCGGATATCAGTATGGTATTAGTCGGAGCGGTTTTTGGAGCGGTAGGAACAGCAGGACAGCGTTGTACCTCAACCAGACGTTTAATCATTCACGAAAGTGTATATGACAAAACGATCAGCGTGTTGAAAAATGCGTACGGACAATTGCAAATAGGAAATCCATTGGATGAGAATAATCACGTAGGACCGCTGATCGATAAAGGTGCTGTTCAGGAATATTTGAATGCGATTGAAAGCGCTAAAAAAGAAGGTGGAAAAATTATTGTTGAAGGTGGTTTGGTTGAAGGAGAAGGATATGAAAGTGGTTGTTATGTAAGACCATGTATCATTGAAGCTGAAAACCATTTTAACATTGTGCAAACAGAAACTTTTGCTCCTATTTTATATGTAATGAAATACAGCACGATTGAAGAAGCGATTGCGTTGCAAAACGGAGTTCCACAAGGACTTTCTTCTTCGATTTTTACAAACAGCATGAGAGAAATGGAATTGTTCCTTTCTCAATCGGGTTCCGATTGTGGAATTGCCAACGTAAATATTGGTACTTCAGGAGCTGAAATTGGTGGTGCTTTTGGAGGGGAAAAAGAAACTGGCGGCGGACGTGAATCGGGTTCTGATGCATGGAAAGCCTACATGAGAAGACAAACTAATACTATCAATTACGGAACCCAATTGCCATTGGCACAAGGAATAAAATTTGACTTGTAACCCCAAAATAGAATTAACTAAAAAAGGCAATTTGAATATTTCAAATTGCCTTTTTTAGTATTACAAATTCCTTGTAAACTTATTAAAAAACACGCACAATAATCTTTGTGATGTAATCTAACCCGTCATACACATCGAAAAAAACAAACCCTTTTCTACAGCAATAATAAAATCCAAAGTGCCCAGACAAATATATTTGACTTAGACGATTTTTTTTTGTTTTTTAAAGCTTGTGCAAGTGTTAATGTGGCAGTAATAGATCACTTTTAAACACAGGTTTAAAAAAATAGGACATCTAATTTCTTCCTTTTTCGTCAAAATACAATTGGTTCAAAGGTTCACTTTGCCAAAACTCCTTGGTGTCAACATCCATAATAGTCAATGGTCCTTTGAAGGCTGCTCCGGTATCTACATTCCAAACATTTGCCTTTTGAACGGGAGTCGTTTCACCTATTCGGGTGACAGGCGTGTGACCAATATAGATTTCATTATATAAAGTAAAGCGTTTTGGGTAAAACGCATGGTCGGTTTTCATTGTCGTGTCTAATGCCAAGGCCGTTTCCCATAAGGTTCTGTCCCAATAGAAAAGCCCGGGAAAATATTCAAAGTCAACACCATTCATATTCGTAAAACCGGCATGGACAAAAAGCCGTTGTTGCTCGTCCAGATGAAAATTTTCTAATGATTTCAGGAATTCAATGTGTTTTTTCTTGGTTTCTAAGCCAACCGTTTCGTAGGCTAAAACAGTTGCTTCTCCACCATGTTTGTGCCAAAGCAGATTGTCTTTGCTTTCGCCGAGCCATTCCAGCAATAAATCATCATGGTTCCCACGGATGCAGATGCAGTTTTGTTTGGTTTTCAGAGCAATGATAAAATCTAGTACTTGAGGCGATTGACTCCAGCCATCGACGTAATCTCCCAGAAAAATCAGGGTGTCGTTTTTAGTAACATTGGCTCTTTCCATAATTTGGTGCAATGCTCGCAAACCACCGTGGATATCGCCTATAACAAGTGTTCTCATGTACGGGTTGTTCATTTATTAGTCTAAAAACAGCAAGAAATACGAGCTGTCTTTCAAGGTATAAAATTAAGTAAAAGAGTGGTGAAGTACTACTTTTTAACTTATTTTTTTAACTAAAGTTAAAGGAGCTCTTTTTTAAAAATTCTGATTTTTATTGCAAATAACAGGGCTAAATTCCTCAAATCTCATTTTAAAGTAAAACTTAAAATATCACTACTTTAGGGGCTTATTTTACTTTTCAGGACATTTTAAAAATAAATAAATCAACAAAAAATTACTGCACATCATATTTCATCTTTCTCAAAATTCGCAACGCTTCCTTAAACGATAAATACACGTGGTTGAAAGGTTTCAACAGTACTTTGGCATCTATTAGCTTTTGTTTGGCTTCTTCAAAACCGTTGAGGTAGCAAATCATAAATGTTGAGGGTAAATTCTCTAAATCTTTTTCTTCTCGTTTGCTTAATGAAAGTCCTTTTTGGAGTTTGTTCAGCAAAGTAATATTGGCATTATAAATATGGAACAGCATTTTCTTGTTGAATTCCGGTGGTTGAAAAAGCATCTCTCTCTCAATTTTATAATAGCCATTGTCGTGAAAATGAATCGTTTGTTTTTCTAAAGGATAATAACTCGTTTTATCATTCAGACCCAAAGGAACATACTCAATAATGGTAAAAGTATCTTCGTCAAAAGTGATTTCGACCACATCCTGAGCCGAATAAAACAGCTTGATTTGTTCGTTGATCAATTCAATATCCACGCGGGATAAATACGTTTTATCACGGGATTTTTTTGCAATTCCTGCCCAGCAAATCACAAATAACTCCTTGAATACTTTATACTTTGGCGACATGTCTTTGTGGCGTAAATTCATAAAATCAATCACGCCATCAAGTGTGTATTCAATGCTGTTTCGGGAGTTGTTTTCAATGCCAATTACGGTTTCCGTATTCTGATAATTCTTTTCAATTTCGCCTTCAACCGGTGTCGT
Source organism: Flavobacterium sp. LS1P28 (assembly GCF_003970335.1). Lineage (NCBI taxonomy): Bacteria > Pseudomonadati > Bacteroidota > Flavobacteriia > Flavobacteriales > Flavobacteriaceae > Flavobacterium > Flavobacterium sp. LS1P28. Next base: position 153,809 of record NZ_RYDI01000001.1, on the reverse strand, counting down.
GTTGCTGCCTCTTCGGATAAAAATACTGTTGGCAGGAATCGTGTGAATTCCTTTTTTGAAATAGGAGGTGTTGCTTTTTGGCTTGATTGTTACCAGTCCGATAACCTTGTCCTTTGGTAGATTTGGAAAAGGTATATTTTCATATTGAATTTTGGGTGGATTCTCCAGATAGGCATTCACTAAATTCTGAATCCGACTGTCATCAAAAAAATCATCCCCCACAATAGTATTGTCTTGGTCTTCAACCCCCACTACAATATAGGAGTTATTCATAGGGTTTGAATTGGACAGCGCGCAAATGTGTTTGAGAAACTTGGCTTTTCCTTCCCGTGTATGCAAATTTAACTGGCGCTTTTTGTCATAAAAACTACTTTCATCATTGTGAGCAAGCAGGTTTTTAATAAGAATGCGTTTGTTGATCATTGGTACTGTTTATTATGTATTTTTTTTTTCAGTGTTGTAAAGACATATTTGTTGATCCTATTTTGATCCTTTTCTATCAGAATATTTTAATAAACTACCGCTAATTCGCAGATTTTAAAATTAATTAGAAAATCTGCGAATTAGCGGTTGCATTTTTACCTGTTGCATTTTTTGTTTATTCCCTTTTATAAATATAATGATAACTCGATGTATTGTAGTGTTTTATAATAAATAATGGGGATAATCAATTCCTTTTTAAAATAGTAGCAGCGGCTTGTGCGGTTGGCAACACCATCAAATCGGCAATATTTACATGGTACGGTCTGGAAACTACAAAGTGAATAATGTCAGCAATGTCTTCAGGATGTAATGGCTCAAAACCTTTGTATACATTGGCGGCTCTGTCTGTATCGCCTTTGAAACGCACTTCACTGAATTCTGTTTCCACGGCACCGGGATGAATGGCTCCCACCCGGATTCCATAAGGATTCAAGTCCATTCGCATAGCTTGGTTTAAGGCATCAACAGCATGTTTGGAAGCACAATAGACGTTTCCGTTTGGATATACTTCTTTTCCGGCTATGGACCCAATGTTGATAATATGACCTGATTTTCGTTCGATCATTTGTGGGATTATGGCTTTTGAGACATACAAAAGTCCTTTTACATTGATGTCAATCATGGCATCCCAGTCGTCTAAATCTCCTTTTTGAATGGGGTCTAAACCATGTGCATTTCCGGCATTATTAATCAAAACATCAATTGTAGCAAAGACTTCCGGAATAGAATTGATGCTTTCGAAAACCGCTTTTTTATCTCGAACGTCAAAAGACAACGTATGCACTTTGGTAAATGCTGAAAGCTCCTTTTTGAGTTCAGTCAATCGGTCCTCACGGCGTCCGCAAAGAATAATCTGATAGTTATTTTTAGCTAATATTTGTGCTGTTGCTTTACCAATTCCGCTGGTGGCTCCGGTCACTAAGGCTGTTTTAGTCATGAAATTTTTTTCTTTTTTGATTCTAAAGTTGTTGAGTTGAATAGGGATTCTAGGCTACATTTGTTCCCATACTTGCTGCCCAAATAGCAAACCAATCTTCTTTGTCTAATTCTAATTCAACGGCTTTCATCAAGGATTGGATTCGGGCTACATTTACCGTTCCGGCAATAGGAATTACTTGAGCAGGGTGTTTTAAAATCCAGGACAGCAAAATCGAGTCGGAGCCTAAATGGTATTTTGAAACTAAGGTCGCCAATAATTTTTTTAAGCGATGGGTTTGCGGAATATCTTTTCTGAAAACAGATCCAAGTGGATTCCAAGACATAGGCCGAATGTTATTGGCCTGCATATAATCAAAACTTCCATCCACCATAGGTTCGAAATTAGTGGCCGAAAATTGGACTTGATTGTACAAGACTTCTGTTTTTTGACCAATTAATTCGGTTTGTGTAGAAGTGAAATTAGAAACTCCAAAATCGATGATCTTCCCTTCTGATTTTAGCTTCAAAACGGCTTCGGCAATTTCATCCGGCTGCATCAAAGGACTGGGTCTGTGTAGTAAAAGCACGTCTAAATAATCGGTATGCAGGTTTTTTAAGGAGTTTTCAACGGACCAGATGATGTACTCTTTTGAATATTCATAATGTTTGATCGTATTGTTCCGGTTTTCGGTCACCATTTGGATTCCGCATTTGGATATCAATTGCATTTTTTCCCGGTCAATACTGCTGGCTGCAAATGCTTTTCCAAAATCAGACTCGGTGGTGTAATCCCCGTAGATATCAGCATGGTCAAAAGTGGTGATTTTATTTTCTAAACACACATTAATCATGTTTTCCATTTCTTTGGTATTGAGATTTTTATCCCAAATCCCCCAGTTCATGACGCCTGCTACAATGGGTGATAATTTAGTTTTATTCATGTTTTTTATTTTTTATTAAAATGCGTAAATCTTCAAATTCGAAATATATTTTCCAAAGTTCTTAAAAATATAAAAATTGTATCATAATTCGGCCTTAAAATTAAGTCTTTTGTCGAAGTTTTAACCATTTTTTAACATCTTACTTCTAAAAAAAAATTCAATTTGCACCTTCAAAACGACGGCATTAAATTCAAGGTTTTAAAAATAATAAAATGGAAGAAAATACAGCGGCTTTAGACATCAGAGCAATCAATGAAAAAATTGAAAGAGAGAGTGCTTTTATAGACCTTCTCACAATGGAAATGAACAAGGTTATTGTAGGTCAAAAGCACATGGTGGAGCGTTTGTTGATTGGACTTTTGGGTCAGGGTCATATTTTATTAGAAGGAGTTCCCGGATTAGCAAAAACATTAGCGATCAATACGCTTTCACAAGCGGTACATGGTTCTTTCAGCAGAATACAATTTACGCCGGATTTATTGCCTGCGGATGTTGTGGGAACAATGATTTACAATATTAAGCAAAATGAGTTTTCGATAAAAAAAGGACCAATTTTTGCTAATTTCGTCCTTGCGGATGAGATAAATCGTGCACCTGCCAAAGTACAATCCGCCTTACTGGAAGCCATGCAGGAAAAGCAAGTAACTATTGGAGACACTACTTTCAAACTAGACCGTCCATTCTTGGTTTTGGCTACTCAAAATCCTATTGAACAAGAAGGAACGTACCAATTGCCTGAAGCCCAGGTGGATCGTTTTATGTTGAAAACGGTTATTGATTACCCAAAAATGGAAGACGAACGTTTGATTGTTCGCCAGAACCTGAAAGGGAGTTATGAAAAAGTTAATCCAGTAGTTTCAGTAGAGCAAATCTTGCGTGCACAGGAAGCCGTTCGGGAAGTATACATGGATGAAAAAATAGAGAAATACATTCTGGATATCGTTTTTGCCACACGGTACCCGGAGAAATACAAATTGGCTGATTTGAAACCGTTAATCAGTTTTGGAGCATCTCCTCGAGGAAGCATCAATTTAGCAAATGCTGCAAAATGTTACGCTTTTATCAAACGTCGCGGTTATGTAATTCCAGAAGATGTTCGGGCGGTAGTGCATGATGTATTGCGTCACAGAATTGGTGTTACCTACGAAGCAGAAGCCGAAAACATTACTTCAGTCGATATCATTAACAAAATTGTAAACGAAATAGAAGTGCCATAAAAGTGAATAGTAAAAAGTGAATAGTAATTAGCCTTTTTTGGTTGCTACTCACCACTCACTTCTCACTCATTACCAAAGAAATGGATACAAAAGACCTCTTAAAAAAAGTACGAAAAATAGAAATCAAAACCCGAAGATTGAGCGATCACATCTTTTCGGGGGAATACCACACATCTTTTAAAGGGCGCGGAATGACGTTCAGCGAGGTGCGTCAATACCAGTTTGGAGATGATATTCGTGCTATTGATTGGAATGTTACGGCGCGATACAATGAAGCGCACGTAAAAGTGTTTGAGGAAGAACGGGAATTGACCATGATGTTGATGGTGGATATATCAGGATCAGAAAGTTTTGGTTCGAAAAATCAATTCAAGAAAGATATTGTTACGGAGATTGCGGCAACAATGGCTTTTTCAGCCACACAAAACAATGATAAAATAGGTTTAATTTTGTTTTCTGACGCAATCGAATTGTATATTCCGCCAAAAAAGGGAAGATCGCATGTATTGCGCATCATCAGGGAATTGATCGAATTTCAGCCCAAAAGCCGTAAAACAGATCTTGCCCAAGCCTTAAAATTTTTATCGGGAACCCAGAAAAAGAAAGCTATTGTGTTTGTAATTTCTGATTTCATGTCGGAAGAGTATGAACATACATTAAAAATAGCCTCTAAAAAACACGATATAACTGGGATTCGCGTGTACGACATTCGGGAAGAAAAAATGCCGAATTTAGGGATGGTTTCTATGCTTGATGCCGAAACCGGAGCAATTGAATTGATAAATACCAGCTCGAAAGCAGTGCGAATGAATTATGAAAAACAGTACCATAATAAAGTAACCTATTTTAAAGAAACATTCAGTAAATCAGGTTCAGGTGTGGTAAACACAAGAGTTGATGAAAGTTATGTGACTAAATTGCTGAGTTATTTTAAATCGAGATAAGGGTTCAATAATAAAAGATGAAAAAACAATTATACCTACTATTGCTGCTTTCTACGGCTGTTTTTGCACAACAAAAGCAAGTAGTCACAAGTATTGATACAATTAAAAATAAAATTGGTGCCGAATTTAAATTATCTATAAAAACTACTGTTGATACTTCGTCTAAGGTCATTTTTCCAAACTTAAAAAACCTTGGCGCTTTAGAGGTGATTCAGTCGTATCCTATTGATACGGTCAAAATGGACGGCCGTTATGAATTAATCAAGAAATACGGGTTGACCCAATTTGATTCTGGCAGATATGTGGTTCCAAGTATCAAGATTTTTATCAACAGCAAACCGTTTTTTACGGATTCGCTTTTGGTTGAGGTAGCGAATGTTCAAGTGGATACTTTGAAACAAAAAATGTACGACATCAAGGACATTGCTCCTGCGGATAATTCAATTGGGGATTGGTGGAAATACCTGCTGATTGTTGCTTTGATTGGTGGTATAGGAGCGTGTATTTATTGGTTTATTAAAAAACGACAAGAGAAAAAACTACACAAAGAAATTTATAAAACGCCTATAGAAAGAGCGACTAGTTTGCTGGATTCTTTGGAGAAAAAAGAACTTTGGCAAAAAGGAGAAGTCAAAGCCTATTACAGTGAATTGACTGATATTGCCCGAAATTATATTGAAGAAGCCATAGAAATTCCAGCTATGGAAAGTACTACATCAGAGCTGATTCTTGGACTTAGAGCGGCTTCTGTCAAAAAGAAAATGACGCTTTCGAAGGAAATTATCGATAATCTGGAGCGTGTTTTGAAACAAGCCGATTTAGTGAAATTTGCCAAATCGAAACCATTGGATTTTGAAATAACCGAAGACCGAAATAAAATTCAAAAAGCAATTTTAACCCTGGACAGCTCCATTCCGCTGGAAGTTCCAGAAGCAGAAGAGATACTGTTGAATGAAGCACAAAGACAAAAACAAATTCAAATTCAGTTGCGCAAACAAAGAAATAAACGGATTCTTACGGCCAGCGCTATTGTACTTTTTTTATTGGCAGCGACCACCACTTTTTTTATTGTTACCAAAGGGTTTAGTTATGTGAAAGACAATATCATTGGTCATCCTACAAAAGAATTATTAGAAGGCGAATGGGTAAAAAGTGAATATGGAAATCCAGGAATTATCATAGAAACACCAAAAGTACTCAAGAGAATAGATCTGACTAAAACGCTTCCTAAAAATGGAATGGCATTGATTAAAGAGATGCAATCGTTTGTGTATGGTAGTGTTTTAGATCGTTTTTATGTGATGGTTTCTACGTTAAAATTCAAAGCAGAAACGCAAATTGATTTGGCTAAATCGATGGACGGGATATTGCAATCATTAGAATCCCAAGGAGCTCAAAATATGATTGTTAAACAAGAAGAATTTGAAACCAAAGAAGGGGTCAAAGGGATTAAAGCCTACGGCACTTTTTCCCAAGTTGATGGCGGTGATGCGACAGGTGTAAAAATGTACTATGAAGCAGTATTGTTCAGTCAGGAAGGTGGATTACAACAAATTTTACTTTTTCATGAAGAAGGAGATACCTATGGCAATGAAATCTCAGAACGAGTTTTGAACTCGGTCGAATTAAAACAAGCAAGTAAATAATGGATAAAATAACTTTTTTGAACCCAGAATTTTTTTGGCTGTTTCTACTGATTCCAGTTGTGATTGTCTGGTTGCTTTGGACAAAAAACGAACAGATCGCAACATTAAAAATTAGTTCTATAGCAGGATTTAAAGGCGCAGAGTCGTATTTGACAAAGTTAAAGCCACTGTTGAATGTATTACGGGTTTTAGCATTGTGTTCTTTAATTGTTGCCATGGCCAGGCCAAGAACGGTGGATGTAAGCAGTAGAACAAAAACAACTAAAGGAATTGATATTGTTATGGCAATGGATGTTTCTGGGAGTATGCTGGCCAAAGATTTGAAACCAAACCGAATGGAAGCATTGAAAAGAGTCGCAGCTGATTTTGTTGAAGAACGACCAAATGACAGAATAGGATTAGTGGTGTATGCCTCGGAAGCGTACACAAAAACACCGGTGACCAGCGATAAAGCAGTAATCCTAAATGCGATTAGCACTATAAAATACGATACTGTTTTGCAGGACGGAACCGGAATCGGGATGGGATTAGCCACTGCCGTAAACCGATTAAAAGACAGTAAAGCCAAAAGTAAAGTCATTATTCTTTTGACAGATGGTGTGAATAATGCTGGGTTCATTGAGCCGGAAACAGCCTCAGACATCGCCAAGCAATATGGAATAAAAGTATACACAGTAGGAATTGGAACTAACGGAATGGCCATGTTTCCCTATAAAATAGCACCTAATGGAACGTTTTTATTCCAAATGATGAAAGTGGAAATCGACGAACAATTAATGAAAAGTATTGCCAGAAAAACGGACGGAAAATATTTTAGAGCCACCAGCAATAGCAAGCTGGCCGAAATTTATGCCTCCATCAATAAACTGGAAACTACAGAAATAGAAGAATTAAAATTCTATGATTACGATGAAAAATTCAGGCCTTTTATATGGTTTGCCGGTTTTTTGTTGTTGCTGGAAGTAGGACTAAGGAATACAGTTTTTAAAAGCTTTATATAAAATCCCCACCCCAGCCCTCCCCGAAGGGAAGGGAGCACGAACTGGAATATTGGAATTAGAATGACCAAGTTTAGAATTTTGATTTAGGGTAAAAATCTAAGATCAAAATTCATAAATCTAAAATTAAAAATGGAATTAGACGAAAAAAAATATTTATACCTTCTTTTTATACTGCCTCTTTTAGTGTTGGTTTTTCTGGCCAATTTATATTGGAAAAGAAAGAAACAGCGCGAGTTTGGAGATTTAGAAATGGTAAAAAAATTAAGTCCGGAAAGTTCCGTTTTTAAGCCAGTATTAAAAATAGTCGTGCTGATTTTAGCTTTTCTTGGGCTGATTTTTGCTTTGGTAAACCCAAAGATTGGCACCAAGATGGAAACCGTAAAACGGGAAGGGATTGACATTGTTTTTGCAATGGATGTTTCTAAAAGTATGCTGGCCGAAGATGTTGCGCCCAATCGATTGGACAAAAGCAAGCAAATTGTCTCACAAATCATCAACCAGTTAGGAAGCGATAGGATAGGTATTGTGGCGTATGCCGGAAGTGCTTTTCCGGTATTGCCCATCACTACGGATTACAGCGTTGCAAAAATGTTTTTGCAAAGCATGAATACTGATATGGTTTCCTCCGTAGGAACATCGTTCAACGAGGCAATCAAATTATCGTCAACCTATTTTGATGATAAAAAAACGAGTAAGTTATTGATCATGATTTCGGATGGTGAAGACCATAATGAAGGTGCTGAAGAAGCGGCTGAAGAAGCCAATAAGTTGGGAATTAAAATTATTACAATTGGTGTTGGAACTGAAAAAGGAGGTACAATCCCATTGAAAAGAAATGGAATTATTGAAGGTTTCAAGAAAGACAATAACAACCAAGTGGTTATAACGAAGTTGGTTCCAGAAAGTCTGACAGCGATTGCTAAAGCCACAAAAGGGGGTTATGTAAACGGAAATAATACCAAAGAAGTGCTTGAATATGTAAAAAATGCATTGAATAATATTCAAAAAACCGAATTTGAAGCGACGGAAATGGCGGATTTTCAATCGCAATTTCAATGGTTTTTGGGGTTTGCCTTCTTGCTGTTATTTGTGGATGTCTTTCTATTGGAGAGAAAAACAAACTGGGTTAAGAAATTGAATTTATTTAACGAAAATAAATAATTATTTCCTAAAGGTTCTTAACCTTCTGGATTTATAGATACAATAAATGAAAAGATTTAAAATTATCATAATTGCTTTTTTAATGATTGCTTTCTGCGGAACGGCCGGTTTGTACGCACAACAAAAAGACCGAATTTTGCCTAAAGCAAATGCAGAATATGCGGAAAATAAATTCGCAGAGGCAGAGGCTAATTACAGAATTTCGGATTCAAAATTCCCTAATAGTACCGCTGCGTCCTTCAATCTTGGAAATAGTATTTACAAGCAAAAGCAGTCTGGAGAAGCCAAATTTGCGTACGCCAAAGCATTTAAAAATTCAAAAACGAGACCTCAAAAACACAGAGCCCTGCATAATTTGGGAAACGTATTCATGAATGAAAAGGATTATACTCAGGCGGTAGAAGCGTATAAAAACGCCTTGCGAAATGACCCAACCGATGAGGAAACCCGTTATAATTTTGCTTTGGCCAAAAAAATGCTGAAAGACAATCCGCCAAAGGATGACAAGAAAAAAGACGACAAGAAAGATAAAGATAAAGACAAGAAAGACGATAAAAAGGACGAGAAGAAAGACAAAAAAGAGGAAGATAAAAAAGACGATAAAGGCGATCAGGACAAAGATAAAAATGAGCCAAAACCCAATGAAAATGGGGAGCCAAAACCAGCACCTGGAGGTATCTCCAAACAACGTCTGGAAAATTTACTAGATGCTGTAAATAGAGAAGAAAAGAAGGTTCAGGATAAGGTGAATGCCCAGAAAGTAAAAGGAAAACCAGTTAAAACGGAGAAGGATTGGTAATTCAATTAGACAGTTTGAAAATGAAAAAATATATAGCAGCAATCGTTTTATTGGTGTGCAGCTCCCTTAATGCTCAGGTTCAGTTTGAGGCCAAAGTCAGCAAAAGTACGTTGGGCTTAAATGAGAGGTTGCGTATTGATTTTATGATGAATGTAGATGGGGATAATTTTGTGAAGCCTTCATTTGAAGGATTTAGAATTGTTGCCGGGCCCAGCCAGCAAGTAAGTCAGTCCTGGGTAAACGGGAGAAGTTCTTTTGAGAAAGTCTATTCATATATTCTTTTGCCAAATCAAAAAGGAACCTTGGTTATCAAGCAGGCAGCCATAGAGTTTAATGGTCAAATTTATAAGACAGCACCAGTAAAAATAAATGTTACTGAGGCTACGCAACAACCCAGAGATCCAAACGATTCACAAGTGTCTGCGGATGAAAACTTATATCTTGTTGCCGATGTGTCTAAAACAAATCCGTACATCAACGAACCCATTACGGTCGTGTACAAATTGTATTTTGCAAATATTGGCATCTCAAATTTAGGAGAACTGACCAAGCCAAAATACAATGATTTTTGGAGTCAAAATATTGAAATAAAACAGCTTGCTGCCGAAGAGGGGATGTTTAAAGGCCAAAATTATCGCTATATCGTGCTAAAAAAAGTAGTGCTATATCCGCAAAAATCAGGAAAACTTAAGATCGAGCCCCTATCATTAGCAGTTGATGTGCAGTTACCAACGAACCAAAGGGATATGTTTGGTCGAATGGTACTAACGGAAACGACCCAAAGAGTTTCGGCCGGAGCCAAAACCATTACCGTTAAACCACTACCCGAGTCTGGAAAACCAGAAAATTTTACCGGAGCGGTTGGAAGTTTCGACTTCAAAGTCACACCGTCTAAAACCGATTTAAAAAACGGAGAAAGTCTGGATCTTGTTGTCAGCGTAACCGGAAAAGGGAATCTAAAATTGTTCAGTTTGCCAAAACCAGTTGTGCCAAATGCGCTGGAAATGTATGATGCCGTTCACAGCGAAGACATCAGTACACCACTTTCCGGTATGAGCGGAAAAATGTCAGACAGTTATACTATAATTCCGCAATACAGAGGGAATTATCCAGTAAAACCAATGCTGTTTTCTTATTTTGATTTGGATTCCCGTACGTATAAAACACTCCGTTCTCCAGAGATTATGATCCATATTCTTGATGGCCCTTCTCCGGCAGATTCTTCCGCTACAGCTGGAAATAAAAATAAAATTGCAGCGGTTGAAGAATTTAAAACGATCAAGTCAAAAACCCATCTGGTTACCATTGATAAAGAGGATTTCTTTGGATCGAATTTGTTTATTGGATTGTTAGTACTGCCTTTTTTATTGGTTCCAATAATTGTGTTATTCAAAAAGAAAAAGGAAGCTATGGATGGCGATATTTCCGGAAACAGAATCCGAATGAATAATAGACTGGCCAAGAAATATTTATCAGTGGCCAAGAAACAAATCAATAACAAAGAACTGTTTTACATTGCACTGGAGAAAGCGATGCATAATTTCCTGAAGGCAAAATTACACATTGAAACCTCTGAAATGAGCAAGAATAATATTCAGGAATTATTGTTGTCCCGAAATGCAAAACCAGAAGCTGTAAACGATTTTATTGCGCTTACTGAAAATTGTGAAGTGGCTCGTTATGCACCTTCATCCAGTGTTACAATACAACAGGATTTTGATAAAGCAGTTTATATCATCGCTGCGTTGGAAAAACAGATTGCTTAATAAAAGTACTAAAATTAATTTTTGAGTAAATACACTATGAGCCTTTGTGCCCTCGTTGCAAAAAAAGATAATGATGAAAAATATACTATACATACTTTTACTTTCAACTCAGTTTTTCTTTGCCCAAAACGGCTTTGAAAAAGGGAATGCGTATTATGAAAAGGCAAAGTACACTGAAGCCGTGGCTGCCTATGAAAGTGTTTTGAAAACCCAGCAGCACTCTTCGGAATTGTATTTTAATTTAGGAAATGCCTATTATAAATTGAATCAGGTTGCGCCTTCGATCTACAATTATGAAAAAGCATTAGTGCTCAATCCAAACGATCAAGGAAGTATAAACAACCTGAAATTCGCTCAAAAAAGAACAATTGATGAAATTAAAGTAATCCCAAAAGTAGGTTTTGCAAAATTAGTTCGTGATTTCACGGGAATTTATCATTATAATACCTGGGGATGGGTTTCTGTAGGATTGGCTGCCGCTTTTTTGTTGTTTTTTATCGGGTACTATTTTTTACAAAGAACACTTCCTAAACGGATTTTCTTTTTTGGAATGTTTCTGGCTGTTTTTCTTTTACTAATGGCGCTGGTCGCAGCTATTATTGAGAAAAGTCATTTTGATACCGAAAAACCAGCCATTGTTTTTGCCGAAATGGCGAATGTGAAAAGCGAACCCAGAAATAGCGGTAAATCTATTTTTGTGCTGCATGAAGGAACTAAAGTTTATGTGAAGGAAGTCATCGAAAAATGGAAAAAAGTGCAACTAACAGATGGAGCCGAAGGCTGGATAGAGAGCAGTGCAATTAAGGAAGTGAAATAATAGTTCACGGTTTCAAATTGTCCAGTTTCTTTATTTATAGCAGAAACAGGGCGGTTTTCATGGTAATTAAACTGACCGCCACCATATTTAAAATCAGTTTCAAAATTGCAAATTCTACAGTTGGCATTTAATATTTGTCTCATGTTTTTATATTGAAACTTTAAAAACATAATCACCCCATGACATAAGTATTATTGCGATTAAATGCCCAATTTACTCTGAAACTTAGTGAGAATTTAATGCAGATATAAATACAGTAAATTATGAAAAATTGTTTTCCATTTTATTTGGTTAATTTTACCATCATGAATTAATAAAATCCTCCCTTTCGTAAGTTTTAATGATTGACTTTCTGCAATTTCAGAGTTTATAAAAACGCTATCATCTTTTGATATCTCCCAGTAATTTTTTTGATGTACTGTAATTTCTGTTTCAGAAGAAGTTTTGTAAATGTTAACTGTAAAAATCTGTATTATTGTATTGTTTTTGACTTCATATATTTTTTTTTCGTTGCTTATTTGATATGAGCCGTCTTTAATAACCTCATTGTTTATAGATACTTTATTTCCAATTTCTACTTCTGCTAAATAATATGATCTTTCTATTTCAAAAATTTTGCCATCAACAAGTTTTTGCTCAACAACAAATAATTTTTCCCGACGAATGTTATTCAAATAATTTCCAATATCTAAATCTGGAATTACATTTTCATTTGCTAAAGTGAAAAGCTTAATGCCTGTTTTGCACGAAATCGCAAGCTGGGGTAATTCAAATCAAGCAAAAAAGATTATTGCAAAAATGGTAAAGTAGAAAATTGTAATGGCTGAAAAAAATAAGAATTCATTAATTTTTGTTTAGAATCTCTTAATTATGGTAAAAGTATTTGATCTAATATCTCAAGATTCAAGGCCTATAAGTCTATTGCATCATAAACCAAAACTTTCTCCCAAAGATGGGAACAGTTTTTTACAAAATCCTGATGAATAGGGTGGTCCTGATATATTTTTTGACCCGCTTCATCATCAAAAAATAACAGTTCTGAAACGTCCCAAGAAGTGTCTACTACTTCCCGTTTTTCCGTAGAAGCTAATATACCCAAATGAAATTGGCGAACCGTTGGAATTGCTGCTAAAGTTTTCAAGCCGGAAATCAATTGCTGTTTATCTTCTTCCGATTGGGGGTTCTTTAACCAAAAAAACACATGGTGTATTAAATTTTTTTCATTGGAGTGTTTTGTGAATCCAAAAGCACCTGCAATACCTACTAAAGCCGCCGAACCAATAAACTGTCTTCGTATCATCTGATTAATTTTAAATGTAAATATCTAAATTAAAAATAGAATAGGATCACTATTTATCTCAAATTTTAAAAGGAGAATGACTGCTGTTTTTGAAACAGAACGGTTTTTGCAAAACAAGATAGTTTTTCTAATTAATCACCACGAAGCCCGGCTTTCACTAAAGCCTTAAAACAAAAAAGACCTTACATTGCTGTAAAGTCTTTTTAAAAAGCTCCTCTCTTGGGCTCGCCCCTCGGGACAGATTAGCAGTTAAATCTCGACTGCGCTCCATTTGACAAGATTGATACGATCTAATTATTTTATTTCCTTATCTAAAATAATGGCAGGAATTTGCTGTTTCATTACAAAAGCATTAAATTTCTTGACATCGTTATCCACGATATCTTTTATTTTCTGGAGTTCGGCATCTATTTTCATAGCTAAATCTTCATAAACAACATAAGCATTTCGGGTTGGTTTTGATTCCGATGACGAAATATTGGATCCTAATCCAGCCATTTTATCGTTCAATTGAATTGGGAAAGCTAACACATCTTGTGGTGCTTTAGCTTTTGGCTGCATTAATGATGACTCAATTTTATCCAAATTTTCCAGAGTCGATTTCGTCATTTTTTTCATTTGATTGACTGCCACAGTATCTTTTACAGTTGCTATGTATCCATTAATTTGCGTCCGAATTTTTCGCAGTTGGTTAATCGCGAGATGAGCTTCATTGACTTTTTTATTTACTTTTTGGTGCAAGTCAAATTGCTCTTTTAAATCAGCATCACTCGTGGTCATTCGAGGATCAAGTTTGATTTCAACAGCTGACTCTGCAATAATGGTTTTGTCTTCAATTAACCGAACAATATAAGATCCCGGTACTACTTTTGCGCCAATACCAGATCCTGCCCACATTACATTAGTTCCGTCAACTGCAGTTGCATTTGGATAGCGCATATTCCATACAAATGAATTCATACCTGCTTTTGCGGTGATGAAACCCGCTTGCTCTTTTTTTGGATCTTGATAAAATTCCTTGGAAATTTTCATGGGCTCACCCTTCATGTCTTTGGTTGAAGAGTAGGTATTTATCGTATCTCCTTTGAGTGTCAGAAACTGTAATTTTATCTCAGTTGAAGGTTTCTTTTTGAAAAAGTAACGTACAATTACTCCATTTGGGGCATTAGTTCCTGAACTCATGTCATCGCTTTGTCCGCCTTGCATTCTATAAGCAGGACGCGGTTTGAAAAGGTGTTTGTTTCCTTTTACTGTTTTGTCTTTTATTTCATAAAGCGGTGTAATATCATCTAATACCCAAAAAGATCGGCCGTGGGTTGCAACGATTAAATCCTTTTCTCTTTTTTGAATTCTTAAATCTCGGATAGGAGTAACCGGTAAATTCAAGTTTAGTTTTTGCCAAGAATCCCCATCGTTGAAGGAAACATAAACGCCTCGCTCAGTTCCAGCAAACAGTAATCCAGGTTTGTTAGGATCTTCACGCAATACTCTGCAATATTCATCAGATGGAATCCCATTGGTTATTTTAGTCCAACTTTTTCCATAATCAACCGTTTTGAACATATACGGTGTACGATCGCCGTACATGTATTTATTGGCTGTTAAATATGCTTTTCCTTTTTCGTGTTCTGAAGTGTGAATCATACTAATCAAAGAAAAGTCAGGTAATACTGTTGTTGGTAATGAGATATTCTCCCATTTTGCCCCATTGTTTTTAGTGATATGTACTAAACCGTCATCAGATCCGGTCCAAATTACCCCTTTTTCTAGCGGTGATTCTGAGAGGGTGAATATAGTAGCGTATACTTCCGCTCCTGTTTGATCCTTAGTTATTGGTCCGCCCGTTTCTCCTGTAGTTTTTGGATCATTTCGGGATAAATCAGGACTTATAATTTCAAATGAATGACCTTGATCTTCCGTCACGTGTACTACCTGAGAGGTAACATACATTCTTTTTGGGTTGTGAGGCGAAAAAACAATTGGGTACGTCCATTGAAAACGGTATTTTTTAGCACTAGAAGGAGCCCCAATATTCGATTCTGGATACGGAGAGATATCTTTTCCTTGGCCTGTTTTTTTGTTGTAAGAACTCAATTGACCGTCGTACTCGCCACCGTATGTAATGTCAGCATTCGTTGGATCTGCCTCGATGTATCCTGCTTCGCCACCCGCAACGGCGTACCAAGATTCAGGACCTATACTATTGCCACTAGTTCTAGAAGCAATCCGAATGGAAGAATTGTCCTGCTGAGCTCCATAGATATTATACGGAAATTCATTGTCTACTGATACATGATAAAATTGAGCGGTTGGTGTGTCTAATTCCGTGAAGGTTTCTCCACCGTTGAAGGTTACTTCTCCACCACCATCATCGCCAATTATAAAGTTATCTGGGTTTAAAGGATTTATCCATACATCATGTGTATCTCCGTGTCGGACATTTATTTTTTTAAAGCTTTTACCGCCATCACTGGTTTTCCAAGCGTCTACATTTAATACAATTAATCCATTTTCGTTTTTAGGATCGGTTTGTAAATTCATGTAATACCATGGTCTTTGCCAAAGATTTTTATCTTCATTAATCAATTCCCAGTGCTCGCCTGCATCGTCAGATCGATATAGTCCGCCTTTTGTATTTTCGATCAAAGCATACAAGCGATTCGAATTTACTGGAGACACAGCGATTCCCATTTTTCCGAGGATTCCAATTGGCATTCCTGGTTTTTCGTTAAGCGATTTCCAAGTATCACCGCCATCAATAGATTTGTACATTCCAGATCCTTTTCCTCCTGATGACATAGAATGACCGTTACGATACCCTTCCCAAAGCGTTGCGTAAACAATTCTAGGATTGGTAGGATCGATACGAACACACATGGCGCCCGTTTTTTCATCTTTAGAAAGAACTAATTGCCATGTTTTTCCACCATCTTTTGATCGGTAAACACCGCGTTCCGGATTAGATTTAAAAGGATTTCCCATTGCTGCAACAAAAACGATGTTAGCATCAGAAGGGTGTACTTCAATATTAGCGATTGCATCCGCTTTATCGAGGCCAGATTTTGACCAGGTTTTTCCGCCGTTTACAGATTTATACATTCCGTCACCAAAAGAGATATTGGATCTCATATCCGCTTCGCCCATTCCTACATATACCACATTTGCATCAGATGGGGCAACTGTAATTGCACCTACAGCAGATGATTTAAAAATACTATCAGAAATAGGAAACCACTCATTTCCTCCATCAATTGTTTTCCAAACGCCACCTCCTGTTGCACCAAAATAATACGTCAAAGGGTGGTTGGCATGTCCTGCTACCGCAAGTGATCTTCCCGATCGAAAAGGTCCGATATTTCTCCATTTAAGCGCATTAAATACGCTATCTGAGACAAAATTTGAAGTTGTTTTGTTTTTTACATTCTTTTTTTGAGCATAGCCTAAGCTAGTGGAAAGTGTTATAAAAAAGACAAGAACGATACTAAAGTTAATTCTTTTAAAATAAGTTTGGTTCATAGGTTTTAATAGATTGGTTAGTGGTTATTAAATTTTAAACTTCAATAAGGATTTGCCATTTTTAGTTTTAAACACTGCATATTGGAAAAACACATACCTAGTTATTTATCAAATATAAGAATTAATTTAGTAGTAATTGTAGTTGTTAAACGGCGTTGCATGGAAGCACAGATTTGTAACCAAGTTAAAATGGTTATCAACAAATTTTCCTATTTCTATCTTTGAACTAGGTGATGTCTTAATTTCATTGTGAATTTAAAACAAAAAAGACCTTACATTGCTGTAAAGTCTTTTTTAAAAAGGTTCTACCGATAGCTATTGAGGCTAGTTCGGGTGATTTATTCGATGATTAACTTTTTATATGTTTTCAAGTAATCTCATTGAAATTTCAGGATTCTGTATTAGGTTTTCAATATCAATTTTGCTTTGCATCTTCTTGCTTTAAATTAAAGTTGTAACCAACGTACAAGTGATTTAATAGATGCGGGTAGTTTTAATTTTAATCTTTTAAAACTATTTATAGTCTTGCGGTAATTTTCGAATTTTTGTTGCTTTTTCAAAGGCAAATCCCATTTTTAAAAGGCTGTCTTCATGATACGGTCTGGCTATAAATGTAAGACCCCATGGCTCTCCCGTTGTTTTGTAGCCCATAGGAATAGTAAGGCAAGGGTAGTTGGCCGCAGCGGCATGACCGGCGTTATTATTGTTTATGGATAAGATAGCGTCGAGTTGGTATTTTACCATCGGTTTTTCAAAAAAATTGACTCCTTCTTTTTTGATTTTGGCCTTTATTTGCAGTAATTCTGCTTCAGTAGTGTTTTCGGCTAGCATTTGTTCAAAACGTCCTTGTCCGTAGGGAATTTTTAGTATCGAATCATTTTTATTGTACGCTATAATGTCAGCAATAGAGCGGATAGTAAGTTCATTTGATGCATATTTATTCAAATAATTAGGAAGATCAACTTTCATGTCGGCACTAAGTATGGTGCCAAAACCGTCGAAGTTCATTGGTTCTGGATCATATTCAACGACTATGCCACCTAACTTAATTATGGTATTGATACTCTGCTTATAAATTGAATCTCCTAAAAAGTTTTTAATGGCACCAAATCGTAATCCTTGCAGCGTTCCCGACTTTAGATCATCGAGGTACTTTATGTTTTTTGGATTGTTCTTGGTTGCAGGATCATTATTGTCTTCTCCACTCATAGCCGAAAGAAGGATTCCACTATCAGTAACATTTTTTGTCATTGGCCCAGGCGTGTCTAATGTACTTGAGATTGGAATAATACCCGTTCGGCTCAATAAACCAGTAGTTGGTTTTAGACCAATAATTGAATTTTGCCACGAAGGAGAAAGAATAGAACCTGAAGTTTCAGTTCCCACTGCTGCCGCTGCATAATTGGCGGCTACCGCAGCACCACTTCCTGAGCTCGAACCACCAGTGTCAAATATTTTCCGTCCATAGGGATTAAGCGTTTGCCCTCCCACTGCACTATAGCCATTAGGACCAGTCAGGAAAAGGAAATTAGCCCATTCGCTTAAGTTTGTTTTACCTAAAACAATAGCACCTTTATCTTTTATTTGGGTAATTATAAATGCATCTGCAGCGGTATTGTTTCGTAACAAATGTGTTCCTGCGGTGGTAGGCATGCCTTTAACGTTTGTATTGTCTTTTACAAGTATTGGAATACCGTAAATTGGATGGTCGTGATTGGATTTGTTTTTATCTCTCTTTCGTGCTTCATTAACTGCTTCAGGGTTAATAGCTACAATTGCATTTAGCATCTTATCTTTATCATTTTCATATTTGACAATTCTGTATAAATACCACTGTGTCAGTGTTTCATAGCTAAGGCTGCCAGATTGAATATGGGATTGAATGGTGGGAATGTTTTGTTCTAAGATTAAAGGTTTTAGTCTTTGATAATCGTCTTCCGAAAAAGCACCTATCTGTTGTGTTATGTTTTCCCAAATAGTGTTTTTATCCAGAATTTTTGACTGGATCAATTTGTATTGCATTTTTGTTGATGCGTTGGTAGCATTTTTTGCTAGTTCTTCGGTTTCGTCATAAGGGGCCCATGCCGGAATAACTGTTTTTTGAGTTGGCTTACAAGCCAGTATAAAAAAGAGAGAGAGGAAAAGAATTTTCTTCATTAAATCTAAATTTAGGGTTATGTATTGGTTTTTTTTAGGTCAGTTCTAGTTCGTTTTTACACTATTTACTTAATCGAAGCAACTATAAACAAAAGGTGTTGGATGTATATTCGAAAGAAAAGATATTAAAATCCGCAAGTTCAAACAGGATTAAGTGTCTTTATTTATTCCCGAACCTATTTGTAAATAATAAGTCATGTGATCGAAATTCAAAGATATACAATTAATGTACTATTAGCGTAAAATTATAGCAAAGGCAGGATAGGATTCTTTAAAAAAAGGAGGTGGGTTTTTGGCAAGAGGCACTATTAGAATTGTAGTTTTTTTTTGATTCATGTTTCCGTTTTTTAGAGTTAAACAATTGGCATGACAAGTCAGAATATAAAATGGGTACCTCGAGATTTTAGATGGGTACCGAATAGTGTGCCTTTTTTTTATAAACGAACCTAGCAACTTGGCAAAATCTAGAATTAGCTTTTATCTACTGAATCACCCTGAAGTCCCGCTTCCACTACCGCTTTAAAATAAAAAAGACCTTACATTGCTGTAAAGTCTTTTTAAAAGCTCCCTCTCTTGGGCTCGAACCAAGGACCCTCTGATTAACAGTCAGATGCTCTAACCAACTGAGCTAAGAAGGAAACTGTATATTTTTATTCTGGTAAAAAATGAACGTTTTTGTGTGCTTATTAATGAAGTTTATTTCACTTGTAAAGCGGTGCAAATATAGGGCTTAATTTGATTTCTGCAAGCAAAAATAAATTTTTTTTTAATTTTTTTTACTTCCCTACAATTGCCTTGTAAATGTCGTTTCCGTTAGCAAATAATAACAGTGTTATAAGTAATACGAAACCAACCATTTGCGCATTCTCTAGGAATTTGTCACTTGGTTTTTTACCACTGATGATTTCATATAATAAAAACATAACGTGACCTCCATCAAGTGCCGGAATAGGCAATAAGTTCATTACACCTAGCATTATGGATAACAATGCAGTGATGTTCCAGAACACTTCCCAGCTCCAAGTATTAGGAAAAATGTCGAAGATGGCTTTGAAACCTCCCACTTGTTTGTAGGCTTTAGTCTCCGGATTGAAAATCATTTTCAACTGTTTTCCGTATCCTACTAATTGATCTTTTCCTTTAGTAATCCCAACCGGAATAGATTCTAAGAAACCAAATTCTTGTTTGCTAATTTTGTAATAGCCCAGTTTTTCAAGTGAAGCCATTCCTAATGACCCAACAGTAATCCCTAATTCTCCATTGCTAGAAACAATAACAGGTACTTTTATCTCTTTTTCATCTCTTAAAACAGTGGCTGCAATTGTTTTATTCTTGTTTTTTTCTAAAACAGATTTTACTTGGTCAAAATATTTTGTGGACTGTCCGTTTAATGAAGTAATAATATCTTTAGGCTGCAGGGCAGTGTTCAAAGATCCTTCGGAGATAGATGTTATTGCATACGGCATTCGGATCGATACCAATGGTACTTTTTCCTGTTTTGACAATTGGTCTACAAAGTCATTTGGCATTTTGATTGCTTGTTCCGCACCATTTCTTTCAATAAGAATCTGTTTTGCCATAATAACCTTCATGGTTAGATCATTGTCAAATCGGGTAATTTTTTCACCATCAACAGATAAAATATGATCACCGGTTTTGAAACCAACATTTTGCATCGCTTTATTTTCAATCAATAAACCATCTTTCAAATCCGCATTTGCTATGAAAATATCGCC
This sequence comes from Flavobacterium sp. LS1P28, assembly GCF_003970335.1. NCBI lineage: Bacteria > Pseudomonadati > Bacteroidota > Flavobacteriia > Flavobacteriales > Flavobacteriaceae > Flavobacterium > Flavobacterium sp. LS1P28. Next base: position 133,407 of record NZ_RYDI01000001.1, on the reverse strand, counting down.
ATAAGCAAATGCCATTCCGATATATATAATGAAAGCCAAAATAAAATTTACGGTAACGCCTCCCAACATAATAATCAAACGTTGCCAAGCCGGTTTAGAGCGAAATTCCCAGGGTTGCGGAGGCAAGGCCATTTGTTCCTTGTCCATGCTTTCATCAATCATTCCGGAAATTTTCACATAACCGCCAAGAGGCAACCACCCGATACCGTATTCAGTTTCGCCAATTTTCTTTTTGATAAGGGAATATTTAACATCAAAAAATAAGTAGAATTTTTCGACTCTGGTTTTAAACAGTTTAGCAGGAATGAAATGTCCTAATTCGTGAAGTATAATCAGTAATGATAAGCTCAATAAAAATTGAGAAAGCTTGATAACTATGTCCATTTTTTAATTTTAGTTCTTTTACAACTCACAAAAGTAAGGTTTTCTATTTGTTTAATTCGCAATAATTGTTCCATACCGTTTTAAATGTTTGTTAATTAATGAAAATTCAGTCCCTCGTTTCGCTGCTGTCCCGTAACTTTACTTTTTTTAAAAGGAAATTCCCTTTGTCTTTATTTTAATTACATACTTAAATTACTACTATGTCATCTCAATTATTTTCTCCACTCCAAATAAAAAGCATCACGCTTAAAAATAGAATTGCAATTTCTCCTATGTGCCAATATTCTGCTCATGATGGCTTTGCTCATGATTGGCATCTTGTGCATCTGGGAAGTCGCGCCAGCGGAGGCGCAGGATTAATCATTCAGGAAGCGACTTCGGTTTCTCCAGAAGGCAGGATTTCTCCGGGCGATTTGGGACTTTGGAAAGACGAACAAATCGAAAAAATGCAGCAAATTAATCAATTTATCATCAATCAGAATTCAATTCCCGGAATCCAATTGGCACATGCCGGAAGAAAAGCCAGCGCCGCATCACCATGGAACGGAGGTAGAAAAGTAGCTAAAATACAAGACGGTTGGGATCCAGTAGCGCCAAGTGCTGTAGCCTATCATGACAATGAAGCAATACCAATTGCATTAGACCAAACAGGAATTCAAAAAGTAGTTTCCGACTTTAAATCAGCCACAAAAAGAGCGCTTCAAGCAGGTTTTCAAGTGATGGAAATCCATGCCGCACACGGGTATTTGTTGCATCAGTTTCTTTCGCCTTTGTCTAATTTTAGAACCGATGAATACGGTGGAAGTTTCGAAAACCGAATCCGATTGACACTCGAAGTCGTTGTAGCAGTTCAAGCTGAGTGGCCGGAAAACTTGCCTTTATTCGTTAGAATCTCAGCAACAGACTGGGCAGAAGGCGGGTGGAATGCTGAGGAATCTGTACAACTTTCGAAAATACTAAAAGAAAAAGGAGTGGACTTGATTGATGTTTCTTCGGGAGGATTAGTTTCGCACCAACAAATTCCGTTGGGACCAAATTACCAAGTCCCTTTTGCAGAAAGCATAAAAAAAGAAACCGGAATCCGGACTGGCGCCGTAGGTTTAATCACTAATGCCGCCCAAGCCGAGGAGATTGTTGCTTCAGGTAAAGCGGATTTAGTGTTATTTGCCAGAGAGTCCCTGAGAAATCCAAATTTAGGATTGACATTTGCCCATGACTTAAAGGCGGAGATCGAATGGCCAAAACAATACGAAAGAGCAAAAAAGTAAAATTTTGAAACATATAAGTAATGACTAAAATTTAATGTCGTATTTTAATAAAGCACTAAATTTCTTTGCCACAGATTTCACAGATTAGCACAGATTAATTCGTTATGTAATTTTAAAAATCTTTTTAATCCTTACAATCTGTGGCAAAAAATCTTTTTAATAATTGCGACAATATATCTTTCTTGCTACTTAAGTCATATAAGTAACAGCCACTGTATAATGTCGTGTTTTAAAATTAGACAAAATGACGCAACAGATTGATTTTAAACTACTGTTTGCAATAGTGTTCCTTTTGACTTTATGACGTTTAAACTTTCGACTTACTTGAGTTTTGTTTTTAAAAAGTATAAATCAATGTTATATAAAATAATACCATGCAAAAAATAAAAACAGCTTTGCTTTCCTACGGAATGTCCGGAAAAGTATTTCATGCTCCTTTTTTAGAATTTCATCCCGGATTTGAGCTGCTTGGTTCTTGGGAACGAAGTAAAAAATTGATTCATCAAGATTATCCTTCGGTGAAAAGTTATGCCACGATGGAAGAGCTATTAGAGGATGATCTTGATCTGGTGGTAGTCAATACCCCTGTAGAGACACATTACGAATATGCTAAAAAAGTGCTGTTGGCCGGGAAACACGCCATTGTCGAGAAAGCATTTACCACAACGGTTGCCCAAGCGCAGGAATTAGCTGCTATCGCTAAAGAAAATGGATTGAAACTGGCCGTTTTTCAAAACAGACGATGGGACAGTGATTTCAAGACCGTCCAGAAAATCATTTCAGAGAAAGTTTTGGGAGATCTTATAGAAGCCGAAATCCATTTTGATCGGTACAATCCGCTTTTGAGTCCAAAACAACACAAAGAAACCGCCAATTCCGGTGCTGGAATTCTCAAGGATTTAGGGCCACATTTAATCGATCAGGCCTTGTGCTTATTTGGATTGCCACAATCTGTTTTTGCTGACATCCGCATCACACGGGAACATTCTTTGGTTGATGATTATATCGATATTTTACTGTATTATTCTAACTTTCGTGTCCGATTAAAAGCGGGTTTTTTTGTCCGGGAAGCGATTCCCGCTTATATTATTCATGGAAAAAAAGGGTCATTCCTGAAACCGCGTGGCGATGTACAGGAAGACGAATTAAAATTAGGAATGAAACCCAATCTGGATGTTTGGGGAACGGAATCAGTTGAAAAAAGAGGGTTGTTACACACGGAAATAAAAGGCAAAACGGTTCAGGAAATCACACCCACGCTTCAAGGGAATTATTATGACTTTTTTGACGGCGTATATCATTCGATTACAAATGAATCTATAGAACCGGTTACGGCACAAGAGGGTGTTCAGGTTATGCGAATTATTGAATCGGCAATCCAAAGCAGTGCGCAGAAAAAAGTAATTGACCTATAAAATCTACCGCGAATTCGCTAATTTTTTTAAACTTTTGTGAAAATTAGTGAATTCGCGGGAATTACTTTTTATGAACAATAACGTTGTAGCTTGCATCAAATGTGTGGCTCTGACACAACCAATCGTTGCTTTTTGTAATTTTGGCACAATAAAATTCTAAAACAAATCACTTTGATAGATTTAAACTTTTTAGGAAGGTCAAAAACGAAAGCTAAATTCAAGAAAACATATAAAGATGCTAAGATTTCGTATCTGAAAAGAATTCGTTGGGCAGTTTCTATGTTCTATTTTGGTATGGGTTTGTGTTTTGCTACTTGGGCCAGCCGAATTCCGGATATTAAAACAGCATTGCACCTAAGCGAAGGGGATTTAGGGAGTATTTTATTTGCTTTGCCACTAGGACAACTGGTGGTGATGCCTTTTTCCGGTAAATTGGTCACTCGTTTTGGCAGTCATCGGATCTTGATTTTTTCCTTGCTTTTTTATGTTTTTAGCTTGACAAACTTGGGCTTGGCTGTTGCGGCTTGGCAATTGTCATTGGGATTATTCGTGTTTGGAATTTTTGGAAACTTGTCTAACATAGCCGTGAATACACAGGGTGTTTACACAGAAGTACTTTTCAAAAAAACAATTATGTCCTCTTTTCATGGGATGTGGAGTTTTGCCGGATTTACAGGTGCTTTAGTAGGATTGGGTATGCTGGCATTTGAGTTGACTCCGTATGTTCATTTTTTGATTGTTGCCGGAATAGTACTATTGATGATGGCATTTAATTATAATTTTTTGGTCAAAGCCAAAGAAACGATCCAAGTCGAGAAGAAAAAAATGTTTTCAAAACCAGATAGCGGTTTAATTTGGCTTGGTGTCATTGGCTTTTGTTGCATGGCCAGTGAAGGTGTTATGTTTGACTGGAGCGGCGTTTATTTCAAAGATGTTATCAAAGCACCCGGACCATTAGTGATTTTAGGATACACTTCTTTTATGATTATGATGGCAGGTGGGCGTTTTTTAGGGGATGGACTGATCCGTAAATTTGGAAGAAAAAGAGTCTTACAAATAAGTGGTATCATGATTTCGGCAGGACTTTTTACAGCAGTACTTTTTCCTTTTATTATTCCCGCAACCCTCGCTTTTATGTTTGTAGGACTAGGTGTTTCTACTATTGTGCCTACTGTATATAGTGTTGCCGGGAAAACACCAAACGTTTCTCCCAGCGTAGCCCTAACCACAGTTTCCAGCGTAAGCTTTCTTGGATTTTTGATGGGTCCGCCTATTATAGGGTACATCGCTGAGTTGTCCAGTCTGCGATTTTCATTCGCATTTATAGGTATTTTTGGATTTTTGATAGCACTGATGGTATCCCGAATTAAAGCTATAGACTAATTGAATTTTTGATTCTAAAAACAAGTTGTCCTCGTGTTTTTAGAATCAGATCCCCAAAAGACCTCTGTTGGAGTAAATTAAACCGAAAGACTGGTGGTCAGACATACTTTTATAATTTAAAATATTTTCAGATTTGTATTTTATGCTTTCTTCAACCTGAGCTTCCCATCCAAAGGTATCATTCGGAAAATCGTTTTGGAGTTTTTCGTAGGAACCAATAAAAGCAGTCGTTAGTTCCTTGTGATTTGATGCAGTGTGTGGCTTTTCGCCAAAATAAATAATTTTCTTCAGTACAGAAAATACTTTTTTATTAATGCTGTCTGCTACAATTGGGAGTTCTTTAGCTATTAGGATTTTTAAGCTTATTGTAGGACATGGCTTTTTGCAGTGTAATGTAGTTGTTGTTACAAAATTCTGGTATTCAAAAACTAATTCATTAGAGCACCGTGTGATAGAAAAAAGGATAAGTGAAAATAAGACAATGTATTTCATCCTGTAATAGATAATTAAATACTATGGTACCTACTTGAGGCTTGGTAAGAATGAATTAAACGGTAAATTTGTAAAACAATCGAGCATTTTAAAATTAGAAGATATGAAATTTAATACTAAAGTGATTCACGGTGGACAACACCATGACCCAAGCACAGGAGCCGTTATGCCACCGGTATATCAAACATCTACATTTGCACAAACAAGTCCCGGACAACCCATAAATCCGGATTATGAATATAGCAGAGCTGCAAATCCTACCAGAACCGCACTGGAAAATGCATTAGCAAGTATAGAAAACGGAACCCGAGCATTGGCTTTTTCTTCAGGGTTAGCGGCTACAGATTGTGTTTTGCGTTCTTTCAAAGCAGGGGATGAAATTATAGCAATGGATGATTTATATGGAGGAACCTATCGCATGTTTACCCGTATTTACAAAGATTCCGGAATAAAATTTCATTTTGTGGATATGAATGACATAGAGAAATTCAAGTCATTGATAACTGAAAACACAAAATTAGTTTGGGTAGAAACGCCAACAAATCCTTTGATGAAATTAGCAGATATTCAGGAAATTGCTAAAATCACCAAAGAAAAGAAAATACTTTTTGCAGTTGATAATACTTTTGCAACGCCTTATTTACAAAAACCATTAGACTTAGGTGCTGATATTGTCATGCATTCGGCCACGAAATATCTTGGCGGTCATTCTGATGTAATTGCGGGAGCTTTAATTGTAAAAGAGGCGGCACTTGGGGAACAATTGCATTTTCAACAATTTGCAACTGGAGCTACATTAGGGCCAATGGATAGTTTTTTAGTACTTAGAGGAATAAAAACGTTGCATTTGCGTGTCGAAAGACATTGTCAGAATGGAGAGAAAGTAGCGGATTTTTTAGACAATCATATAAAAGTAAAGACGGTGTATTATCCAGGATTGCCAAGCCATCCGTTTCATGCAATTGCAAAAAAGCAAATGAGCGGTTATGGAGGAATGGTCTCGTTTACCTTTGTTTCTGGTAAAAAAGAAGATGCTATTGCTTTTCTAGAAAAAATTAACGTATTTACCCTTGCAGAATCCCTTGGAGGTGTAGAATCATTAGCAAATCATCCGGCTTTGATGACTCACGCATCAATTCCGGAAGACAAACGGGCAGCAGTTGGTATCACAGATGATTTAGTCCGGTTAAGCGTAGGAATCGAAGATATCGAAGATCTACTGGAAGATTTGAAACAAGCCTTAGCGTAAGATTTTTTCAAAATAAAAACAAACCCCCAATTCTAATTTAGAGTTGGGGGTTTGTTGTGTGAAAGTATTACCATTATTATTACAAATAATAAATATACCCTACATTAAACCAGACCAGCCAGTCGTTTGCTTTGTTTTCTTTATAAATTTCCGGATTAGGATTTAAACCATCTACCCAGTTGGAAAAATAATACTGCATTCTTAAGTCGACCATTAAATCCGATAATGGAGATAATTTATAGCGGGTTCCCACGCTGGATACCACGGACCAGACAGATCCGCTTTCAGAAGAAAACCCATACGGACGACCATCAGTTGGGGTCAGATATTTAGGAAATGTAGTTAACGGAGTTCCTAAAGGGCCTAGTGAGGACGAAGCTTTTGCATTGTAATAACTAAACTGACCTCCCAGGCTTATAAAAGGCCCTAAGCTTCCTGTTTGGGAACTGAAATCACGAATACTCCAGGGAAAATATTCCAGTTGCATCCCAATGTTAGTAACAGCAGTGCTTCCTGTCATTGCGCGCAATTGATCTGCTTCCAGTGAGGGTCTCTCTGGAGCGACCCATTCGCCAAAGTGTTTTAAGTGGGTTTTATTATACGATAGCTCACTTCTTAATTTGAAGTGGTTGTTAAAATACGTTTCCGGGGTATAACAACTACAGTCGGCTTTATAAGAAAAATTCAAATAATGAATAATCCCTATTCCTATACCTGTATTTCCTGAGTTTGTTGAAAGGTCATTTCGTTCCCCATAATCAGATTGAAAAGCAACAGGCCCAACAACCACTCCTATTTCATGCGAAAAACCACCGAATTGTGCATTAGAATGAGGTAAAAACCCAAAAAAAAAAGGGTAAGCAGGGTTATTTGTTTGATCATTAGGGGGATAAATTTTCTAATCCTGACAAATATATAAAAACATCATTCACTAATAAAAATAAAATTATAAATAAGTTTACAAATTCTTATTTTACTTACGAAAGTCATAGTGATTTTAGATTAAATGGTATATCTTATACACAATTGATTGCAAATGGGTAATAAAAAAATAATTCTATTGATAAAGTGGAAAAACTAAGTCTGAATATTTTTATAAAATGTATCTTTGTATAGTTTAACGAAATCGTTTTCTTAATCAATTATTTATAATCTATGTTACTAAAAGTAAATGAATTTATGGCTCAAGTTGAAGCCAAAAATCCAAATGAACCTGAATTTATTCAAGCTGTTAGGGAATTCGCTGAAACTGTAATCCCATTTATTGCAGAACAGAAAAAATACGACGGAAAAAATTTGCTTCTCAGAATAGCTGAACCAGAACGGTCGATTATATTTCGTGTTCCGTGGGTTGACGATAGTGGTGAAATACAGGTTAACAGAGGTTTTAGAATTCAAATGAATTCAGCAATCGGACCATACAAAGGGGGAATACGCTTCCACCATACGGTAAATTTATCAGTGCTTAAGTTTTTAGCATTTGAACAAGTATTCAAAAATAGTCTGACCACTTTGCCAATGGGCGGAGGAAAAGGAGGATCGGATTTTGATCCACAAGGAAAATCAGATGGGGAAGTGATGCGTTTCTGTCAGTCTTTCATGACGGAATTGTGCAGACACATCGGGCCACAATTAGACGTTCCTGCAGGAGATATTGGTGTTGGAGCCAGGGAAATTGGGTATCTATTTGGTCAATACAAAAGAATAAAAAACGAATTTACTGGAGTGTTAACCGGTAAAGGACTGGCTTACGGAGGTTCTTTGATCAGACCGGAAGCAACAGGGTATGGAGTGGTTTATTTTGCGGAACAAATGCTTAAAACCATAGGTCAAACTATCAATGGAAAAACAGTTTCCATTTCTGGATTTGGGAATGTGGCTTGGGGAGTCGCTTTGAAAGTAAATGACCTTGGCGGAAAATTAGTTACTATTTCAGGTCCAGATGGGTATATTTATGATGAGGAAGGTATTTTCGGAGAAAAAATTGACTTTATGCTAGAGATGAGGGCAAGAGGCGATAACAGATGCGAATCGTATTTAGAAAAATATCCAAATGCCGCTTTCCACAGAGGTAAAAGTGTGTGGGAAGTAAAAACAGATATTGCCATTCCTTGCGCAACTCAAAATGAGTTGAACGAGGAAGATGCAAAAAACTTAATTGCAAATGGAGTTATTTGTGTAACCGAAGCAGCAAACATGCCATGTACGTTAGAAGCTATCAAAGAATTCTTAAACGCAAAAGTCCTTTTTGCACCAGGTAAAGCGGCAAATGCAGGTGGTGTTGCAGCCTCTGGATTAGAGATGACACAAAATTCTATTCGTTTAAACTGGACCAGTGAAGAAGTAGATAGCAGACTAAAAGAGATTATGGTAGGAATCCACAATCAATGTAAAAGATATGGTACGGACGAAGAAGGATATGTGAACTATGTAAAAGGAGCAAACATTGCTGGATTTGTAAAAGTAGCAGATGCTATGCTGGCACAAGGGGTCGTGTAAATCAGCTTTAATTATTGTATAAAATGCCTTTTGTCTTTATTCTGGACAGAAGGCATTTTTTGTGTGTAACAAAATGCTAAGACTTTCGTTTGTTCTATATTTGTAATTCAATAGTCATACAGATAATGAACAAGAGCGTTTTATTTTTTTTGCTGCTACTTTTTGTGCAAATGGGTTTTGCTCAAAACGATTTGTCGTGGCAGGGTTATTTCTCCTATAATGAAATAAAAGATGTCTCCGTATCTGCAACAGCCGTTTTTGCTGCTTCTGAAAATGCGTTGTTTTCTAAAAACACAACCAGTAATATAATCAAAACCACCAATACAGTAGATGGACTCTCCGGACAAACCATCTCGTCGGTATTTCATAGTACAGCCTCCAATAAAACAATTGTAGGATATGAAAACGGACTGCTAATCGTGATTAATGAAGTTGATGGAAGCATGCTCAATGTAGTCGATATTATCAACAAACAACTTCCTTCGGATATAAAGAAAATCAATCATTTCATGGAATTTGAAGGGATAGCTTATCTCTCGTGTGATTTTGGTATTGTCCAATTTAATTTGGCCACCATGCAATTTGGGGATACTTATTTTATTGGGAATGCCGGTGCCGAAATCAGTGTGAGCCAAACCGCATTGTACAATGGTTTTATTTATGCTGCCACAAATAATGGAATAAAAAGAGCTGCTGTTTCTAATAAGAATTTAGTCGATTTTAACCAATGGACCACAATAGCCTCTGGAATCTGGTCTGGCATAACAACAGTAGGTTCAAATCTGTATGCTGTGGACGCTTCGGGATATATTCATAAATTTAATTTGGTTACGGATTCGTTTGCGGGATCTGTCCAGCTTTCTCAACCTGCATTGGATATGAGAACATCGGATGATTATTTAGTAGTTACAACTTTAAACAGTGTTTATATTTATAACAGCCAAATGGCATTGGTACGTCAAATAAACACCAATCAACTGCCAGAACCCAATATTAGTTTTACGTGTGCTACTATAATAGGCGACACTGTTTTTATTGGAACAAAAGAAAATGGATTGACTACAACTACGCTTTCTTTGGGGGTAACTTTTGAAAACATAACACCCATTGGTCCGTCAAGAAACAATATATTTTCGCTTCAGGTGGCGCCCAGTTCGCTTTGGGTAGTTTACGGAGATTATACGTCCGATTATAATCCGTATCCGTTAGACAGTTATGGGATTAGTAAATTTAGCGCTACAGGGTGGTTGAATATTCCGTATGAAGCAGTTTTAGGAGCGCAATCAATGACCAGAATAATAGTTAATCCAATCAATGAAAACGAAGTATATGCCAGTTCTTTTTTCTCAGGACTGTTGAAAATAGAAAATGACGTGCCAAAAATTTTGTACAATCAAACCAATAGCGGCTTAGAGTCATTAACCTTTGCAGGGCCTAATTATAAAGACATCAGGATTAATGGAACCGCATTTGACAAAACAGGAAATCTTTGGGTTACCAACAGCCGAATAAAAAATGGATTGAAAGTCTTGAGGCCCTCGGGTCAATGGCAAAGTTATGCGATGGATGCTATTTTGGACTCGCCAAATGACAACAATTTTGGAACAATTGCAATAGATAGAAATGGAACCAAATGGCTTTCTACGAATGGTGATGGTGTGATTGGTTTTAACGAAAGTAACACTAGATTTAAAAAAATAACAACAGGCGCTGATTTGGGTAATTTACCAGTTTCGGATGTTCGAACTATTGCAATAGATACCAGAAACCAGCTCTGGATCGGTACTACAAAAGGGTTGCGAATTTTGTCAAATGTAAGTAGTTTTCAATCGGATGACCAGATGACAACTAATCCCATAATAATTACAGACGATAATCTGGCCCAAGAATTGTTATACGAACAGTTTATTACGGATATTGCTGTAGACGGTGCCAATAACAAATGGATTGGAACGGCTGATTCCGGTTTGTTTTTAGTCTCGCCAAACGGTCAGGAAACCAAATATCATTTTACAATAAGCAACTCGCCGTTGCCCAGCAATGTGATCAATGACATTGAGATCAATAGCGCTACGGGCGAAGTTTTTATTGCTACTGCAAAAGGGCTGATTTCTTTCAAAGGAATTGCAACTGCTGCTAATGATGATTTAAGTAACGCGTATGTGTATCCAAATCCGGTACGACCGGAATACCAAGGAACCGTTAAAATTGCCGGATTACTGGATAAAGCCAACATTAAAATCACTGATATTGGAGGAAATCTGGTTTATGAAACCACTTCCGAAGGCGGAACAATAGAATGGGATACCACCGCCTTTGGGAAATATAAAGTGGCTTCCGGTGTGTATATGATTTTTATTTCGGCACAAGACGGAGTGGAAACTAAAGTTAAAAAAGTAATGATAATCAGGTAATTTAGAAGAATGAATTTTTCAATCTTTAAATTTTTCAATCTTTAAATTAAAATTGTGCTCGTAAAAACCAAAGCCATTGTTCTTTCATCTTTAAAATTTCAAGAAAAAAGCTTAATTGTGAAATGCTTTACGCTGTCACATGGCTTGAAATCGTACTTCGTTCGGGATGCTTTTTCGAGTCGAAAATCAAATCAAAAAATCGCTTATTTTCAACCTTTGACGATACTCGAAATTGAAGCCGTTCATAAAAACAAAGGTACTTTAGAAAATTTCAAGGAAATAAAAATCGGGACTCCTTTTCATTCGATACATTCGGATATTTATAAAAGCACGATTGTAATGTTTATTTCCGAAATGCTACACCATTCCATTCACGAAGAAGAGGCAAATGAACATCTGTTTACCTTTCTGGAAACCGCTTTGCATTGGCTCGACAATCACGATGAAATTGCTAATTTTCATTTGATTTTATTATTGGAAACCACAAAATATCTGGGTTTTTATCCGGATATTTCTGATATGGACATGCCTTTTTTCGAAATGAACGAAGGTGTCTTTACGCCTTTCAATGCCATCAGTTCGCTCACGGAACATGAAAGCAATTTGTTCAAAAAACTAATCGATTTGAAATTCGATACCGATCAAAAAATATTCCATGTCATCGAACGGCAAATCATTTTAAGAATACTGATCGATTACTACAGTTTCCACTTGGACGGCTTCAAAAAACCAAAATCGCTGGATGTTTTAAAAGAAGTTTTTTCTTAAACTTAAAATTTTTGAGAAAATATAGTTTTGTGTTTAAAAGTAAAGTATATTTGTCTTTTAATCAAGTTTGTTGTTCTTTATGGAAAGCAGACTTTAACTAATTAACTTTATGGAATTAAAAGTAAAACAAGGTGGGGAAATCGAAAAAATTGAAAAAATCACCGGCTACCAACTTCCTAATAAATTTAAAATTGTTGGTTTAGTATTATTTGTTGTTTCAGTCCTTTCAATTATTACATCGCTTAAGCTGTATTTGGTGGGAGTAAAACACTATGATTTATTTGAGCGAATAGCTTTGACTAATATGGTTTTAGGATTACTTATCATTTCAATTTCGCGAGAGAAAATAGAAGATGAGTTAATTGCGAAAATTCGTTTGCAATCTTATAATTATGCAGTTATAGGAACAGTGTTGTTGTATCTAATATTGCCATTTATTCATTATGCTATTACTTTTAGTTTCTCATCTACGCCAAAAATAGAAGGTAGTAAGGATATTCCTCTTTTAGCAGTTATGCTCGCAATGCAGATTATTACCTTTAAAAAGCTAAAAAGAGCATATAATGAAGAATAGATTAAAAGTAGAACGCGCCATTTTAAATTTAACTCAAGAGGAATTAGCGGAGAAAATAGGAGTTTCAAGGCAAACTATAAATTCAATTGAAACCAATCGCTTTGTGCCATCAACAGTTCTTGCGCTAAAATTATCAAGGTTGTTTGGAAAATCAGTTAATGATTTTTTCGAACTGGATGATGATGACAAATAAGGGTTAAATACTTCAATTTGATAAGAAATTGTATTTAATACAAATTCTTTCAAAACAAATTCACTTTAGAAAATTGCAAAGCCATAAAAGTTTCAAGAAAACCAAAATCGCTGGATGTTTTAAAAGAAGTTTTTACCTAGAAATTCGGGCGTGACCCTACGTAAAAACTTCGGGTCGGGCTGTTCGTTCCAATCTTTTATTTCGTAAACTTCATAAAAGGATTTCCTCTTCCATCCCTCACGCAAAAACTCGTAACTCATAACTCATAATTCATAACTATTCCTTACTTTCGCACCTCGATTTAGAAAAGGATAAAATGAGCACAAAATTTACTGAATACAAAGGACTTGACTTACCAACTGTAGCGTCAGAGGTACTTGATTTTTGGAAGAAGGAAAACATATTCGAGAAAAGTGTAACCACTCGTGAAGGAAACACCCCATTCGTGTTTTTTGAAGGGCCGCCTTCGGCAAATGGATTACCGGGAATTCACCACGTAATGGCACGCGCCATTAAAGATATTTTTTGCAGATATAAAACTCAAAAAGGGTTCCAGGTAAAGCGTAAAGCCGGCTGGGATACGCATGGCTTGCCGGTGGAATTAGGAACCGAAAAAGAATTGGGAATCACCAAAGAAGATATTGGAAAAACCATTTCCATCGAAGAATACAACGAAGCGTGCAAAAAAACCGTAATGCGTTATACAGATGTATGGAACGATTTGACCGAAAAAATGGGCTATTGGGTTGATATGGAAGATCCGTATGTGACCTATAAATCTAAATATATGGAAACGGTTTGGTGGATTTTGAAACAAATCTACAACAAGGATTTGATGTACAAAGGCTACACCATTCAGCCTTATTCCCCAAAAGCAGGGACAGGATTGTCATCTCATGAAGTCAACCAACCAGGAAGTTATCGTGATGTAACGGATACGACTGTTGTGGCACAATTTAAAGTCCTTTCCCCAACCCTCTCCAAAGGAGAGGGAGCTGAAACTGAAAATTCGGTATCAAAGGCTTTCGGACTCGACTCCCTCCCCAAAGGGGAGGGCTGGGCTGGGGATTTTTATTTCCTCGCTTGGACGACAACGCCTTGGACATTGCCAAGTAATACCGCTTTGACTGTAGGTCTAAAAATTGAATATGCTTTAGTAAAAACATTCAATCAATATACATTTCGTCCGGCAACATTGATTTTGGCTAAAAAATTAGTTGCAAAACAATTCGGGAAAGGGTTCTTTGAAAGTACAGAACCTGCTGATTTTGAAAATTTCAAAGAAGGCGACAAGAAAATTCCGTTTCAGGTTTTAGCAGAATGCAAAGGAGCTGATTTAGTTGATATTCGGTACGAACAACTAATGCCATTGGTGCTTCCGTATCAAAATGCTGAAAATGCTTTTAGAGTAATTTCAGGAGATTTTGTAACTACCGAAGATGGAACAGGAATTGTACATACCTCACCTACTTTTGGTGCTGATGATGCAAGAGTAGCAAAAGAAGCTACGCCAGAAATCCCGCCGATGTTGGTGCTGGATGAAAATGGAACTCCGGTTCCATTAGTAGATTTACAAGGAAAATTCACCTCACATGTGGGCGAATATGCCGGTAAATATGTGAAAAATGAATATTACAACGACGGTGAAGCGCCAGAGCGTTCAGTAGATGTTGAAATTGCCATTCGATTAAAAGAAGAAAACAAAGCCTTCAAAGTAGAGAAATATGTCCACAGTTATCCGCATTGCTGGAGAACCGATAAGCCGATTTTATATTATCCATTGGATTCCTGGTTCATAAAAATCACGGAGGTTAGAGACAGAATGTTCGAACTGAACGAAACGATTAACTGGAAGCCAAAATCGACTGGAGAAGGACGTTTTGGAAACTGGATAAAAAATGCCAATGACTGGAATTTATCGCGATCCAGATTCTGGGGAATTCCATTGCCAATTTGGAGAACTGAAGATAAACAAGAGGAAATCTTAATTGGTTCTGTTGAAGAATTATACAACGAAATTGAAAAATCTATCGCTGCAGGTTTTCAAAAAGAAAATCCTTTTAAAGGTTTTGAAATTGGAAATATGGCTGAATCCAATTACGATTTAGTTGATTTGCATAAAAATGTAGTCGACGAAATCACCTTGGTTTCTGCTTCTGGAAAGGCAATGAAACGTGAAGCTGATTTGATTGATGTTTGGTTCGATTCTGGTTCCATGCCTTATGCGCAATGGCATTACCCTTTTGAAAACAAAGATAAAATAGACGCAAACAAGGATTTTCCTGCTGATTTCATTGCTGAAGGAGTGGATCAAACGCGTGGTTGGTTTTATACTTTACATGCCATTGGGACATTAGTTTTTGATAAAGTTGCCTATAAAAATGTAGTTTCTAACGGATTGGTTTTAGACAAAAACGGACAAAAAATGTCTAAACGTCTGGGCAATGCCGCAGATCCATTTGAAACATTAAAAGAATACGGTCCAGATGCGACGCGTTGGTACATGATTTCGAATGCAAATCCTTGGGACAATTTGAAATTTGATTTAGAAGGAATCGCTGAGGTACGTAGAAAATTCTTTGGAACCTTGTACAACACGTATTCGTTTTTTAGTTTGTATGCTAATATTGATGGTTTCAAATATGAAGAAGCAGAGATTCCATTAAGCGAAAGACCGGAAATTGACCAATGGATTATCTCTGAATTGAATACCTTGATAAAAGATGTAGATACCTATTATGCAGATTATGAGCCAACGAAAGCGGCTCGCGCAATCTCTGAATTTGTTCAGGAAAATTTGAGTAACTGGTACGTTCGTTTGTGCAGAAGACGCTTCTGGAAAGGGGAATACGCACAGGACAAAATCGCGGCATATCAAACTTTATATACGTGTTTGTTAACCATAAGTAAACTTGGTGCGCCAATCGCTCCGTTTTTTATGGACAAACTTTACAGAGACTTAACTGTAGCAACACAGTCGGAAAAATATGACAGCGTACATTTGGCCGAGTTTCCAATTTCGGTTGAAAACTATGTTAATAAAATGTTGGAGAGCAAAATGCAGAAAGCACAAACCATTTCATCATTGGTTTTATCACTCCGAAAAAAGGAAATGATCAAGGTGCGTCAGCCGTTGCAAAAGGTAATGATTCCGGTGCTTGACGACAATCAAAGAGCCGAAATTGAAGCTGTTTCTGACCTGATAAAAGCAGAGGTAAACGTGAAGGAAATCGTACTTTTGGATGATGCTTCCGGTGTTTTGGTGAAACAAATCAAGCCTAATTTTAAGGCACTTGGACCCCGTTTTGGAAAGGATATGGGGTTGATTTCTAGGGAAATACAAGGGTTTTCTGCGGCACAGATCAGTCAATTGGATAAGGATGGAAGCCTAAGTATTGTTATTGCAGGAAATACCGTAATTTTAACACAAGAAGATGTCGAAATTACCTCACAGGATATTGAAGGCTGGTTGGTAGCAAACGCTAACGGAATAACGGTTGCGCTGGACATTACAATTTCACCAGCATTAAAACAAGAGGGAATTGCCAGAGAATTAGTAAACAGAATTCAGAATATTCGTAAAGATTCCGGATTTGAAGTTACGGATAAAATTAAAGTGCAACTGAAGAGAAACGGACTTTTAGAGCAGGCAATTTTAGAAAATGAAGCCTATATAAAATCAGAAACACTGACCAGTGAATTGGTATTTGTAGATGAAATAACAAACGGTACGGAAATAACATTTGATGAAATAAAAACAATGATATTAATTTCAAAATAATATAAGATGACAGATGAAATCACAAGATATTCTGATACTGATTTAGCAGAATTCAAAGAGATAATCCTTGGGAAAATTAAAAAAGCACAGGCTGATTTAGATCTGATAAAAAGTGCGTACATGAATGATTTAAATAACGGAACTGACGATACTTCGCCAACTTTTAAAGCCTTTGAAGAAGGAAGCGAAACGATGTCTAAAGAAGCAAACTCTCAACTGGCAATTCGTCAGGAAAAGTTTATTCGGGATTTGAAAAATGCCCTTTTCCGTGTCGAAAATAAAACGTACGGAGTGTGTAAAGTCTTCGGTAAATTAATCGGGAAAGAAAGATTGAAAATTGTCCCTCACGCTACAATGAGTATTGAAGCAAAGAACCTGCAACGATAAACTACTAGTTAAACAATATTTAACGCTCCATTGGGAGCGTTTTTTTTGATTAAATTGCTATTTTTGCGCCATTAAAATTTATAAAATGTCATTACGAAAAGCGTATCTCCTTATTTTTATTTTACTGCTTGTTGATCAAGTCACTAAAATCTACATCAAAACTAATTTTATCTTAGGGGAAGAAGTCGAAGTATTCAAATGGTTCAAAATCCTTTTCATTGAAAATGAGGGAATGGCATGGGGAACAGTAATTCCGGGGGTTTACGGAAAATTATTTTTAACCCTTTTTAGATTGGTTGCTGTAGGCGGAATTGGGTACTGGCTATGGGATTCTATAGAAAGAAAAAATAGTTCTAACTATCTAATTGTTGCCATCTCATTGATTTTGGCAGGTGCTTTTGGGAACATCATCGATTCTGTTTTTTATGGAATTATTTTTGATGATAGTCAGCAAGAAGTGGCTACTTTATTCTCGGATCAACCGTATGGAACCTGGTTTCACGGAAAAGTGGTAGATATGTTTTATTTTCCTTTTTGGCACGGAAATTTACCTAGTTGGTTGCCAATTTGGGGTGGAAAAGAATTTACTTTTTTCAATGCAATTTTCAATATTGCAGATATGGCTATTTCGACAGGAGTTGGAATCTTGATTTTTTTCAACAAAAAAGCTTTTCATCACGAATAGGTTCGACGTTTTTTATAACATACAAAAAGACCTGTTCCTGATTTGAGCAAGTCTTTTTTGTTTGTATTAATTTTTATTGTGTCCGGGGGCATATTGTTTAGCGCTTTTCCCTCCATATTTTTTTTTTGCTTGACCTGGAGGTAGTTTTTTAGCTTTATAGGATGATCTGCTGGTTCCAGTGTGAATACTGCAGCTTGAAAAGGAAACTGCAAATAGAATAACCATAACGCTTACGGCAAATCTTGAATTTTTGAATGTTCTCATAAGTTAAGTGGATTGTATCAGTTACAAAAGTACGGATTAAAATTTATAAACTTGATTCGGAGTCACACAGTAATCCAGTTGTATATCGCCTTCAAAAATATCGGTAATCAATTCTTCGGGTTCGAAGAAAGAAAGTCCAATTTTGATTGCATCCGGTTTGCACTCTGATAAAAATTTGTCATAAAATCCTTTGCCGTAACCCACCCGATGTCCTTTTTTGTCGAAAGCCAAAAGCGGAACAAAAATCACATCGATTTTAGTAGAAGGAACTTCAATACCATCTACCGGTTCGGGAATGTTATATTCATTTTTTTTGATTCGGGTATTATCAGTCAAAAGAAAATGCGTCATCTTTCTGGTGGCAAAATCAGCTTTGGAAACAATAATCTCTTTATCTTTTCCAGATAATATGTGAAGAATAAATTCTGTATTAACCTCTTTTTGTTCTGTTATGGGAAGGAAAATATGAAAATAGGTTTTCTCCCAAATTGGAATCGCTAGTATTTTATTGGCGATAGCCAAACTCTTTTCCTCGATTTTATTTTCGGAAAGGAAGTTCCGTAAGGCTTTGTATTTTTTCCGTAAGGCTGTTTTATTCATGTTTTATTATTTTGAACCGGATGCAAAAGTATGGATTGTATACTCGTATTTAAAGAGAAAGATGGTAGATGGCATCACCCTGGTATACGATGGGCGCATCATTTACATTAAAAATATAACCTGAATTGGGTGCTTTTACTTTGTGTTCAACCTTTCCGTAAGGATCAGAAATCGAGCCCAAGAGTTGTCCTTTTGTTACGTAATTACCAATTTTAGTATGACCGTGAAACATCCCGGAGTATTTGGCTCTGACCCAAACGGATTTTTCTATATAAATGGTCTCTTTTTCAGGGGTTATGGTTTTTTTCTTTGCATTTAACATCCCCAGATGATGCAATATTCGTTTAGAACCTTCAACTCCTTCCTGTGTGACCGCTTCATCTATGTCAATGGATTTTCCGCCTTCAAACAGCAGCATTTTTACCCCCAATTTGTTACATGAATTTCTAAAAGTTCCGGGAATGTTTTTTGAAAACATCGTAAAAGAGGTGTTAAAAATGTCCGATAAGGCTTTCAGTTCTGGATTATTAGGAACAATACGAATTTGTGGGGCATTGAAGCGACTGGCGCCACCGGAATGAAAATCAATTACATAATCTACATGTGGAATAATTTCTTTAAGTAAATTATACGCAAACCGGCTTGCAAGTGAGCCCGTTTTACTGCCAGGGAATACCCGGTTTAAGTCCCGTTTGTCTGGAAATTCTCGGGATTGATTCACGAATCCAAAGACATTAATCACGGGAATACAGATAATGGTTCCTGTTTTTGGTTTATTGATTTTTTGTACAATCAGCTGGCGTACAATTTCGATCCCGTTAATTTCATCTCCATGAAGCCCCGCGGTGAATAACACGGTAGGCCCGTTGATTTTTGACCGTTCCACAATTATTGGAATTTTCAGTTTGGTCATGGTATGGAGTTTTGCAATTTCCATATTGATGGTTTTGCTGTCTCCCGGTAAGATGGGCTCTTTTAAGATCGTTATGTTTTTAGGTTCTCGTATATTCATAGAAAGTTTAAAGGCTAAATTTAGAAAATTATTCGGGAAGAAATAAGAAGTGCGTCATTTTTCGCTTTTGAAAAATGTTATTTGTATTTTTGGAGTGCAAAATTAAATTAAAAAGAATCAATCTAAAATGCTACTTCCTTCACTTGAACTCCAAATCCAAACCTTACCTGATAATCCAGGCGTATACCAATATTACGACAAGGAAGGGAAAATTTTGTATGTAGGCAAAGCCAAAAATTTAAAAAAAAGAGTTTCTTCGTATTTCAATAAAATTCATGACACGGCCAAAACCAATGTGCTCGTTAAGAAGATCGTGACCATAAGACACATTGTGGTTCCTACGGAAACCGATGCCCTTTTACTTGAAAATAACCTAATAAAAACCTTGCAGCCGCGCTACAATGTGTTATTGCGGGATGATAAAAGTTATCCGTGGTTGTGCATCAAGAAAGAACCTTTTTCGCGCATATTTGCGACTCGCAGAATGGTCAAAGACGGGTCGGAGTATTTTGGGCCGTATACTAGTTTCAAAACCGTCAGCACTATTTTAGAACTGATCAAAGAGTTGTATCCGCTTAGAACTTGCAATTATGATTTGAGTAAAAGCAATATTGAAAGTGGAAAATTCAAGGTGTGTCTTGAGTATCATATTGGTAATTGTATGGGGCCTTGCGAAGGATTAGAAACTTTAGAAAATTACCAAAAGCAAGTGGATGCGATTCGCGAAATTCTAAAAGGAAATTTCAAAGAAAGCATGAAAGATTTCAAGCGTGTGATGACCAATCTGGCCGCCGACATGCATTTTGAAGAAGCGCAAAAAATCAAAGAAAAAATAAATATTTTAGAGAATTACCAATCGCGGTCTACGATTGTAAATCCAAAAATCACTAATATCGATGTGTTTTCAATAGTTTCGGATGAAAGTGCGGCTTATGTGAATTTCCTTCAAATTTCGCACGGTTCGATTATTCGTTCGCACACGATGGAAATCAAAAAGAAACTTGACGAAACCGATGAAGAATTACTGGAATTAGCAATTATTGAACTGCGGGAACGTTTTCAATTGCTGTCGCGTGAGATAATCGTATCGTTTCCTGTTGATTTGGGGGAGAATATAAAAGTAACCGTTCCGCAATTAGGAGATAAAAAGCAAATTTTGGATTTATCCATTCGCAACGCTAAGTTTTACCGAATTGAACAACTCAAACAACTGCAAATTGTAGATCCAGACCGTCATACAAAAAGGATTATGGTACAAATGCAAAAAGATTTGCGATTGCCTGTAGAGCCAAGACATATTGAATGTTTTGACAACTCGAATATTCAAGGAACAAATCCTGTAGCGGCTTGTGTGGTTTTTAAAGATGGAAAACCCAGCAAAAAAGACTACCGCCATTTTAATATTAAAACAGTCGAAGGACCGGATGATTTTGCTTCAATGACCGAAGTGGTTTATAGAAGGTACAAACGATTGCTGGACGAAAAGGAACCGTTACCGAATTTAATAATTATTGACGGTGGAAAAGGGCAATTGTCATCAGCGCTGAAGAGTCTTGACGAATTGGGTCTTCGGGGAAAAATAGCCATAATTGGCATTGCCAAAAGGCTCGAAGAACTTTTTTATCCGGGTGATTCTATTCCATTATATTTAGATAAAAAATCAGAAACCCTTAAAATAATCCAGCAATTACGCAACGAAGCGCACCGTTTTGGGATAACGCATCACCGGGATAAAAGGAGTAAAGCAGCACTGAATTCTTCGATAGAATCCATTCCCGGTATTGGCGAAAAAACGATGCTGACCTTGATCCAGCACTTCAAAAGTGTTAAAAGATTGAAATTAGCAACAGAAAAAGAAATTTCGGACGTTATAGGTGTGTCTAAAGCCAAAAAAATTACCGAATTTTACAAGGCAATAGATCAATGATTAATCTAGAATATCTAAATCTGGACAAATAATACCCAATGGCGTCCAGTTTTAGTACTACCAAATTGCTGCTTATGAAGAAAATCGCACTAATATTTCTTGTTTTTACTAGTTTGATGGTGTTTTCGCAGGAGCAAAAAAGACCCAAAGTAGGCTTGGTTTTAAGCGGTGGTGGTGCAAAAGGATTTGCTCATATAGGAGTCCTTAAGGTGTTAGAAGAAGCGGGTGTCAAGATTGATTATATAGGCGGAACCAGTATGGGTGCGGTTATTGGAGGGTTGTATGCTTCAGGTTACAACGCGAACCAGATCGATTCTATTTTTCAAGCGACCGATTTCAATGAATTAATAAATGATTTTATCCCCAGGTCTTCTAAGAATTTTTACGAAAAAAGAAACGACGAATTGTATGCTTTGGTTTTACCGTTTGACAAATTCAAAATAGGAATTCCAGAAGCTTTGTCTAAAGGAATCTACAATTATAATTTATTGAGCAGAATTACCAGAAACGTTAGACACATCAAAGATTTTAACCAGCTTCCAATTCCTTTTTTATGTATTGGAACTAATATTGAAACGGGAGAGCAAGTCTTATTGAACAAAGGGAACCTGGCACAGGCCATGATTGCCAGTTCCGCATTTCCCTCCTTATTTTCTCCGGTTGAAATTGATGGAAAAATTCTGGTCGATGGCGGCGTTGTTAATAATTATCCTATTGAAGAGGTGCGAAAATTAGGTGCGGACATCATTATAGGAGTTGATGTTCAAAATGATTTATTAGACCGAACACAACTCAAGGATGCTACTAAAATTTTGGTTCAAATCACCAACCTTCAATCTATAGAGCGAATGAAAAGAAATGTAACGGATACCGATATTTATATTAGACCAGACGTTACACAATATGGTGTGATCTCATTTGACAAGGGAAGGGAAATAATAAGAAAAGGGGAGGAAGCAACATTAGGCATTTATGAACAACTCAAACAACTTGTTGATGTGTCCAATCCCTATACAAAACCCAAGTTAAAACTACTGTCAGACAGCCTGCAAATAAGATCAATAAACAGCAATGAATTAAAGAATTACACGAAAGAGTATGTCATAGGGAAGCTAAGATTTAAGCCCGGAGTAAAAACGTGCTATGATGATTTATTAAAAGGCATTAATAATATCAATGCAACCAAAAATTTCAGCTCTATCTCATATTCATTGGAACCTAATAAAGGGGGTGTAGACCTGAACATAAATTTAGAAGAGAATTCAACAAAAACCTACTTAAAATTTGGCCTGCATTATGATAATTTATTCAAAAGTGGCGTTTTGGTAAATTTGACCCGTAAAAAAACACTTTTTAAAAATGATATAGCCTCTCTGGATATTGTTTTAGGAGATAATATTAGATACAATTTAGATTATTATATTGAAAATAGATTTAATTTGAGTTTTGGTTTTAAATCTTATTACAACCAATTTAACAGGAATGTAGCCAAAGAAATAAGCAGTACAACGTTTAATAATCCAGATATAAATTCGATTAATGTAGATTTTACGGACTTGACAAATCAAGCGTATTTCCAGTCTTTATTTGTTCAAAAATTTCTGATAGGAGGTGGAGTCGAACTCAAATATTTAAAAATAAAATCAGAAACACTCGCCAATGTAGATCCAATAATTGACAACAGTAATTACTTCAGTCTTTTTGGCTACATGAAATTTGATTCTTTTGATAATAAATATTTTCCTAAAAAAGGATGGTATTTTACTGGTGATATTCAAACCTATTTGCTTTCGTCCAATTACACGGGCGATTTTCAACCGTTTTCTATTGCTAAAGCAGATTTTGGTGTAGCCGCAACTTTATTTAAGAACGCTACAGTAAAATTCCAAACCGATGCCGGGTTTTCTTTTGGTCAGGAAAGCGTTGCTTTTTTTAATTTTATTTTAGGAGGATATGGATATAATCCGCTTAATAATTTCAAATATTTATATGGATACGATTATTTAAGTGTGGCCGCTAATAGTTATATAAAATCAACAGGAACGATAGATTATGAGTTTTATAAAAAAAACCACATCAATTTTTCGGCAAATTTTGCTAATATTGGAGATCGGATTTTTGAGACCGTGGATTGGGTTTCAATTCCAAAATATTCTGGCTATGCCGTAGGATATGGTTTAGAAACAGTCATTGGACCTATAGAAATAAAATATTCCTGGTCCCCGGAACAGCCTAAAGGATTTACATGGTTCAGTATTGGGTTTTTGTTTTAATTGTAATTTATTTGAATTTTAATTCCGATATTTGTTATTATGAAAACAATTTGGAACGGTTTGTTAGGATATCTGCAATTCCTCATTAAGAGGAATCCGGAATAGATTGTATTTTTTTTGATTTAATTAAATAAGTTTATTTCGATAAAACGATAAACTTTTAAACTTTAACTTTTAAGCAAAAAAATCATGCCTTTATACCATAAATTGGGGAAATTTCCCCAAAAAAGACATACTCAATTTGAAAAGCCTACAGGTGGTTTGTATTACGAACAGCTTTTTGGAACGGAAGGTTTTCACGGTAATTCGTCCTTGTTATATCATGTTCACAGACCAACACAGGTAAAGGAAATTTTAAAATCCTATTCAGTAGAACCAAAAATTGCCATTGGAAAAAACATCAAATCATTACTTTTAAAAGGTTTTGAGTTAAAGCCGGAGAACGATTTTCTGGACAGCCGTAAAGCCATGTTGATCAATAAAGATTGTATTATAGGATTAGCCGCACCAAGACAATCCTTACGCAGTTATTTCTATAAAAACGCCGATGCTGATGAAATGATTTTCATTCATAAAGGGAAAGGAAAATTGCGCACCATGATGGGAAATATTTCTTTCGAATATGGAGATTACTTGATTATTCCACGTGGAATGATTTACCAAATTGATTTTGAAACTTCGGAAAATAGATTGTTTTACGTCGAATCATTTGCTCCTTTTTACACGCCAAAACGCTATAAAAATGAATCAGGTCAACATCTAGAACATTCGCCATTTTGCGAGCGCGACTTTATTTTGCCAACAGAATTAGAAACGCACGATGAAAAAGGTGATTTTCTAATAAAAATCAAGAAAGAAGGAATGATGCATGAATTCGTTTATGCCACACATCCCTTTGATGTAGTAGGTTGGGACGGTTATAATTTTCCATACGGATTTAGTATTCATAATTTCGAACCTATAACAGGTCGGGTACACCAGCCACCACCAGTGCATCAGACTTTTGAAACTTCAACTTTTGTTGTTTGTTCGTTCTGTCCGCGATTGTACGATTACCATCCAAAATCCATTCCTGCGCCTTACAATCACAGTAATATAGATAGTGATGAGGTTTTGTATTATGTAGATGGGGATTTCATGAGTCGCAACAATATAGAGCAAGGTCACATTACACTACATCCAAAAGGGATTCCTCACGGACCGGCGCCAGGTGCTATGGAACGCAGCATTGGTCATACAGAAACCCACGAATTAGCGGTTATGGTTGATACCTTTCGTCCCTTAATGGTCACCGAAGAAGCGATGGGATTGGACGACGGTCAATATTACAAATCTTGGGTCGAGTAATTAGAAGCTATTTCCTGCTGTACGCTTTATCTTTTCCTGGCTAAAGAAGCCAGAAAAAGGTAATTGCGAGAGCAATTCGACCATCAGGGCTAGGGCTTTAGAGTAAACAACAACATAATTTTAAATTAATACATCCGTGTACATCTGTTTTATCCGCGTCAACCGCGTTCCAAAACTAGAGATGCCGAATCAAAAAATAAATCACAATGAGCAAAGAAGTAAAATCAGTAGAATACGGACTCGAAAAAATATTTGAAGGAGCACAAGATTTCCTTCCGTTATTAGGAACCGATTATGTAGAATTCTACGTAGGAAATGCAAAACAATCCGCACATTATTATAAAACGGCTTTTGGGTATCAGTCTTTGGCGTATGCAGGATTAGAAACCGGAGTGCGAGACAGAACGTCGTATGTGTTAAAACAAGATAAAATCCGCATTGTATTAACTACGCCATTAACACAAGATTCTCCAATACACGAACATTTAAGAAAACATGGAGACGGCGTGAAAGTTGCAGCGCTATGGGTAGAAGATGCCACCAGTGCGTACGAAGAAACCATGAAACGTGGTGCGCGCTCTTTTATGGAGCCTACGGTAGAGAAAGACGAATTTGGAGAAGTAGTACGTTCCGGAATTTACACTTACGGAGAAACGGTACATATTTTTGTAGAGCGCAAAAACTATAATGGTGTTTTCCTTCCTGGTTATAAGGAATGGAAATCCGAGTATAATCCGGAACCAACAGGATTAAAATACATTGACCACATGGTAGGAAATGTGGGTTGGAACGAAATGAATACTTGGGTTAAGTTTTATGAAGACGTGATGGGATTTGTAAATTTCCTTTCTTTTGATGACAAACAAATCAATACGGAATATTCAGCATTGATGAGTAAGGTAATGTCAAACGGAAACGGAAGAATCAAATTTCCAATCAACGAACCTGCCGAAGGAAAGAAGAAGTCGCAAATTGAGGAATACCTGGATTTTTATGGTGGTCCTGGAATTCAGCATATCGCAATAGCAACGGACGATATTATCAAAACAGTATCGCAACTCAAAGCAAGAGGAATTGAATTTTTGTCCGCTCCTCCACATACCTATTATGAAGCCATTCCGGAGCGATTGGGAGATCACATGAAAATGATGAAAGAAGATTTAAACGAAATCGAGAAACTAGCCATCATGGTAGATGCCGATGAAGAAGGGTATTTGTTGCAAATTTTCACAAAACCGGTGCAAGACAGGCCAACCTTATTTTTTGAAATTATACAAAGAATGGGAGCCAAAGGTTTTGGAGCGGGGAACTTTAAAGCGCTATTTGAATCAATTGAGCGAGAACAGGAATTGCGAGGAACGTTGTAAAAAAGCATTATTTTTACATATTATGAAAAAATAACTAATAAACAACATGTTTTTTTGTAAATGTTGTGTTAAACTTTTTTTTTAACAAAAAAAAGTGGATTTGTTAACTACCTTTGCACTCGCAAAAAGGGAAGGGGTGGTTTCCTTCCTGATTTCATATAAATTTCATAGTTTATAGTTTTTTGGTTAGTTAATAGCATAAAAACTCAGTCATTATTTGACTGAGTTTTTTTGTTTTGATATATTTGGAACAAAATTTGCTAATAGAGTCAATAAACAGACAAATTAAGTGATGAAAAAACTATTCTTATTCTTTGTGTTGATTATAACAGTAAGCTTTGATTCTCCTCAGGAAGATGCTTACGGAGTGGGTGAGTGGTTCAAATTCAGGATACACTATGGAATAGTCAATGCCGGTTATGCCACGCTGGAAGTAAAAGAGGCCATTTTAAACAACAAAAAAACGTTTCATGTTGTTGGTAAAGGATACACCACGGGGATGTCTCGTTTTTTCTTTAAAGTAGATGATTTATACGAAAGCTACATTGATAAGGAAACAGGAAATCCGTACCAGTTTGTTCGAAAAATTGATGAAGGCGGCTATACTAAAAATCAAGAAGGGTTTTTTGACCAATCTACAAACAGAGTTGTTGTAAAAGATTATAAACATAAAACCGAAAAAACACTTTACATTCCAAAAAACACTCAGGATATTCTATCGGCCTTTTATTATTTAAGAAACTATCCTAGTATCGATAAATTAAAAATTGGAGAATCAGTGGCAATCGATATGTTTTTTGATGATGAAACTACTAAATTCAAGCTAAAGTTTATTGGACGAGAAAATATTACCACTAAATTTGGCGTTGTTTCAGCTATGATTTTTAGACCTTTGGTACAATCAGGACGCGTTTTCAAAGAGAAAGAAAGTCTTACTGTCTGGATTTCGGACGATGACAATAAAGTACCGCTGAGGATAAAAGCCAGTCTGGCAGTAGGGTCAATCAAGGCAGATATTGAGGGATACAGAGGATTGAAAAATCCTTTTAAAACAAAAAAATAATGAGTACTAAAGACAATTCAGAAGCTATTTTAAAAGAAATTGAGCTTAAATATGATGCGATAAATCAAAAAACAGAAACACAGCTCGAAGGATTATTATGGTCTAAGCCAATCACCTATTGGGATTATATTCAGACAGATGCCCTGTTGAATCTTCAAATTCAGAGAACGACGCTTCCGGACGAAATGGTTTTTATCATGTATCACCAGGTTAATGAATTGATATTTAAAATGATTCTCTGGGAGATGCGGCAAATTTCCTATTGTGAAAGCATTAATACAGTATTTTTCACGGAACGATTAATGCGAATCAGCCGTTATTTTGACATGTTAACCACCTCTTTTGATATTATGGGAAATGGAATGGAAGTGGAGCAATACATGAAATTTAGAAATACACTAACTCCGGCCAGCGGCTTTCAAAGTGCGCAATACCGCTTGATAGAATTTTCATCAACAGACCTAATAAATCTGATTGATTACCGTTATAGAGATACCATTGACCGGAATACAACGTATGAGTTTGCACTGGAACATTTGTATTGGCAAGCAGCCGGAAAAGAGTATCACAGCGGTAAAAAATCATTTTTACTGGAGGAGTTTGAAAAAAAATATAAAAAGGAATTCTTAGCTCACATGGAGGAATACAACACCATTAATATTTGGCAAAAATTCAAACAATTACCGGAATCAGATCAAAAAAATCCAGAACTAATTCAAGCCATGCGTCATTATGACCATACGGTAAATATTACTTGGGTAATGCAACACCTTAATACAGCAAAAAAATATATTGATCAAAGTGGAAAAGGCGACGGAGAAGCTACTGGCGGGAGTGACTGGAAAAAATACATGCATCCAAAATATCAAAGAAGAATTTTCTTCCCGGAATTATGGAGTAGCCACGAATTAGAAAATTGGGGAGTAGAAATGTAGATTGAATAAAAAAAAACAAGATTTGAAACAAATATTTATAATTATAATAGCACTTTTTTCTTTAGTATCATGTAATAAAATGAAGGAAGTTGTGCCGGAAAAAGTAGTGAAACTTGTTCCTAAAAAGAGTGAGTTTGGGTTTGTTCTTGCTGATTTTAATATCGTTAATGATACTATAGAAAGGGGAGATACTTTTGGAACTATTATTCAAAATCAGAATATTGGGGAACGAAAAGTATATGATATTATTGCTAAAGTGAGAGATTCGTTTGATGTAAGAAGTATTAGAATCAACAGGCCTTTTACGTTGTTGAGGTCCAAGGATAAAAAACATAATTTACAGGCTTTTATTTATCAACCCGATGCGCTGAGTTATTACGTGATTGATATGCGGGACACAGCGGTAGTTGTTTATAAAAAAACCAAACCAATTACAATTAGGCGACGCACCATTGGTGGAGTTTTGAAAGAATCATTGTCGGAAACTTTAGGCAATGCTAAAATTGAAGGAGCTCTAGCAAATAAAATAGCTAAAATTTACGCCTATTCAATTGATTTTATGAAACTCAAAAAAGGAGATCGTTTTGCGATAACTTTTACAGAGCGCTTTATAAATGATTCCGTTTATGATGGTGTAGAGGAACTAGAAGCTTCCTTTTTTGAATATGGAGGAAAAATTATTTACGCATTTCCTTTTGCGCAGAACTCCAATTCAGATAAAATTCAATATTATAATGAAGAAGGGAAAACACTAAAAAATTTCTTTCTTAAGTCTCCAATAAAATTCAGTAGAATTTCGTCAAGATTTTCAAACAGTAGATTTCATCCGGTTCAGCACAGATGGAAAGCACATAAAGGAACGGATTATGCGGCGCCTCATGGCACACCTATAACCACTACGGCAAGCGGCGTTGTGGAGCAAAGTGGTTTTACTGCCGGAAACGGGAATTTTGTAAAAGTTAAACATAACGGAACCTACTCAACACAATATTTGCACATGTCAAAAATACTCGTGAGACGCGGACAACGGGTCAGTCAGGGACAGGTTATCGGTTTAGTAGGAAGCACAGGTTTGGCAACAGGGCCACATGTTTGTTATCGATTTTGGAAAAACGGAAGACAAGTAGATGCATTAAGACTTAAATTGCCTAGTGGTGAACCGATGAATGGCGCTAATAAAAGT
Organism: Flavobacterium sp. LS1P28; assembly: GCF_003970335.1. Taxonomy (NCBI): domain Bacteria; kingdom Pseudomonadati; phylum Bacteroidota; class Flavobacteriia; order Flavobacteriales; family Flavobacteriaceae; genus Flavobacterium; species Flavobacterium sp. LS1P28. Next base: position 103,944 of record NZ_RYDI01000001.1, on the reverse strand, counting down.
CGGTTTTTGACACAAATAACGCCCTTGAAATTTGAACTGGATAGTGTGGCTAACTTATAATGCAGCACTTAAAAATTAATTGAAAACAATTATTCTGTTGAAAAATACAAATACGTGGTGTGATTATACGATGGTCATTATTCATTGTATTTCCTGATAAATTGTTATATAAATGAAAACTCATTTAGCATTAAAACTAATTTCACTATTTTTACCAAATTAAAATAATACTACAAAATACACAATAAATGGCTTTAAATACCACAAATCCAACCGAAACAACGGCTTGGAAAAAACTTGAAAAGCATTACAGCGAAATGCAAAAAGCGTCGATTCAGGAATTATTTCAATTGGACGAATCCAGAACAAAAAAATTCAATTTGAAATGGAATGATTTTTTAATTGATTATTCAAAAAATATTATTAATCAAGAAACACTTCAGTTGTTATTACAACTAGCAGATGAAGTAGGACTTAAAAGTGCTATTGCTGATTATTTTAATGGTGCAATAATTAATCAAACCGAAAATAGAGCAGTACTTCACACCGCATTGCGTGCCAAAAAATCAGCAATAATAAATGTTGATGGAAGTAATGTACTTACTGAAATTAATGAAGTAAAAAGTAAAATTAAATTATTTACCAATGAAGTAATTTCCGGCAAAAGAACAGGTTTTACAGGGAAACCGTTCACGGATGTGGTCAATATAGGCATTGGAGGCTCGGATTTAGGGCCTGTTATGGTTGTTGAGGCATTGCAATTTTATAAAAATCATTTAAATGTTCATTTTGTTTCTAATGTGGATGGGGATCATGTAAATGAAATCATAAAAAAACTAAATCCAGAAACAACGCTTTTTGTGGTTGTTTCCAAAACATTTACAACTCAAGAAACATTAACCAACTCTGAAACCATCAGAAAATGGTTTTTAAAATCGGCTACTCAAGAAGATGTGGCCAAGCATTTTGTTGCCGTTTCTACCAATATTCAAAAAGTAACAGCGTTTGGGATAAACCCAGACAACGTATTCCCTATGTGGGATTGGGTTGGAGGGAGATTCTCTTTGTGGAGTGCCGTTGGACTTACGATAAGTTTAGCCGTTGGGTACGATAATTTTGACGGCATGCTAAAAGGAGCCAATGAGATGGACGAGCATTTCAAAACTGCCGATTTTGACCAAAACATGCCGGTTACGTTAGCGTTATTGAGTATTTGGTACAACAATTTTTTTGGTGCCGAAAGTGAAGCTTTGATTCCGTACACGCAATACTTACAAAAATTAGCCCCCTACTTGCAACAAGGAACAATGGAAAGCAATGGTAAAAGTGTGGGTCGGGATGGGAAACCGGTCAATTACCAAACGGGGACGATCATTTGGGGGGAGCCGGGGACTAATGCACAACATGCTTTTTTTCAGTTAATTCACCAAGGGACAAAACTGATACCTGCAGATTTTATTGGATTTGTAACTCCGCTATACGGCGACAATGATCATCATGATAAACTAATGTCTAACTTTTTTGCACAAACAGAAGCATTAATGCATGGGAAATCAGAAGAACAAGTACAAGCTGAATTTGATACACAAGGAATTTCAGCTGATAAAGCAAAATTCCTTTTGCCATTTAAAGTTTTTACAGGTAACAAGCCTACAAACACTATTTTAATCCAAAAACTGACACCCGAGACGCTAGGCTCTTTGATTGCCTTGTACGAGCACAAGATTTTTGTACAAGGAGTGATCTGGAATATTTTTAGTTTTGATCAGTGGGGAGTTGAATTAGGAAAACAATTGGCTAATTCTATCTTGGAAGAAATTAATACGAAAACGGTTCAAACACATGACGGATCTACCACTTTTTTATTGAATCATTTTTTGAAGAATAAATAGGAGCAAATAAGCTACTGATTTTTATGATCGTATCAATTTTCATTTAAGGTTGATTACTGCTCTGTTTTTGATGGAGGTATAAAACACTAAAAGCCCTGATTTTAGCTAATTCAGGGCTTTTTAGTATTTAAGTAATTCTGTTAGAGTACTTTTTTTAAATTTGTGTTATTTTTTTTAGTATTTGCAATTGGTAATTTGGTGTGGATAATTTAATATAAAATGATTTTAATTGAAAATTCTCTTTTTTTTTAATTAAAAAAAGCGTGATTATTGTTTTGAGATAAAAATTCTGTTTAAAAGAAATGCTATTCTTAACGTTATGTTAACTTATTTAAGTAAAAATGTTATATTTTTGCCAAATATTAATTAACTAGACAATATGAAAAATTTTTTAAAGTTGTTTTTTACATTAGGGGTATTATTTTGCGCTAATCCTAACCTTTACGCACAGGGAAATACAAATTCCTCTGTAAGCGGAAATGTTTATGATAACGATTCTCAAACTTTACCAGGGGCATCTATTCTTGCAGTACATACTCCTTCAGGTTCCCGTTACACTGCATCTACAGATGGGACAGGTAATTTTAGTATTTCAAACATGAGAGTTGGTGGGCCTTATAAGGTTACCATTACTTATGTAGGTTTTAAAAACTATGAAGAAAACGAAATTTATCTTCAATTGGGAGAAAATAAAACTTTTAAAATTGCTTTGGCTGAAGATTCAAATGAATTGAAAGAAGTTGTAGTTAGAGCGTCAAGAGATAATACGTTTAATTCTCAAAGAACAGGAGCTCAAACGGTAATCAATTCAGATAAAATCAAGTCATTGCCTTCCTTATCCAGAAATATTTCTGATTTTGCAAGATTGACACCTCAGGCACAAATTCGAGGTGATGATCAATTGTCTATTGGGGGGCAAAATAATAGATTCAATGCAATTTATATTGATGGAGCTGTAAGTAATGATGTTTTCGGACTAGCTGCAAACGGAACTAACGGAGGGCAAACAGGTGTAAGTCCAATTTCTGTGGATGCAATTGAGCAATTTCAAGTAAGTGTAGCTCCTTATGATGTGAAACTTTCAGGTTTTGCGGGTGGAGCAATTAGTGCAATTACGAAATCAGGAACTAATGATTTTGAAGGATCTGCCTATTTTTTCAATAGAGACGAGTCTATTTCTGCTAAAACGCCTCCTTCATTGGCAGGTGCAGACGGAAGACAAAAGTTAGCTGATTTTTCTGCGCAAACGTACGGAGTTCGTGCAGGTGGATCAATTGTCAAAGACAAATTGTTTTATTTTATCAATTATGAAAAACAAAACAATGAGACACCACAACCTTTTGATTTTGGTACCTACGCAGGAGATTCTAAATTAGCTGATATTAATGCCTTAACTGCAAAATTAGCAGGTTTTGGATATGATCCAGGTTCTTACAATAATAATGTCAGAACACTTAAGAGTGATAAAATCATTGCTAAGTTAGACTGGAACATCAGTGATAATCATAAATTATCATTTAAGCACAGTATTGTTGATGCAGAGAATTTTTCTCCTAGCCGTTCTTCTGCTACAGCAATTAGTTTTATCAATGGTAGTCAGTTATTTAAATCGACAACTAATTCAACAGCTTTAGAACTAAACTCAAGATTTAGTAATAAATTTTCTAACAATCTTGTTATTGCTTACACAACTGTAGCTGATGACAGAGACCCATCTGGAGATCCGTTTCCTACCGTTCAAATTATAGATGGTCCAGGTAGTATTTTCTTTGGTGCAGAAGCTTTTTCAACTGCAAATCTTTTAGATCAAAAAGTATTGACTATTTCTGATAATTTTGAAATCAATCTTGGAAGAAATAAAATCACGATTGGAACTCACAACGAATTTTCACAATCTAAAAACGTATTCTTTGGTAACAATTTTGGAGCTTATCGTTACTCCAAATTATCTGATTTCTTAACAGATGCAAGAGCAAATAGGTTTTTAATGAACTATTCCTTGATTGGTGGTAGTGGAGATGAGTCGCTAGGAGCAGCTGAGTTTGGTACAAAACAATTTGGTTTGTATATTCAAAATGACATGAGATTGACTGAAAATTTCAAACTTTCTTACGGAGTAAGAGTTGATATGCCGGTATGGGAAGATGGTTTAGTAAATAATGATTTTAATGTTAGAACGGTTGGGTTATTACAAGCAGCCGGTAAAAACTTGAAAGATGCCAGAGTAGGTCAAGGGATATCTAATTATGCTCATTTTGCACCGCGTTTGGGTTTTAATTATGATGTAAATGGTGCAAAATTAACTCAAATTAGAGGTGGATTTGGAGTATTTACTTCTAGGTTACCGCTAGTATGGCCAGGTGGGACATATAACAATAATGGAGTTACTCAAGGAGCGATTCAAATTACCGGAGGGACAACGCCAGTGTTCAATCCTAATCCAAGCGTTGATAGTCAAATAGCGCCGCTTCCTGCTTCTGTCCCAAGACCAGGTTCAGGTAGTACGGGCGGTAATATTGATATTTTTGCAAAAGATTTTAAATTACCACAGGTATTTAAAGCAAGTTTTGCAGTAGATCAAAAATTGCCATTAGGCTTCGTGTTTACTTCCGAAGTTACTTACAATGATAACATCAGTGCTATCACCTATGAAAATTTGAATATCAAAGCGTCTACAAGTAACTTAACTGGAGCGGATACAAGACCAACTTACAATGCAAATAATAGAGTTGATAACAAGTATCTAGGAATTTATTTGGCCTCTAATACAGATGAAGGAAAAGCTTATAATGTGTCTTTTACTTTAACTAAAAACTTTAGATCACCATTTATTGACGGTAATATTTCTGGTACATATTCCTATGGTAAGTCTACCGTTCTATTGGATGCAACCTCATCTCAAAACAGTTCTCAGTGGAATAATACTGAAACCGTTAATGGAGCTAATTTTCCAACATTGTCAAGATCTGATTTTGATCAAGGTGCAAGAGTTATTTCGAACGGAAATGTTACTTTGAAATGGAGTAAATTCACAAAATCAAGAATTGGTTTCTTCTACGAAGGAGCTCAAGGAACACCGATAAGTTATGTGTATAATGACCGTGGAAATTTGTTAAAAGATACATTCTCTAGTTCAGCATTGATTTATGTTCCTGCTGCTAAATCTGAAATTAATTTAGTAAGCACAACTAATGGCTTAACCGCTGATCAACAATGGGATGCGCTTAGTGCTTTTATCGAAGGGAATGAGTATTTAAGAAGTAGAAAAGGTGGATACGCTGAGCGTAACGGAGATCGTTTAAAAACGACTCATGTTGTCGATTTGAAATTTGCACAAGAGTTTACTATCAACGTAGGGAATAAGAAACATACCTTAGAATTTACAGCTGATATTTTCAACTTTACCAATCTTATAAATAAAAATTGGGGTAAACGTTATTTTACAAGCTTTGACCAAGTGCAATTGCTTCAGCAAGTTGGATTCTTAGCTAATGGTACCACACCAACGTTTAGATACAACCCTGCTGTAGGAAATAATGTTAACCAAGTTGATGATGTAGGTCTTAACTCATCAAGATGGCAAATGCAAACTGGTGTTCGTTATACATTCAACTAGTTTAGCTTAAAATAATCTAACCCTCATTTCAATTTGGAATGAGGTTTTTTTTTATAACTAAAAACCACATTTTAAGTCTTTTAAAAAAAGAATAATCTTTAATAAAAAAAATAAATACTTTGGTTTTCGATCTAAAAAGAAATAATGGTTGAGGGCGAAAAAATTGTTTTGAAATACCGTATTCTTAACGGTATGTTAACTTATTTAAGTAAAAATGTTATATTTTTGCCAAACTTTTTTAACTAAACAAAAAAACAAAAATGAAAAGAATTATTTTTATTTTGATTATTTTTTTATCAGTTGTAGGTCATTCGCAGGTCACTAGTTCTGCTATGTCTGGTACTGTTAAATCGAATGCTGGAGAGACTCTTCCAGGAGCGTCAGTTGAGGTCGTTCACACGCCTACAGGAACAAAATATTTTTCAACTACAAGTGCCAATGGAGGCTATGCAGTTCAGGGTATTAGACCAGGCGGTCCCTACACTGTAAGAGTGACTTATGTGGGCTACAAAACAACAGAAATCACGGATATTAACGCTCCTTTAGGGAATAATTTAACTGTAAATATTGTTGTAGAAGAAGAATCAAATGCGTTGAATGAAGTAATTGTTTCTACAAAATCGAAAGGGACTTTCAATAAAGGAAGAACTGGAGCATCTCAACAATTTTCTAACAGAGAAATCACTGCCGTGCCAGTAACAGGTGCACGTTCCATAAATGCAATTACTAAGTACAATGCTAATGCAGGTAGTAACGGTACTTTTGGTGGTCAGGATTCAAGATTAAACAATTTTACTATTGACGGATCTGTTTTTAATAATGGTTTTGGTTTAGGCAGTGACTCACAAGCCGGAGGAAGAACCGGTTCTACAGCTATTTCATTAGATGCTATTGAGCAATTACAAGTAAATATCGCTCCTTATGACGTACGTCAATCCGGATTTTTAGGTTCTGGAATCAATGCGGTTACCAAAAGTGGAACGAATGAGGTGGAAGGGTCAATATACAACTCATTCCGAAGCAACAAAAAAGACTTCATAGGAAGTAAAGCAGGAGAAAGAACAGTAGTACCTGGAAAATTTGAAGAAAAAATTTGGGGTGCCAGAATTGGAGCACCAATCATTAAAGATAAATTATTTTTCTTTGGGAATGTTGAAACTATAGAGAACATTAGTCCGGCTACTACTTGGACATCTACAGGTTCGCCACAGGCAGGAGGTCAGGTTTCAGCACCTACTTTTACTGAAATGCAAACACTTTCTACTTTCTTACAAGATAAATTTAATTACACAACTGGACCTTGGGAAAACTATGATTCCGAAAGAATTTCCAAAAAATTCCTAGCCAGACTGGACTGGAATATCAATGAGAATCATCAATTGACAGCTCGTTATGTATTCCACGATTCAAGTTCTGACGAATTAACGTCTAACTCTTTTTCACTAGGGAATGGTAATAGAAGAACAAGCCCTCTTGCAATGTCCTTCAAAAATAGCGGATACGTTATTCAAGATAACACTAGATCAGCAGTTTTAGAATTAAACAGTAAATTAAGTAATTCTTGGCACAATAACTTCATAGCAGGTTACGATAAACAAATTGAAGATAGAGCATTACAAGGCGGTGGTTTGTTTCCAACAATCGATATCAAGAATGGATCAAACACTTATATATCAGCTGGTTTAGATCCATTTACACAGGGAAATAAACTTTCCTATTCTACTTTGCATTTTACTAATAATTTGACCAAAACGATAGGTAAACATTCATTATTGTTCGGTACTAACTTTGAGTATTTCAAATCAAGTAACTTGTTCTTCTCAGGTTCAAATGGTGTTTATATCTTTAACTCATTAACTGATTTTTATGCGGCCGCTAATCAATCTGCTAACACAGGAGGGGCGCCATCAACAACTGCACTTCCTGCACGTTTCCAATTTAGATATTCTGCATTGCCGGGAGCTCAAGAACCATTACAAATATTTAAGTCTAATAAATTAGATTTATATACTCAAGACGAAATGAAACTGAGTGACAGATTCAAATTAACAGTAGGATTACGTGCCTCAGCAGTATGGTTTGCTGATACAGCACTTGAAAATCCTGCAGTTACTGCTTTAACTTTCGGACAAGGAGAAAGATTTAATACTGGCGAAATGCCTGAAACTCAGTATTTGTTGGAGCCAAGAGTTGGTTTTAACTTAGACTTAAATGGCGATGCAACGACGCAACTTCGTGGAGGTAGTGGTGTTTTTACAGGAAGAGCACCTTCAGTTTATTTATCTAATGCAATTGGTAATAATGGAGTGCTTACAGGTTTTGTTGATGTAAGTGGCACTGCATTGGCTTCTGGTGGGTATGGTTTTACTCCAAACCCAAATGATTATTTTATTCCGGATACCCCAACGCTTCCTACTACTTTTGAATTGGCTTTCACCGATAAAAAATTTAAGTTTCCGCAAGTTTGGAAAACTAATATAGCGGTTGATCAAAAACTTCCTTTTGGTTTTGTAGGTACAGTAGAAGGGATTTTTCAAAGAAATATTAATGCGATACATTATTATAATGCTAATTTTGATGCGCCAGTTGGAACTTTCAGCGGTCCGGATAACAGACCAAGATATGCTCGTACCGATGCAGGTGTTCGTGTTAATGATAATGTTTCCAGTGCCGTTGTTTTAACAAACACGGACAAAGGATATTTTTATTCTTCAACCTTTAAATTAGAGTATCCATACAAAAAAGGGCTATGGGGATCGTTTGCATACACGTATTCAAGTGCTAATGATTTGTTATCTCCGGGTTCTATTGCTTCTGGTTCGTGGACGGGCGCTAGATCTGTAAATGGAAATAACGACTTACCTTTAGCATTATCTAACAATAATACACCACATAGATTAGTTGGTATTTTAGGATACAAAATTGAATACGGTAAAAATGTAGGGGCGGCAACTTCAATCAATTTAGGATACATTGGAGAACAATCCGGACCGTTTTCCTATTCTTACGGGGGTGATATGAATGGTGACAGAGTAAATAACAATGACTTGATTTATGTCCCTAAAAATGCAAATGAAATTCGTTTTCAATCACTTTCAGTAACAAATGGGACTGTGACAACAGTCTACACTGAAGCGCAACAACAACAAGCTTACGAATCCTATATCAATCAAGATGATTACCTTTCTACTAGAAGAGGGCAGTATGCAGAGAGAAATGGAGGAGTTTTACCTATGCTACATAGATTAGATTTATCAGCAACTCAAGATTTTTATATTACAATTGCGGGTAAAAAGAATAATTTTCAATTCAGAGCTGATATCCTGAACTTTACTAATTTCATTAATAAAGATTGGGGAGTTACACAACGAGTTACAAATACAAATGTTTTGAACTACAGAACAACGACTACGAATGTTCCTTTTTATCAATTAGCGACTCAAGTAGAAGCTAACGGAACTCGAGTTTTAATAAAAGACACTTTTCAAAAAAATGCTTCAACTTTTGATGTTTGGCAAGCACAATTTACACTTAGATACATTTTTGGTAAGTAGGAGTAATTTAAGTGTTTGAATATTTAAAACCACGTTGAAAAACGTGGTTTTTTTATGCCTTTTTTGCTTATATTTGTTAAAACAAAAATATTATTTATGGACGATTTTATTCAAAAATTTCATTCTGGCTGGGCTTATCTGGCACTTTTAGTTTTAGTGGTGGCTGTGGTTAATTCTTTGATAGGGATGTTTTCTAAAAAAGAATTTACTTCCAAAGACAGAAAGATAGCGCTGTTTGGCTTAATAGCAATACACACTCAATTAGTAGTAGGTGTACTTTTATACTTTGTGTCTCCCAATGGTTTGAATATGATAAAAGCCGTTGGAATGGGTGGGCTGACAACGGAAAGCCGATTGTTGGCTTTAGAACATCCTTTGATCAATATAATAGCAATTGTCTTGATTACTATTGGGTGGTCAAAACACAAAAAAGCAACTACAAGCGAATCTAAATTTAAAACATTTTCTATTTTTTATGGTTTAGGATTAGTGCTTATTTTAAGCCGAATCCCATGGAAAATATGGTTTTAAAAAAAACCGTGAAAGCTCTAGAAATAGAGCTTTTTTTATCTAGGTATGGTTTTTGTAAAATAGATTTAACTAAAAAAGACATAAATGAAAAAATCAATAACATTATTTTTTTTGTTGGCAATAATCACTTTAGCCAGTAGCCAAAGTTCCATCTCTGAAAGACAAAAAGCCACCATACAAAAAGACAGCATCAAAAAAAGTCGAACCGCAATGGAGCTGGAAGAAAAAAAAATAGACTCATTGATCTCTTCTTTAGGAAAATTTAAAATCTACAAAAAAGCCGCTCACGCATCCTATTACGCAGATAAATTCAATGGCAGAAGAACGACCAGCGGTACAAAATTTGACAATAATAAATATACCGCCGCCCACAAAAAACTGCCCTTTGGTACCAAAGTCAAAGTGACCAATGAAAAAAACGGGAAGTTCGTAATTGTAGAAATTACAGATAGAGGCCCATTTGTCAAGTCTAGAGAGATTGATCTTTCTAAACGAGCATTTATGGATATTGCAGCTAATAAAAACAGCGGAGGGCTGCAGGTAACTATAGCCGTAATGAGTAATTAGATTACCAGTTTCTAAAAGGCGAAGTGCTCAAATAAGAATTGTAATAGCGGGAGTCTCCGGTGACTTCCTTGTCCAGCCAAGCTGGTTTTTCAAAAAATTCTTCTTCAGAGTTTAATTCAATTTCTGCCACAACCAGTCCTTGATTTTCACCATGAAATTCATCTACTTCAAAAATATGAGAGCCCACTTTTATTTCAAAACGAGTTTTATCAATAGCTCCCTTTTCACACAAAAGCAGTAATTTTTCAGCGTCACTAATGGAAATTTCTTTTTCCCACTCAAAACGGGACAGTCCGGAGGTATTAGAAATCCCCTTTATCGTCAGAAACCCCTTTTTTCCTTTTATTCGTACCCGTACCGTTCGCGCTGGCGCGGAACTCAAATAGCCCTGCGCAATATGATTTTGAGTAAAAGCAGATTCTTTATAGGAATCATCTTTGACTAAAAATTTTCTTTCTATTTCTATCATTTCAAGCGAAATTTGTTATTTTTAGTTATTTATTTTGTCAGTTCACTTGGCTCGTATCCAGATATTCATTTCAATTTTTACTCATAAATCTTTTTTCAATTTGTAAAAAATAGCGTCTTGGGTTGCTCTTTTTTAAATGAAAAATAGTTTTTTTCAATCGAAGATTTTTCATTGCTATCTGGGCTGATACCAGCAACCAAAGGTATTAAATAGTTTGCTTTTGTTCCGTTTTTATCTCTTTGACAAAAGCGGAGTTTATGCTAGTTTGCTGTTTTTTATGTTCCAATTCTGTGTGTCGATTACCGATAATAGGAAGGAAATTTTGCGAATAGGTCTTTTTGTGCGTCCTCGAGCAATAATTTCAAGGATTTATTAATGAAAAATGATCAGTCTGTTCGTATTTTTACAAAAATTAAACAAAGTTGATAAAACCATTTTTTAAAAGAAAACACAAGCCAACTCCAGTGGGAGTGCTAACTGAATTTTTTGGGGAAGCAGAGTCTTGGCGTGATACAGAAGACAACCTGGAGCCTTTAGTGGAGTTAATTCGGTTGATTCGGCCTTTGCAAACAAAAAAATTGGCAACCGTGGATTTGCAGGATATTATTACTTTTTTGAAAGAAAATTATTCTTGTCGGAAACAACTTTCCCTTTATCTCAAAGAAATTCTCAAAGACATTAAGTTTAATAAAATCCTCACAGACGCAGCTATTTTACAAGATGTAGATTTTCTTTTTGAAGTCAAAAAAAGAATCTTTGCTAAGATATTGCCTTATCAACCTCAAAAAGACACTTTAGAATACATTTTCAATCAGGTTTTTTATCTAGCCAATGATGGGATTTGGGTAAATAAAATTCCAGTGGAGCAATTAGAGGAATTATACAGCCTTTTAAAATTCAAATCTATTTATGAAAGTGTAGCACCTCACTCCGTTTTATCAGAAATACTTGTTGCAATGCATCTTATTACACAACGCATCAGCGGTCGTGCCATGGAAACGGATGTGATTAAAATGGTACCTGAATTTGATGATTTTGAAAGTCCTTTTTCAGCTTTTGAAAAGGAATTGTTTCAAATAGAAGATCAAGTCCGGAGTTCTGAAAATCATTTCATCACTATAGATGATTTATCTTATTCCCAATTGATGGTTTTGCATAAGCAATGCGAAGAATTTGTGGACAGAGCTTTTCATAATAGTTCTAAATATGGCATTTCACTTCGGGTAAACCAGAATTTACTAAAAATCAGACAGCAATTAGAGCGGCTTAAATTTTTAATTCCGTTGCTGATCGTTGAAAAAGAGAGTGATAAAAAAAACAATGGGATTGTTTTAGCCTTGCGTTTGATAAAATTCAATTGCTACAAGAACAATGTTAGGAAATTTATAGCCGAAAGTACACAATTAATCTCTTATGAAATTACCCAGCACACGGCTAAAACAGGGGAACATTATATCACAGAAAGTCGCAAAGAATATTTTAAAATGTTCCGTACCGCCCTAGGTGGAGGGTTTATTGTAGGTATATTATGTGTCATTAAGGTTTTGCTTGCTAGCGCTGACACTAGTTTTTTTGGGCATGCTTTTCTTTATAGTATGAATTATGCTTTTGGATTTATTGCTATTTATCTTCTGGGGTTTACTTTAGCTACAAAACAGCCAGCGATGACTGCTGCTGCCTTGATAAAAGCTCTAGAAAAAGGAGTTGCAAAACAAGGGAAGGAGGCGGAGAAATATGAAGCTTTTGCCATTCTTTTTGCACGTGTTTTCAGGTCCCAGTTTATTGCATTTTTGGGGAATGTAATTATGGCTTTTCCAGTTTCATTGCTTGGAATTTGGGCTATTGATTACTTATTCCATTATAATATTGCTGCAACTAAATGGGAAACGTTACTTACAGACATTAGTCCCATTCATTCATTAGCTATTTTTCATGCGGCAATAGCAGGATTTTTTCTGTTTTTATCTGGAATTATTTCGGGAAGTATTGCCAATAGGGATAAACATAATCAGGTTTTTTTCCGGATAACGGAACACCCCATGTTGAAAAGAAGCTTAGGAAAAGTACGTACTTTAAAATTAGCCAAGCTGTACGAAAAAAGAGGGGCCGGAATTATTTCTAATTTTTGGTTTGGCGTTTTTATGGGAAGTACGGCTTCCGTTGGCTTGTTTTTAGGGTTGAATCTGGATATTAGACACATCACTTTTGTAAGTGGCAATCTAGCCTTAGGAGTGTATGGAGCAAATTATCAAGTAAGCAATACTATGTTGTTTTGGGGCATTTTTGGGATTGGAGTTATTGGGTTAGTGAATTTTACGGTCAGTTTTAGCCTTTCGTTGGGATTGGCGCTCCGCTCCAGGGCTATTTCTTTGTTTGAATTGCGATTTATTGCCGCTTCTATCTGGAATCATTTTAAATCCAGACCCATTAGTTTCTTTTTTCCAACGGAAAACAAAAAAAAATCAGAAGTAGTTGTCAATTATTTGAGTTCAGACGGTAAGAATTAATCAGAATGCTAGGTTCTTTGGAAGAAATCGAAGGGAATATTCAATTAGAACATTATGCAGGGATTCATTCCAGTAAGAAAAATTATTCACGTTGACATGGATGCTTTCTACGCCTCTGTGGAGCAATTGGACAATCCATTGTTGCGGGGAAAACCCATTGCAGTGGGAGGTTCAGAGAATCGAGGAGTTGTCGCTGCAGCAAGTTATGAGGCTAGGAAATTTGGCGTAAGGAGTGCCATAAGTGGCGTTATGGCTAAAAAAAACTGCCCAGAACTTATTTTTGTTACACCGAGATTTGATCGGTACAAAGAAATATCAAGAAAAATTCACAAGATTTTTTATGAATATACGGATCTAGTAGAGCCACTCTCACTCGATGAGGCGTATTTAGATGTCACTACAAATAAAAAAGGAAATCCTAGCGCCACTTTATTGGCACAGGAAATAAGACAACGCATTTTTAATGAAGTAGGTTTGACAGCTTCGGCAGGGATTTCAGTTAATAAATTTGTCGCTAAAATCGCAAGTGATTATAATAAACCCGACGGGCAGAAAACAGTCGATCCAAATGAAGTGATTGCATTTTTGGAAGAATTAGCCATTCACAAATTTCATAGGGTTGGAAAAGTAACCACCGAGAAAATGTACCAATTAGGGATTTTTACGGGAGTAGAATTAAAAAGTAAATCATTGGAGTTTCTGGAGAGACATTTTGGAAAATCAGGACATTTTTACTACAACGTAGTTAGGGGAATTCATAATAGTGAGGTTAAATCCAATCGAATCACAAAATCAGTAGCGGCAGAACATACTTTTGACGTCAACCTTTCTTCAGAAATTTTCATGATGGAGCAACTGGATCCTATTGCAAGTGCCTTAGAAAGAAGATTAAAAAAACAAACTATAGCTGGAAAAACAATCACTTTGAAAATTAAATACAGTGATTTTACCCAACAAACCCGCAGTAAAACCTTGCCTTATTTTATATCTGGCAAAGGACTGATTCTAGAGGTTGTGAAAGAACTTTTGTACCAAGAGCGCATGAAGGATTCCGTTCGTTTGCTGGGGATTTCTCTAAGCAATTTGAATACAGAGCAGAAAAAATTTGTTGTGGTGCAGCTGAAATTTGATTTCTAATGCAGAATGAAGGAGTTCAACAATGGTTAAAATCTGAAATTTGTAATTTTATCTTTGTGAATAAAATTACATTTGGTTCATTAAATTATGTATTATGAGCAATTTTAAAGAATATGAAGACGCTATTGCGATGTATCACAGCGCTTTAAGTATTAAGACGGTTCCTGTTTGTTCTTGGGATTTTCATAATGAATTTTTGAGTTCAGTCAAGAATGTTTTTTTGGATTTAAACAAGCTAAACTCAATTGCTTTGCAAAATAAATGGTCAAAAAATGATTGGGATCTCAATAGTAGCCTGAAAGAAGAGGTTGTTATTGTTACGGATGTAAAATTGAATATTATATTTGCTTCACACAACATGAAAAAAATGAACGGCTATGCAGAATCCGAAGTTTTGGGAAAAAGCCCTAAGATTTTTCAAGGGAAAGCAACGAGCAAGAGTACTTCAAGTGAAATTCGTACGGCAATAGTAGAGCAGAAACCTTTTGAAAAAACAGTGTTGAATTATAAAAAAAATGGGACTATTTATGTTTGTTTCATAAAAGGGTTTCCTATTTTCAACAATAAAGGGCTTTTAAGTCATTACATTGCTTTTGAGAAAGCAGCATAAAAAAGAGTGACTCTTTTACACTTTAAAAGGTTCACTCTTTTTTATACAGCTATTAGCACGATTAGTTTTTACTGTTTAATTTTGAGAGCAATCTTAAAAATTCAATATACAGCCAAACAAGGGTAATCATTAACCCCATGGCACCATACCATTCCATGTATTTTGGCATTTTTTGTTCTGCTCCTTTTTCGATGCGGTCAAAATCCAAAAACAGATTTAAAGCAGCAATCACAATTACAAAAACACTGATTCCAATACTCATCCATGAGCCGCCATAATGCACGGGCACAAAACTGGTGAAGATTGAAAATACCCAAGATATAAGATAATACGTAGCAATTGCCAATGTTGCTGCCACAACTACCGATTTGAATTGTTCTGTTACCTTCACAATTTTATATTTATATAATCCCAGACAAATCATGAAGGTTACAAATGTAGCTCCTACGGCCTGAATGACAATTCCAGGATACATTGCTTCAAATATTGCTGAAATTCCACCAATAAATAAGCCCTCAAAAAGTGCGTAACCAGGAGCTAAATAGGGGGAATATTGAGGTTTAAACGCTGAAATTACGACTAGAATAAGCCCAACTACTGCACCGCCAATTGCCGGGACCATTGGGTTCATCCCATTAAAGGTCAACCACCATATTACTATAGCCGAAGCAGTAAGTAGTAAAAATAAAATCAAACTTTTATTTATGGTTCCTGACAAGGTCATCTCGTCATTATAATCAAGAATTGTGGTTTGATGTACTTGATCATTTTTTGAAACTGCAGTAGAAAAAGTTTTAGTATTTAAAAATGGATTTTTAGAATTAAAATTCATAATTGTTATATTTTTTTGTTATTCAAATATACGCTTTTGTCTCTTTGTTTCTGAACACTAAAGTAAACAACCAATTTCGTATTTAAATCTGGGATGAAATACCTAGTTCACTCCTCTAAAAAAACCGGTACTATCGTCAGGGTAATTAATGACGAGAAAAACATCCTGTCATTAATCATTCAACTTCAAAACAGCCATGAACGCTTCTTGCGGAATTTCAACATTTCCAACCAATCTCATTCGTTTTTTACCTT
The DNA here is from genome assembly GCF_003970335.1 of Flavobacterium sp. LS1P28. Taxonomy (NCBI): domain Bacteria; kingdom Pseudomonadati; phylum Bacteroidota; class Flavobacteriia; order Flavobacteriales; family Flavobacteriaceae; genus Flavobacterium; species Flavobacterium sp. LS1P28. The sequence continues at coordinate 87,975 of NZ_RYDI01000001.1, read as the reverse complement.
TTTTCTGTTTTTCCAATAATTTACGTTTACGGGAAATATCTCCACCATAACACTTAGCGGTAACGTCTTTACGCAATGCTTTTATTGTTTCGCGAGAAATCACTTTTACCCCAATAGCCGCTTGAACAGGAATATCAAATTGTTGGCGCGGAATCAATTCTTTCAGTTTTTCACACATTTTTTTTCCTATTTGATATGCGTTGTCGGCATGCATCAAGGAGGATAATGCATCCACAATCGTAGCGTTCAATAAGATGTCTACTTTCACTAAATTAGAAGTTCGCAACCCAATTGGCGTATAATCAAAGGAAGCATATCCTTTAGAAACGGTTTTCAAACGGTCGTAAAAATCAAATACAATTTCTGCCAATGGCATATCAAAAGTCAACTCTACACGTTCCGTAGTCAAATAGGTCTGATTCGTAATCAACCCACGTTTTTCAATACACAAACTCATTACATTTCCAACATAATCGGATTTGGTGATGATAGTTGCCTTAATAAAAGGCTCTTCCACGTGGTCTAAACGAGAGGGCTCGGGCAGGTCCGAAGGATTGTTTACAATAAGTGGAGTTGTTGGATCCTTTTTGGTGTAAGCCAAATACGAAACGTTGGGAACCGTGGTAATCACTGTCATGTTGAATTCACGCTCCAAACGCTCTTGGATAATTTCCATGTGCAACATTCCCAAGAATCCACAACGGAAACCAAATCCCAAAGCAGCTGAACTTTCCGGTAAAAATACTAATGAAGCATCATTCAACTGCAATTTTTCCATAGAGTTTCGCAACTCCTCATAATCTTCCGTATCCACAGGATAAATTCCCGCAAAAACCATTGGTTTTACCTCTTCAAATCCTTTAATTATATTCGTTGTTGGCGTTTTCGCATCTGTCAATGTATCACCTACTTTTACTTCTTTCGCTTCTTTAATTCCAGAAATTAAATACCCAACATCACCGGCTGAAATCACTTGTTTCGGAACTTGGTTTAATTTTAAAGTCCCAATCTCGTCTGCAAAATATTCGTTTCCGGTAGCCATGAATTTTATCTTCTGGCCTTTTTTAATCTGACCATTTTTTACCCGGAAAATAACTTCGATTCCTCGAAATGGATTGTAATGTGAGTCAAAAATCAAGGCTTGTAATGGCTCATCAACACTTCCTTTTGGAGGAGGAATTCGATCGATGATGGCTGCCAAAATATTTTCGACACCAAAACCAGTTTTACCAGATGCATGAATAATATCTTCTAATTTACATCCAAGTAAATCAATAATATCGTCACTTACTTCCTCTGGATTCGCGCTTGGTAAATCTACTTTGTTCAAAACCGGAATAATTTCCAAGTCATTTTCTAAAGCCAAATATAAATTCGAAATCGTTTGTGCCTGAATGCTTTGCGCTGCATCTACAATCAAAAGTGCGCCTTCACAAGCGGCAATCGACCGAGAAACTTCGTACGAAAAATCCACGTGTCCAGGAGTGTCAATCAAGTTCAAGATGTATTCTTGTCCTTTATACGTATATTCCATCTGAATCGCGTGACTCTTAATCGTAATCCCACGTTCACGTTCTAGATCCATGTTGTCCAGCAATTGCGCTTTTTCCTCACGAGCGGTAACGGTTTGTGTAGCGCCAAGTAATCGGTCAGCAAGCGTGCTTTTCCCGTGGTCAATATGTGCAATAATACAAAAATTCCGTATGTGTTTCATTTTCTGTTGATATCAAATTTATTTGGGTTTACCCTGATTTTTTTTCAGGGCGTGACCACAAGGGTCGGGCTTTCCGCTACAATCTTTTCCTTTTTTAAAGAAAAAAGGAAAAGGATTTTCACTGCAATCCCTCACGCAATCGCCAAACAGCGACTATTAATCTGCAAATATAAGCTAAATTCAACAGTTTCAAAGTCCCGAATTCGTAAACCAACACCTTTAATACGAAGTCTTTCTCCTTTCTTCTTTTCTCCTTTCAGCTAAATGTCGTAATTTTGCAAAAAATTAAGGACGATGATCAAGATTGGCAACATAATATTACCCGAATTCCCTTTACTTCTCGCACCAATGGAAGATGTGAGTGATCCGCCTTTTCGCAGATTGTGTAAAGCGCACGGTGCCGATATGATGTACTCCGAGTTTATTTCTTCCGAAGGATTGATTCGGGATGCCATCAAAAGCCGCATGAAATTAGACATCTTTGATTACGAACGCCCCGTTGGGATTCAGATTTTTGGTGGAGACGAAGAAGCGATGGCCATGTCCTCTAAAATTGTGTCTGCCGTAAACCCGGATTTAATCGATATTAATTTTGGTTGCCCTGTCAAAAAAGTCGTTTGCAAAGGAGCCGGAGCCGGCGTTCTTAAAGATGTAGATTTAATGATTCGCCTGACTAAAGCCGTTATTGATAGTACCCATTTGCCGGTAACCGTAAAAACCCGTTTGGGTTGGGACGATAACTCCATTAATATTGATGAAGTAGCAGAGCGTTTGCAAGATATTGGGGTTGCTGCTTTGAGCATACACGCCAGAACTCGTGCCCAAATGTACAAAGGCCATTCCGATTGGTCGCATATTGCCCGAGTTAAAAATAATCCAAGAATCACGATGCCTATTTTTGGTAATGGCGACATTGATTCTCCAGAAAAAGCATTGCAATATAAAAATGAATATGGTATCGATGGCATTATGATTGGTCGTGCTGCCATTGGTTATCCTTGGATTTTTGACGAAATCAAACATTACTTTAAAACGGGAGAACATTTGCCAAAACCTACCGTTATTGATAGAGTCGAAGCAGTTCGAAATCACCTTACTTGGGCCATGGAATGGAAAGGAGAAAGATTAGGAATTGTGGAAACAAGACCACATTACACCAATTATTTCAAAGGAATTCATTCTTTTAAACCCCACAAACAAAAATTAGTAACGCTGGACCGCCCTGAAGAATTATTCGCTGCTTTGAATGAAATCGAAGAAGCGTATGCGGGATATGAGTTGGTTTAAGCAGTATATATTAATCAACTTCTACCGCCAATTCGCTAATTTATAATAGCTTATTAATTAAACATCTTTGCTAAATCTAAAGAGTAATTTTTTTAAAAATTAGCGAATTAGCGGTAAAAAACTTACTCCAATAACTTCTTACTCACGCGACTACTTGCAATCAAGGATGCAATAAAGCCAAGGGTAATAATCGTCCCCATAACAATAAGTACATTTTCGAGAGAGAAAATCACAGGATAAGCCAGTGTAGGAGTAATCATTACAAGCTGAAGATGTTCTTGAAGTAGTACAATTATAATCCCTAAGGTTAGCCCAATAATTCCGCCAAAAACACTCAATAAAGTCCCTTGAAGCAGGAATATTTTTCGCAAATTTTTGATTTCAGTTCCCAAATTAAAAAGGGTTTTTAGATTCCCTTTTTTGTCTAAAATCATCATAATTAACGCGCCAATCAAGTTGAATAGTGCCACAACAATTACCAGAGTAAAGATTAAATAAACAACGATATTCTCGGTATTCAACATTTTGTAGAGCGAGTCGTTAAGTTGAGCCCTATTTTTTACGGTGATTTTATTCTTAAAAATAGTTTGAAGTTGATTTATAATAGCAGTTTCATCAGCACCCGTTTTTGCTTTGATTTCAATCCCGGAAACCTGATTGGTTTTGTATTCCAATAGTTCCTGCGCCAAACCTAAATCAGCAAAAACATATTTAGAATCTAAATCTTCGCTAATGGCGTAAATACCAACCGGAATTATATCCGTTTTGTTAAAAGCCTGTTCTTGATTTTCAATCGTGCCTTTTCCGGCTTTAGGCACCATTACTTCCAAATGATTATTAAAATCCAATAATCCCATCGAGAATTTCTGAGCAATTCCATACCCAACAACTACTTGATAGGTGTCAGGTTTAAACCATTGCCCATTGAAAAGTTTGGAGTCAATAGCATTTACTTTGCTAAAATTAGCATCAACCCCTTTTAAGTACGTAACTTGTTGTTTTCCGTCAAAAGTAAATAAAACACGCTCTTCGATGATTTTGGTATACCAAGCAATACCGTCTATTTTTTTGATTTGGCTTTCCTGATTGGGAGAAATCAAAAAGGATTTTCCTAAAGTGCTGCTTATTTTTAAATCCGGATCGATGTCATTGGTAAACGAAAGACTAAATACTTTTAGCCCGCTAAAAACGGATAAAACAACAAACAAAGCCATTGCACCAACAATAATTCCCATGCTGGCAATGCGATTGATGATGTTTATAGCATTGTTTTTACTATTGCTGAGGATGTATCGTTTGGCTATGTAGAGGGAGAAATTCAAACTTTATTGGAATCTGCGTTTGTCTAAAAGATCCCTGTTTTCAATAGGATTGTCTCTGTTGGCTAACGCATTGTCAATTTTTTCAATGTAATCTAAAGAGTCGTCAATAAAGAAAACCAAATTAGGAACTTTTCTTAATTGTAAACGAACGCGTTGTGATAAATCATGTTTTATAGTTTTAGCATTGGACTTCACCGCCTCTAAAATTTCTTTGGCTTTGTCCTGAGGAAAAACGCTTAAATGCACTGTCGCCACTGATAAATCTGTAGTTACAGTAACTTTGGATACCGAGATAATTAAATTAGCTACTCCATTTTTTCTCACTTCACCTTGCAGAATATCAACCAAATCTTTTTGGATAACCCCACCTATTTTTTTCTGTCTATTTGTTTCCATAGTGCAAAAATACTACTTTTAAGTTTTATCCCGAAGTTTCAGGACAAATTTTAAAAGTTACCTGACAATTGGGGTATTTTTAAATGCCTTTTCTGAAGAATAAAAAAGACTTTCCCTTTTATCAGGTCTTCAAATCGATAAACTCGCTAGCATTGAAGTAAAAACAACAGACAAATTTTGAATAAATAAGCTTGGGATCCTTTGAAACGAATGAAATTTTCAACTAAAATCGAGATGTTTTTTTTATGTTTTTTATTTTTAGCCTAAAGGGGAATTTATTTATTGAAAATCAATATGTTAGTATTTTTTTGTACATTTAACATTATAATTCGTTCGTGACAACAGGCTGAATTTTAAATACCACTTTTTTCAGCATTATAGTAGTAAGGTTTTATACCATTTTTCCAAAATTCATTTTTAATTGTTTTCAAAGTTATTCCCTTTCGGATGACGCTTTCTATGTTTTAGTTCAACCGTTGCAATTCATTGTAAAGGTTGAACTTTTTATTGGAATTTATAATTTTTATTAAATAGAACCCTCATCGTTTGAATATATGAATAATTTTTACATAGCTTTCTTTTTCATGGTTCAACTGGGATGCATTACGGCACAAAATAACACAGGCTTTTTTGGAAAAATCATCGATTCAAAAACGCAAATTTCGTTAGGTTTTGTGGTGGTCAGTGTTCAAAATACGACTTTAATGCAACTCACTAAAACGGATGGTAATTTCAGTTTTGATACCGTTCCCACAGGAAATATTTTGCTTCTGGTACACAGTCAGGGTTTTAAAGATGGCTTGTATCCCGTTGAAATTACCGAAGGACAAATGCTGGATTTGGGAACCATATCTTTAGAACAAGACCAATCCATAGAGCAGCAAAACAGTATCATCACACTTATTGAAAGTGATTTTGGCGAAGACAACAGCAGTTCCGAAAGTACTTCCGGACTCTTGCAATCCTCCCGAGATGCTTTTTTGCAAGCTGCCGCTTTCAACTGGGGACAAGCTCGTTTTAGAGTTCGGGGATTAGACAGCGAACATTCCACAATGATGATCAATGGCGTTTCCATGAATAAAATTTATGACGGCAGACCGCAATGGGGTGCATGGGGCGGATTGAATGACGCGCTACGTAATCAGGAATTTACCTTGGGAACTGCCCCTTCGGATTATACGTTTGGGGGTATTTTAGGGACACAGGAAATCAATACGCGAGCCTCTATTTACAGACCAGGTTCTCGAATTTCATTTTCTGGGACCAATACCAATTACAGTTGGCGCACCATGGCTACGCATGCTTCCGGAATGAATTCCCGTGGCTGGGCTTTTGTAGTTTCGGCAGGAAAGCGCTGGGCGCAAGAAGGGTATTTTGAAGGGACAAGTTATGATGCGAATTCCTTTTTTATAAGTCTCGAAAAAAAAGTAGGCGAGAAGCATTCGTTGAATCTCACGGCACTGTACACCCCGAATTCCAGAGCCAAAAATTCCCCTAATACAGCTGAAGTTACCCAATTGACAAACGTAAAATACAATTCGTATTGGGGTTTTCAAGAGAATGAAAAAAGAAACGCCCGCATCAAAACCATTGAAGAACCCATGATAATGCTGAATCATTATTTTAAAATCAATGATAAAACCAATTTGAATTCGAGTGTGACGTATCAATTTGGAACAATTGCCAACAGCAACATCGATTATCAAAATGCGAATAGTCCTGATCCAACGTATTATCGAAATATGCCCAGTTATTACAGCTCTCTTTATGCGCCTGATAATGGAGAATTCTCGGGTGCATTTACTCCGGATTATGAAAATGCAGAAAAAAGTAAAGCGGAATTTTTAGCCAATTCGCAAATCGATTGGACGGCATTGTACCAAGCCAATCAAAATCCGGTTTTGGATGCTAATGGAACAATTACGGGCTACGAACCCACAAAAAGCAAGTATGTTTTGTATGAAGATCAAGTAGAAGATCAGACAGCGGTGGCCACAACAAATTTGAGTGCGGAACTGTCGGAAAATATTTTTTTGAATGCAGGAGCATCTTTCAAAAAACTAAAATCGCATAATTCACAAAAATTGTTGGACTTGCTTGGCGGTTCCTATTTTGAAGATATCGATGCTTTTTATAGTGGAAATCAATCCCAGTCTGATTTGAATAGTCCCGACCGTCAAGTAGTTGTTGGGGATACGTACGGATACAACTATAATTATTTTGCCAATACTGTAGAAGCGTTTACCCAATTCAAATTCACCTACAACAAAGCGGATTTTTATCTGGCCCAGCATTTTTCTACTGCCAATTATCAAAGGGAAGGTCTGTACAAAAACGGAATTTATGAAACCAATTCCTTCGGGAAAAGCGAAAAAACAGCATTTGAAAACTTTGGCTTCAAAGCCGGATTCAATTTCAAAATCTCCGGCAAACAGCTGGTGACTTTTAATGCGGCGCATTTAACCAAAGCACCTTCTTTGAAAAATACGTTTGCGAATTCCCGATTGAATAATGCGATTGTAGACGGAATTGAAAGTGAGAACATCAGCAGTTTGGACGCCAGTTACATCTATCGTTCCCCAAAACTCAAAGCCAGACTAACTGCGTATTATTCCTTAATTAAAAATGCGACTCAAATTTCCTTTTTTTATGCCGAAGGAATTTTTGATGATGGCTCCGGTTATTTAAATACCGATGCTTTTGTGAGTCAGACATTAACACAATTGAATAAGAAAAATGTAGGGGCCGAATTCAGTTTGGAATACCAATTAAGCCAAACATTTAAAACCACTTTTTCGGCCGCTTTCGGGGAATATACGTATGACAGTAATCCAAGAGTGACTTTGACAAACGATGCTGAAGCAACTCCAGAAAATACCAGTCCGGTTTTTGATTTTGGAACGGCTTCCCTCAAAAATTATAAGCAAGCGGGAATGCCACAACGCGCGTATTCCGTGGGAATTGAATATCGAGATCCAAAATATTGGTGGATTAGCGCCAATGTAAATTACCTCACCAACAGTTATATTGATATTTCTCCTATTTCCAGAACCGAAATATTTTATAAAAATCCCGCAAGCGGTTTCAATTTTCCAGAGGCAACGGAGGAACGGGCTACAGTACTTATAAAACAAGAAAAATTTGATCCAACGATGTTGCTCAACCTTGTGGGTGGAAAATCATGGAGAATTTACGGAAAGAATGTCGGGATTTTTGCCAGCATCAATAATGTGCTCGATGTTACCTATAAAACGGGTGGTTATGAACAAGCCCGAAATGCAAATTTCAGACAAATTAATCAAGATGTTTCCAGTGGCACGCCTTCTTTTGGGCCAAAATATTTTTACGGATACGGAAGAACGTATTTTGTCAATCTTTATATCAATTTATAAATTAAAGCACATGAAATCAATATTTTGCAAACCGGTTCTATTTTTACTGTTGACAATCACTTTCAGCAGTTGCGTAACGGATGAGGTTGTGGCTCCAAAACTCATTTGCACCCAGCCGGATTTAGTTGTAAATAAAACAGTTAACGAAGTTCATGCTGTTGCGAATGCCATTGTAACACAGTACAAATACGAGGATGTCATCGAGGCGTATGTGGTTTCCAGCGATGAATCGGGAAATTTTTTCAAGTCGATTTCCTTTCAGACTTTGGCAACAGCCACAACGCCAGCCATAGGATTTAGCGTTCCTGTGGATGCTACCAACTTGTATATTGACTATAGATTGGGCAATAAAGTATATATAAAATTGAAAGATCAATATACGGATATTTCATTTGGCGGGATGCGTATCGGAAGTATTTTTGTGAATTCCTATAATGAAGGTGGCGTGGGGCGACTTTCACAAAATGAGTATAAAAAAGTGTTGAATGCGTCGTGTAGGAATGTAAAGGAGGAGGTTTTGGTTCGGTCGTTAACCATGGCGGAACTGCTGAATGATTCTAATTTGAATACGTTGGTCGAATTGTCTGATGTTCAGTTTTCAGCTTTGGCCATAGGGCGTCATTATTTTGAGGAAACCAATAATGTGGGCGGTGCGACAAATTGGGGATTAGTAGATAAATTAGGCAATCAAGTCTATTTTAGAACGAGTAGTTTTTCTGATTTTTCGACTAAAGTTGTTCCCGAAGGAAGCGGAAAAGTAAGGGGAATTTTGACAAAATACGGAACGGATTACCAATTATTGCCGCGTTCCGAAAAAGATGTGGTGATGACCGGAAGCAGAGCTGTTCCTTTTTTCTCCCAAGATTTTGAAAAAGTTGTCGATAAGTCGAATTTGAGTCTTCCCGGCTGGGCAAATATGGTTCAAAAAGGAACACTTTTCTGGAAAGGCACCGTTTATTCCGGTAACGGGTATGCCGAGTTTGCCATTAGCGGAACTAAAGTTGTTTCGAATGTGGCTTGGTTGATTTCGCCAAAAATTGACATGGATGTTCATACGAAAGAAGTCCTTACTTTTAGAAGCGCTCAGCATCATTTAGACGTTGATTCCCAGTTAAATTCCTTGGAAGTGTATGCTTCCAGTAATTTTGACGGATTGAATTTTGCAACTGCCACTTGGATTCCCTTAATGGTTAATTTGCCCAAACAAGCCACGCCTTGGTATCAATTTGTAGGAAGTGGCGCAGTAGATTTATCTGCATTCCAAGGTAAAATCAGCATTGCTTTTAAATATACAGGCTCCGGAAAAAACCTGGCTTTGGATGGCGCTTTTCAAGTAGATGACGTCCAGATTTTTGGTGATAAATAATTTTTATAAAAGGCTTTGCTTGAATTACTATATTTGCAACTTTAACATTTAAATTAAATTATGAAATCTACTTTATTAGCCCTAATTTCTTTATTATTTGTTTCTTGTTTATCGGATAACGAAGCATCTAAACCTGTTGATTACACGGTTCAAAACGAAAAAGAAATCGTGGATTACATTGCGAAAAATAAATTGACTGCCACAAAAACCGATTCAGGATTGTATTATGTGGTTAATGAAGCGGGAACTGGCGCTCAACCAACAGCTTCATCTAATGTAACAGTAGCCTACAAAGGATATTTTACTAATGGAAATGTTTTTGATCAAAGTGATGCTTCAGGCATTTCATTTGGTTTGAACCAAGTGATAAAAGGATGGACAGAAGGTATTCCCTTTTTTAAAGAAGGAGGAAACGGAGTTCTTTTAATTCCTTCTCATCTGGGTTATGGAAGCAACGGTAGTGGACCTATTCCAGCAGGATCTGTTCTTGTTTTCAATGTTAAACTGATCAAAGTAAATTAGTTAAAGAGAAAGATAAAACTAAAAAAGGCTGTCTAGATTTTCTAGGCAGCCTTTTCTGTTTTATGAATTTATGTGGTAGAATGAATTACAATACACGGATTATTATTATGAACTCGTTGGGTGTAATTAAAGAAAATTTCAATTAATCTTTAATAAAAAATTTGAACCGCATAGAGACATAGAAAAAAAGAGTAAGATAGCCTAATTCTTGGGTTCACATAGCTATGGTTTTCTAGGAAAAAGTGAAACGCATTACGGAATTTTAAAATCTATATTTCTATGTGGTTAAAAAATTAAACAAATTGAATTACACCCAACGGCTTATTATTATTTAATTTCAACGATGCTTATCGCATAACCTCCACCGGGCGCACTGAGTTGTGCCAGTTTTGATTTGTTAGTCACCGTCATTTTACGAATCGTATAGGCTTGTGGATTGGTTTTATAATGTGCCTCTTTTGCATCAGCATAAATAGTGGCAACATATTTTTTTCCTTTTTCCAAAAAATCAAATTTGATGGTTGATGTACGAGAAGTATCGCCATTTACATTACCAATAAACCAATTATTCGTCACTTTTGCTTTACGCGCAACAGTAACATATTGACCAGGTTCTGCTTCAAGGTATTTGCTGTCAGACCAATCTACGGCTACATCTTTGATGAACTGAAAAGCATCAGGAAAGCGATCGTAATTTTCCGGTGTATCGGCTGCCATTTGCAACGGGCTGTACATCGTTACGTACAATGCCAATTGATTTGCAATCGTACTGTTGACATGGGAATTATTATCCGGATTCAATTTGCTTAAATCCATTTCAAAAATCCCAGGAGTATAATCCATCGGTCCGCCTACTAAACGGGTAAAAGGCAACACTGTCACGTGATTGGGTTTAGAACCACCAAAAGCTTGGTATTCTGTTCCTCTTGCTGCTTCGTTACCAATTAAATTGGGATAGGTTCTTGAAATTCCCGTTGGACGAACCGCTTCGTGAGCATTCAACATAATTTTATATTCGGCTGCTTTTTCCAAAGCATATTGAAAGTGATTGACAATCCATTGGCTGTAGTGGTTTTCGCCTCTTGGCATAATATCACCTACATAACCACTTTTTACAGCATCGTATCCATTGTCTTTCATAAACTGATACGCTTTATCCATGTGGCGCTCATAGTTACGCACAGATCCTGAAGTTTCGTGGTGCATCATCATTTTAATACCTTTTGATTTGGCATATTCATGCAATCCTTTGACGTCAAAATCCGGATACGCAGTCAGAAAATCAAAAACATAATCTTTGGAATGACCAAACCAGTCTTCCCAACCTTCATTCCAGCCTTCTACTAAAACGGCATCAAAACCGTGTTTAGCTGCAAAATCAATGTATTTTTTTACATTAGTGTTGTTGGCACCGTGTTTTCCATTTGGTTTCGCTTTTGAAAAATCAGAAACGCCAAGTTGTACCGTTGGAAATTCATCCGTATACGCCCAAGAACTTTTTCCGGTGATCATTTCCCACCAAACACCTACATATTTAACGGGTTTTATCCATGATGTATCTTCAATTTTGCTTGGGTCATTCAAGTTCAATGTCATTTTTGAAGCCAGAATTTCTCTTGCGTCATCACTAACAATTATTGTACGCCAAGGCGAATGATTTGGGGCCTGCATGTATCCTTTGTCTCCTTTGGCATCTGGTGTTAACCAAGATTCGAATACCATATTTTTATCATCTAGATTCAAATGCATGCACGAATAATTGATTAATGCTGCTTCATGTAGATTGATATACAATCCATCTGCTGTTTTTAGCATTAGTGAAGTCTGTACTCCTGTTGTAGAAAAAGACTTTTGAGAAACATTTGCGGTAGTTGCTTTTTCTGATAAGCCTCGGATTTCCGATAATTTTGATGTGGTGTAATCGTATTCTTGAGTGTCATAATCACCCGGAATCCAAAATGCAGTATGATCTCCTGTCATGGCAAACTGAGTTCTTTCTTCTTTAATTACAAAATAAGTAAGGTTTTTTTGCGAAGGAAATTCATAACGAAATCCTAAACCATCGTCAAACAAACGGAAACGAATCACAATCTTTCTGTCTGTTTCTTTTTGATTTAAGGTTACTGCCAATTCGTTATAATGATTGCGAATGGAAGCTACTTCTCCCCAAACGGGTCTCCAGTTTTCATCAAAAGTAGCTGTTTGGGTATCTGTTATCGTGAAATTATTTAACAACGAATTTTTATCAAATAGTAATTCTTTTTCAGCGGGATTAGTACTATATGTCAAATCAAACAACATTGTTTTTTTGTCGCTTTTTAGTTCAAGACCCAGTTTACTAGGTTTTATAACGACGTTATTTTTGTAGCTCAAAGTGTAACTTGGAGTGCCGTCACTTAACAATGAAAAATCCATTGTGAATTTTTGGTTGGGTGATTTTAATTGTTGTGCCGCAACGTTACTTAAGAACGTTAAAGTGAATAGTAGTGAAAAAAGATAATGCTTCATTTTTATTGAATATAAATTACTAATTGATTTTTGGTTTTATAATTCGGCTTGATTTTTACGAGATCGTTTTATTTAAAACAGTAACAAAATTGTAGTTATCGCTGCAATTTCTTAAAAAGTAAAAGTAAACTCTTTATTGTTTATTTCACACTCTTTCCAGTGGAATAAAATTTGGAATGATGTACTGTTTTGTTCAATTTAATTGATAGTAAGTCAAAATTAGCGCCTAAACTGTTTTCAAATGATGCACTTTATTAAAATAGAACTAACATTTAATGTGTGCGAGGCAAGAATAAAATTTTTTAAAATAACTGTAAATTTGGCAAATTTTTTTAGCCACGAATTATCCTAATTTTCACTGATTTTTTTGAAATCAAATGGTGATTTGTGGCAAAATTTTTCTTTAGAAATAATCATTACGACCCGCTGATAAAAAAGATTTGGCAGATACTCACAGATTATTTATCGCTAAGAGAAAAAATCCGTTTAATCTGTGCTAATCTGTGGCAAAACTTTTCTCGTTCTGGAGTTAAATAGCAGTTTCATCTGGAGAAATACACGGCTGAATTTATTTTATTCGCAGGAAAACATTTCAACAGTATAATTTTCGGATCGACCAAAAAACTATCATTATTCACGGCTACTAATTTTTTATAAACCCAGAACTCAATAAGTCCCTGACAAATCATTAAATTTGTAACTTATTCAAAAATATGTTAGAAAAAGAAGTAATAAATTTCGAAAAGACGGCTATAGTTGGTATTGTAACTCAAAACCAAAGTGAAGAGAAGCTGCGCGAATATCTTGACGAATTAGAGTTTTTGACTTTTACCGCAGGAGGGCAAGTGGTGAAACGTTTTTCGCAAAAAATGGAACGTCCTAATCCCAAGACTTTTGTTGGTACCGGAAAAATTGAAGAGATTCATCTTTTTGTAAAAGAAAATGATATCTCGACTTTGGTATTTGATGATGAATTATCACCTTCACAACAAAAAAATATATCTAAAATCATAACGGAATGTAAAATTCTGGACAGAACGCACCTTATCTTGGATATTTTTGCGCAACGTGCTGAAACTTCGTACGCCAGAACGCAAGTAGAATTAGCGCAATGTCAATACTTATTACCAAGGCTTTCCGGAATGTGGACGCACCTTGAACGCCAAAAAGGGGGAATTGGAATGCGTGGACCTGGAGAAACCGAGATTGAAACCGACAGACGTATTGTTCGTGACCGAATCGCGTTATTGAAAGAAAAAATAAAAACCATCGACAAGCAAATGGGTGTGCAGCGCGGCAATCGTGGCGCTATGGTTCGTGTGGCTTTGGTGGGATATACTAATGTGGGGAAATCAACCTTGATGAATGCCGTTGGTAAAAGTGATGTTTTTGTAGAGAATAAACTTTTTGCTACGCTGGACACCACCGTCCGAAAAGTAGTTATTAAAAACCTTCCTTTCTTGCTTTCGGATACGGTAGGATTTATCAGGAAATTGCCAACACAACTGGTTGATTCTTTCAAAAGTACGCTGGATGAGGTTCGCGAAGCGGATTTGTTATTGCACGTAGTTGATATTTCGCATCCTGAATTTGAAGATCATATTGCATCCGTAAACCAAACTTTATTGGATATTAAGGCAAATGACAAACCGGTAATTATGGTTTTCAATAAAATTGATGCTTACCAGCATTTGACTATTGACGAAGATGATTTAATGACCGAAAAAACGCCAAGACATTATACGCTGGAAGAATGGAAATCGACTTGGATGAGCAGAGTAGGCGAGCAAAATGCGTTATTTATTTCGGCTACTAACAAGGAAAATTTTGAGGAATTCAGAGAACGTGTTTATGAAGCCGTACGTCACATTCACATTACCCGTTTTCCGTACAATAAGTTTTTATATCCGGATTATAAAGACGCGGTGGAGAAAGAAGACAAAGACGCGGAAGAAATGGAATAATTTTCTCCAAAACATAAAATAAACCAATCCCTTTTGAAGTTTTAAGAGGGATTTTTTTTGGGCATGTCCAGCTGTATCAGGTTGTACGCTGCACAACAAGTTCTCATAAAACGTGGCTGAACGAAGTAATTAAAAAAAGATATAATTAGGGATGAATTAATTTGGAAATTATTCTCGTTTTAAAAAAGCAACTAAGAATGTTGTTAGGGTTGAAAGTCTCAAAACACTAATTATTGGAGTCTAAACTATTTTCAAAAACAGTAACAGCTATACCATTCTTTACATCATAATCGCCAATTTTGGTTCGGCGTAAAGCCGTTAAGTGCGAACCAGAACCTATGGCTTTTCCAAAATCAAATGCCAAGGAACGAATGTAAGTTCCTTTGCTGCAAACTACTCTAAAGTCTATTTCAGGAAGTGCAATTCTGGTAATTTCAAATTCGTGAATCGTTGTTTTTCTGGTGGCAATTTCAACAGTTTCTCCTGCTCTGGCATGTTCATACAAGCGCACGCCATCTTTTTTTATAGCCGAATAAATAGGGGGTTTTTGATCTATTTCGCCTAGAAACTGTTTTATGGTATCATGGATTAAAGCATCATCAATATGATCTGTCGAGAAAGTTTGATCAATCTCCGTTTCTAAATCATACGAAGGCGTAGTCGCTCCAATGTAAAAAGTTCCGGTATATTCTTTGGCTTGACCCTGAAGTTCAGTGATTCTTTTGGTGAATTTTCCGGTACAAACTAACAGTAATCCGGTTGCCAAAGGGTCTAACGTTCCAGCGTGACCTATCTTGAATTTTTTTGGCAGATTCAGTTTAGTGATTAATGCCCATTTCAATTTATTCACCGCCTGAAAAGAAGTCCAGTTCAAAGGTTTGTCAATCAGTAAAATTTGTCCGTTTTGGTAATCTTCGGCTGTCTTCAAAGGAAATTATTTAAAGTATGAAAAGTAGATCAATAAAAAGATACCTACAATTATTCGGTACCAGCCCCATGGTTTGAAACCATATTTTTTGATAATTTCAATAAAAAATTTAATTGCTATAATGGCAACGATAAAAGCCACGACATTACCAATCAGGAATAATTGGATGTTTTCGTTAGACTTTAAAATCAATTCGTAGCCTTTCATTTGTGAAGTTTCGTAGGTTTTCAAGAACACAGAATAGCATGTTACCGCCATCATTGTTGGCACGGCCAAAAAGAAAGAGAATTCTGCCGCAGCATGCCGCGTTAATCCTTGTTGCATTCCTCCAATGATTGAAGCAGCAGAACGACTTGTCCCCGGCATCATCGCTAAACATTGCCAGAAACCAATAATTACAGCTTTTTTTACAGTAATATCTTCTTCTTGAATGACAGTGGGGCTTTGAAAACGACTGTCAATAAAAAGCAGAATTACACCTCCTATAATCAATACGATCGCAATAGGAATAGGATCTCCAAGAACGGCTTCAATCGTTTCGTCAAATAACTTTCCTAAAACCAGTGCTGGAATAACGGCATAAATGAGTTTGAGATAAAATTTGATGGCGATACTTCTGGAGGAAAAATCAAAAAATTTCTTCCAATATAAAGCTACAACGGCTAAAATGGCTCCGAACTGAATAGAAACCTGAAAAAGCTTCACAAAATCATCTTCTTGAATTCCAAAATAGGAACTTAGGAAAACCATGTGGGCTGTGGATGAAACTGGAAGATATTCTGTTAATCCTTCGATTATGGCAATTAAAAAAGCTTGTAATGTATTCATTATAGCGTGATCAGTGTTCTGTTTTTAGTAGTCTGTTAATCAGTATTGTAACTTATAATGCGTCACTGTTTATTGTTTTTTTGGGCTTTTGAGAATGGCATATATAGTTATGCCAAAACCAATTAAAACAGTTGTTGGCGCAAGTCGAATTCTTCTAAAATTGAAGATGTCTTCGCTAAATACATTTGGATCATCACTTCCTCCGCCGGCCATTAGAACAAATCCCAAGGCAATTACACCAATCCCGATTAAGAGAATTTTATAATTTATTTTGTCAAAAAGAAATTCTGGTTTGTGGTTGTTGTTTTCCATTTTATGAGATTGATTTAAACGCTGAATGGTGAGAATTTGAGTAAACAAATAGCCAAATCAATGAGTAAAAATTAATATAAATCGTCTGTTCTTAAATTCAAGAACCGTTGTGTTGCAAAATGCGTGCTTAACCAGGTAATTAAAATACCAATTCCTAGAACACTCAATAAAACAAGTCCAATTAATGCTTTGTCTTCTAATATGCCAAGATTTGGAAAACTGGTTTCTATATAAATCAGTACACCAGTCAAGGCTATTATGGCTAAAAAAGCTCCAATCATGCCCAGTTTTATACTTCGCATTACAAAAGGTTTTCTGATAAATGATTTGGTAGCACCTACCATTTGCATGGTCTTAATGATGAATCTGTTAGAATGTATGGACAAACGCAGCGAACTATTGATCAGTAATACGGCAATAAAAGATAAAAAACCGCTGATTATCAAAATCCACATGCTTACTTTTTTGATGTTGTCGTTCACCAGATTTACTAATTGTTTGTCATACACAATATCGGAAATCATAGCGTTTTTGCGTAAGCTAGCTTCGATTTTTGTGATGCTGTCCTTTATTACATAATCTCCTTTCAGGTGAATGTCATACGAATTTTGCAACGGGTTTTCTCCCAGAAATACCAGGAAATCCTCCCCTATAATATCGGTATGTTGTTTTGCAGCAGCTTCTTTGGTTACATAATCGTATGATTTTACAAAGTGACTTGCTTTTAATTCAGTTCCAAAAGCTTTTAATACCGTGTCATTGGCTTCGTTTTTGAAAAAAACGGTCATAGCAATATTTTCCTTGAAATCGTTCGCTAATTTTTTAGAATTTATAATGAAAAGACCCAATATTCCCAACAGAAATAAAACCAAGAATACACTTAGCACTACTGAGAAATAAGAGGAAATTAAACGTCGTTTTTGGAAATTATCAAAGGAAGAACTCATAGTTTACTGAAATTATTGGGTAAAAATAACAAAGAATTTCTTTATTTAAAGTTAATAACGCTCAAAGTTTCAACTTTCGTACAATAAACGTAAATTTGCGACCTAAAAATAGTCATCGTAATAAAAGGTAGAACCTCAGTTGCTCATTTGTTCAGAACCTTATAAAAAGGACTTGAGTGCGCGACAGCATGACTCCATTAAAAAACAATAAAAAAGAGGAATGACTTGAGTGCGCGACAGCATGACTCCATTAAAAAACAATAAAAAAGAGGAATGAAATACAATCCGAACGAAATAGAGACCAAATGGCAGAAATATTGGTTAGAAAACCAAACATTTAAAGCTGAAAATAACTCAGAAAAACCTAAATATTACGTACTGGATATGTTTCCTTATCCATCTGGAGCAGGATTGCACGTAGGACATCCGCTGGGATACATTGCCTCTGACGTGTATTCCAGATACAAAAGACACCAAGGTTTTAATGTGTTGCACCCTATGGGCTATGACAGTTTTGGTTTGCCTGCTGAGCAATATGCCATACAGACTGGTCAGCGTCCTGAGGATACTACTTCGGTAAATATTGACGGCGGAACGGATAAAGAAGGAAATAAAATTGCAGGATACAGAAAGCAATTGGACAAAATTGGATTCTCTTTCGACTGGAGTCGAGAAGTGCGTACTTCAAATCCCGATTATTACAAACACACACAATGGATTTTCATTCAATTATTCAATTCATGGTACAATAAAAACAGCGACAAAGCCGAAGATATTTCGACTTTGGTTTCGATTTTCCAAAAAGAAGGAAATGCAAATGTCAATGCGGTTTGCGATGAAAATAGTGAAGTTTTTTTAGCAAATGAATGGAACGCTTTCGCAAAAGAGCAACAGGAGCGAATTTTATTGCAATACAGATTGACCTATTTGGCCGAGACTGAAGTAAACTGGTGTCCGGGATTGGGAACGGTTTTAGCAAATGACGAAATCGTAAATGGTGTTTCAGAGCGTGGCGGTTTTACAGTGGTGCGCAAGAAAATGACACAATGGAGCATGCGAATTTCGGCTTATGCAGAACGTTTACTGCAAGGCTTAAACGATATTGACTGGAGCGAAAGCATTAAGGAAAGTCAGAGAAACTGGATTGGGAAAAGTGTTGGGGCGATGGTAACCTTTAATCTCCTCCCCCCAGCCGCCTCCAAAAGAGGGGGAGCCGAGCCTGGGTACATGACAGGGGATTCTCAGAATGCTAAACATTTATTGGTTAATGCCAAGGAAATGCGAAAAGAACCAACATTTGCTGAAGCGTTATTGTGGGATGCTGTTCGGAATAAAAAATTAGACAGTAAGTTTAGAAGACAACATTTAATTGGTAATTATATTGCTGATTTTGTTTGTTTGGAAAGTAGATTGGTTGTTGAAGTTGATGGAGAATATCATAATACTCCTGAACAAATAGAACTTGATGAAGAAAGGACTTTTGAATTAGAACAAAAACACAGATTCAAAGTTATTCGATTTTCAAATGATGAGGTAAAAAAAGATATTGAAGCAGTTTTGTCTAAAATTCAAACTGAATTAAATAATAGAAAACGAGAAGATATTACGAATTCAGTTTCGGCTCCCTCCCCTTCGGGGAGGGTTGGGGTGGGGATTTTCACCACTCGGCCCGACACCATCTTTGGAGTTACATTCATGACATTGGCTCCAGAGCATCCTTTGGTTCAAGAAATAACAACTGAGGAACAAAAAGCGGCAGTCAATGCATATATCGAAAAAACGTCAAAACGTTCCGAAAGAGAACGTATGGCCGATGTTAAAACCATTTCTGGAGTATTTACTGGTGCTTACGTAGAGCATCCTTTTACGAAAGAACCAATTCCGGTTTGGATTGGGGATTATGTTTTGGCAGGTTACGGGACAGGCGCGGTTATGGCGGTTCCTTGTGGCGACGAAAGAGATTATGCTTTTACGAATTTCTTCAAAGGGCAACAAGGCATGCAAGAAATCAAAAATATTTTTGCCAATGTAGATATTTCTGAAGCTGCATACGTTTCGAAAGACAATGTGATTATCGCCAATTCTGATTTCCTAAACGGATTAACGTACAAAGAAGCGACTAAAAAAGTAATTGAAGAATTAGAAAAACTAAACCAAGGAAAAGGAAAAATCAATTACCGTTTGCGTGATGCTGTTTTCTCGCGCCAGCGCTATTGGGGAGAGCCGTTTCCGGTATATTATGTGAATGGCTTGCCGCAAATGATTGCAGCAAAACATTTACCAATCATCTTGCCAGAAGTAGAGAAATACTTACCAACCGAAGACGGGCAACCGCCTTTAGGTAACGCTTTGGTTTGGGCTTGGGACAGTGTAAATAATAAAGTGGTTTCGAATGAGCTTCTCTCCCCTCCTTCGGAGGGGTTGGGGGAGGGAACTATATTCCCATTAGAATTGAACACGATGCCAGGTTGGGCGGGAAGTTCATGGTATTGGATGCGTTATATGGATGCGCAGAACGAAAGCGAATTTGCAAGTAAAGACGCATTGGCATATTGGGAAAGCGTAGATTTATATATTGGCGGAAGCGAACATGCCACCGGACATTTATTGTATTCCCGTTTTTGGAACAAATTCTTGAAAGATAAAGGTTTTGCTCCAACCGAAGAGCCATTCAAAAAACTGATCAATCAGGGAATGATTTTGGGAATGAGTGCATTTGTTTATAGAGTGATGTGGGGCGTTATTGGTAATCCAGATGTATTTGACGAAAGTCAATTACCTAATATATTCGTTTCTAAAAATATTGATAAAAACACTTTGAAAAAGGAACTTCAAAGTGTTTTGAATAAATTATTTGGTTTAGATAATGTTATGCTTCGTGATGGAGAAATAGATTTAAATCAAATTCACGCTGATGTTTCAATGGTTAATTCTTCTGATGAATTAGATATTGAAAGATTCAAAGCTTGGAGAGAAGATTATGCAGATGCGGAATTTATCACCGAAGAAAACGGAAAATACATTGTAGGTCGCGAAATCGAAAAAATGTCGAAATCCAAATACAATGTAGTAACGCCAGACGATATTTGTAACGAATATGGAGCCGATACATTGCGTTTGTATGAAATGTTCTTAGGACCATTGGAACAAGCAAAACCTTGGAATACAGCAGGAATATCAGGAGTTTTTGGTTTCTTGAAAAAATTATGGCGTTTGTATCATACTGGACCAGACGACTCTTTCTACGTTTCTGACTCCCCTTCTTCGGAGGGGTTGGGGGAGAATCTAAAATCATTGCACAAAACTATCAAAAAAGTGGCAGAAGATATTGAAGGGTTCTCTTTTAATACATCGGTTTCACAATTTATGATTTGTGTGAATGAATTGTCAACACAGAATTGTCATTCTCGTGCAATCTTGGAGCCTTTAGCGATTGTGATTTCGCCGTATGCACCCCACATCGCCGAAGAATTATGGTCGTTGCTAGGAAATAAAGGTTCGATTGCAACAGTTGCTTTTCCTGTTTTTGAAGCTAAATATTTAGTAGAAAGTGAAAAGGAATATCCGGTTTCTTTCAATGGAAAAATGCGTTTCACGATGGTTTTGCCTTTGGATTTAACCAAGGAGCAAATCGAGAAAATTGTAATGAAAGATGAAAGAACCATCAAACAATTAGAAGGAAGAACGCCAAACAAGGTAATAATTGTTCCGGGAAAAATTATTAATTTAGTGGGGTAAATTTTTAACAAACATACTAATCCGTATAAATCTGCGCATATCCTTTTCATCCGCGTAATCTGCGTTCCATTTTTAGGAATGCCAAATTGACGCAATAAAAAAATGGTTCAGATTTTGATAATTCTTTTGTAACTTTAAATAATAAATTAAAAAACAAAAATATGGGAATGGGTTATTTGATTCTTGCCGGAGCAATCATGCTTTTCAGCTGGTTAGTTAGTTCAAGACTAAAAAGCAAATTTGAACATTATTCTAAATTGCAATTGCAAAACGGAATGTCCGGTGCTGAAATCGCCGAGAAAATGCTTGCCGATAACGGGATTCGTGATGTACGAGTAATCTCTACACCGGGGCGTTTGACGGATCATTACAATCCATCTGACAAAACTGTGAATTTAAGCGAGGCCGTTTACAACCAAAGAAATGCGGCTGCGGCAGCTGTTGCGGCTCACGAATGTGGACATGCGGTGCAACACGCTGTAGGGTATCAGTGGCTGACAATGCGATCTAAATTAGTGCCGGTGGTAAATGTAGCCTCTACGTATATGCAGTGGATCTTGCTAGGAGGAATCTTGATGATGAAGACTTTTCCGCAATTACTACTGGTGGGAATTATCATTTTTGCAGCAACTACTTTATTCTCTATAGTTACTTTGCCGGTCGAATATGATGCGAGTAATCGGGCGTTGGCTTGGTTAGAAAATAAAAGGATGCTGACACAACAAGAACAAGCGGGAGCCAAAGATTCGCTTAAATGGGCTGCTAGAACGTATGTTGTGGCTGCTTTAGGATCCATCGCTACACTCTTGTATTATGTTTCGATTTATATGGGAGGAAGAAGGAATTAGATGTTTGCTAAAAAAATACAAATCCGTCTTGTGTAAGAATAAGAACAAGACGGATTTTTTTGCCTCTATTTCATCTCGACGGAGAAGAAATCTCATCAAGTTATTCAGATTGTATGATTTCTCCTACGCAGAAATAACAAAGTTCATGGAGTCACAAAGGGATAAAAGTGGTGCTACAATTGAATTTGTCTTTCAATTTGTTGGTCCAAAGAAATAAAAGTTTCTGTTCTGGAAACGCCTTCTATCGCTTGGATTTTGGTATTGAGTAATTGCATTAAATGTTCGTTATCTCGACAAATTATTTTAATAAGAATAGACCAGTTTCCTGTCGTATAATGGCATTCTAGTACTTCAGGAATTTTTTTTAGATCACGTACCGCCTCTGGATTTCTAGCCGCTTTGTCCAGATAAATTCCAACAAAAGCCATCGTGTTATAGCCCAAAATTTTATTGTTTACCGTAAATTTTGATCCCGAAATAACGCCGGATTGTTCCAGTTTTCGCAAACGTTGATGAATCGCAGCTCCGGAAATTCCAATTTTATTGGCGATTTGAAGAATTGGCTTTCGGGCATCTTCCATCAAGTCGCGCAAGATTTCTTTATCGATACCGTCAATTTCTACTACTAGTGAATTGATTTTCATAGGTTGTTGTTTTAAACTAAACTATTAAATTTAGTTTGAATTGAAAATCAAATTTAAAAAAAAAACGATTAAATTTAGTATTTGTTGAGTTTTATGTGATATTGAGCGCAGTCTGGATGCTAAAATGATTTTCGATTGTGCTCGAACTGACAGTAGTACTAATTTATATGTATCAGTAATACACGATAAAGAACCACAACGGAATTTTAGATTTTGTATTATCAAAAAAGCCATTCGGATTGCGAATGGCTTTTTTGATTTTATTTCGAAAAGTAATTTTTTATTTTCCTTTGTTGGCTTCCGTGATATATTTCTCTAAAGCCATTGTCATCGAAGGCGTTTCTGGTGTTGGTGCAAGAATATCGATTCTTAAGCCATGATCCAAAGCTTCTTTTTGGGTGGTACTGCCAAAAACAGCAATTCGAGTATTGTTTTGCTCAAATTCTGGAAAATTCATGAACAATGATTTTATCCCAGTTGGACTAAAGAAGGCCAAAACATCATAATATACATCGGCTAAATCAGACAAATCGCTCATCACTGTTTTGTAAAAAATAGCGGGAGTCCAGTCTACTTTTAAGGCGTCCAGCGTTATTGGAGCATCCGCATTGAGTTGATCTGAAGCAGGTAATAAGAATTTTTCGTCTTTGTATTTTTTAATCAGTGGGGATAAATCGGCAAAGTCTTTTGGTCCAACGTAAATTTTCCGTTTTCGATATACCACATATTTTTGCAGGTAAAAAGCGACTGCTTCTGATTGGCAGAAATATTTTAATCCCTCGGGTACTTTAAATCGCATTTCTTCGGCCACTCTGAAAAAGTGGTCTACTGCATTTCTACTGGTTAAAATAATTGCGGTGTAATGATTAAGATCAATTTTTTGAAGTCGGATCTCTTTTGCATTAACTCCTTCTACATGAATAAAAGGCCTGAAATCAATTTTTACTTTATGCTTTTGTTGAAGTTCAAAGTATGGGGAATTTTCCACTTTAGGCTCTGGTTGTGATACCAAAATTGTTTTCACTTTCATATTTTAACGTTTTCTAAGCACTCCCTTTTGTGAACCAATAATACATGAAATAATAGGGAGCTATTTCGAGAGCGCAAAGATATAAAATAAAATAAAACAACTTACCGATTATTAAATTTTGATAATTTTTTATTGAAATAAAATAAGTTATAACATTGATTGTCAATATAATGCCTATAATTAATAATGGAATATTTATTGAGATTGTGTCGTTATAAAACAAAATAATATTGAATGGCAGTATGATTAATCCAATATAGGTCCTGTAAGTTACCTTTTGAAGGTTGAACTGCTCCATAAATTCTTCAATATTGAATGAGGTTGCAATTATTTTTTCGATTAAATACTTTGCTAAAACGAAGAAGATCAAGAACGTAAATATTTGAATATAAAGCAACCAGTCCGTTTTTGAAACAGGGCCAAAATAGCTCAATGCAATTTGGATGAAGAACGCAAGGGAGATGATTTGAACCAAAAATAAAGCAACAGTGAATCCGCTTTTGAGATGACTGCTGTCACGGTATACTTTGGTGTATTTATTGGAGAAAATAAGGTTCGCAAAATCACCAAAACGATTTTCGAAAATGGATCTAGTAATAGCAATAATAGCAAATGACAGCACAAAAAGTACGGTCGCCCAGTCTTTGTTCTCTGTTATTCTTGGATGAAGTATGGTTTCTATCATAACAGTGCAAAATTACTAATTTTTATGCCATTCTTTTTATTATAATTTTATTAAGGATCAAGTGGCATAAAAAGTTTACTTTTGCGGTGAAATTAGCCTAAATATGAATGATTGTATTGTTATAATTCCTACCTATAACGAAATTGAAAATATAGAAAGCATTATCCGATCGGTGCTTTCTCAACACAAACCCTTTCATGTGCTTATTATTGATGATAATTCACCAGATCACACTGCTGATAAGGTTGTTTTGCTTCAGAGAGAATTTGCAGGCAGATTGTTTTTAGAAAAAAGAAATAAGAAATCAGGTTTGGGAACGGCTTATGTACATGGATTCAGATGGGCATTGGAGCGCCGATATGAATATGTTTTTGAAATGGATGCCGATTTTTCTCATAATCCCAATGATTTAGAAAAATTGTACAGTGCCTGTCATTTTGGGGATGCTGATTTAGCAATTGGATCTAGATATGTAACCGGTGTCAATGTGGTGAACTGGCCTTTAAGCCGGGTGCTAATGTCATATTTTGCCTCTGTTTATGTGCGCATGATTACCGGAATGAAAATTCATGATGCTACCGCTGGGTTTGTCTGTTACAAAAGAAAAGTTTTAGAAGAAATCCATTTAAATTCCATTAAATTCGTTGGGTATGCCTTTCAAATTGAAATGAAATATAGAACATATTGTAAGAATTTTCAAATCGTAGAGGTTCCAATTATTTTCACTGATAGAACCAAGGGGCAATCCAAAATGAGTAATTCAATAATTATTGAAGCCGTTTTTGGAGTTATTTCGCTTAGATTAAAAAGACTTTTCAATACATTATAAGAAAAAAATACGATGAACAGGGTTTTAATAAAGAATGCCAAAATAGTAAATGAAGGAGTCATTTTTGAAGGTGATTTGTTAATTGAGAATGACCTTATTGTTGAAATTGCAGAAAGCATCAGCGCTAAATCCTCTGAATGTAAAATCATTGATGCCGAGGGAAATTATTTAATTCCCGGAGCCATTGATGATCAGGTGCATTTTAGAGAGCCAGGACTCACGCACAAAGGCGACATCGAATCCGAATCTAAGGCCGCAATTGCAGGGGGAATTACGTCCTTTATTGAACAGCCGAACACGGTTCCGAATGCGGTTACCCAAGAAATATTAGAACAAAAATACGAGTTGGCTGCCCAAAAATCGTATGCGAATTATTCGTTTATGATGGGTGCAACCAATGATAATTTAGAAGAGGTTCTAAAAACAAATCCAAAGAATGTTGCCGGAATCAAAATATTTTTAGGATCCTCAACGGGAAATATGCTGGTGGATAATGAAGCCACTTTAGAAAAAATATTTTCCAGTACACCACTGCTTATCGCGGTACATTGCGAGGATGAAACGACTATCCAAAATAATTTAGCAAAATACAAAGCAGAGTATGGAGAAGATGTTCCCATTACCGCACATCACCTGATCCGCAGTGAGGAAGCGTGTTATATTTCGTCTTCCAAAGCGGTTGCGCTGGCGAAGAAAACAGGAGCGCGTTTGCATGTTTTTCACCTTTCAACTGCTAAAGAAATGGATTTGTTTACCAATAAAATTCCATTGGAAGACAAGAAAATCACAGCTGAGGTTTGTATCCATCATTTGTGGTTTACCAATGATGATTATGCAACCAAAGGCAATCTGATCAAGTGGAATCCCGCGGTAAAAACTGCGAATGACCGGAAAGTGCTTTGGGAAGCCTTGCTGGATGATAGAATCGATGTGATTGCCACAGATCATGCGCCACACACATTAAAAGAAAAAAAACAATCGTATTTGAATGCGCCTTCCGGTGGGCCTCTGGTTCAACACGCTATTGTGGCTATGTTTGAAGCCTTTCATCAAGGTAAAATTAGCGTGGAAAAAATTGTGGAAAAAATGTGTCATAATCCGGCAAAGATTTTCAAAATAGAAAAACGTGGTTTCATTAAAGAAGGCTATTATGCGGATTTAGTGATCGTAAATTCAGGTTTGCCGTGGAGTGTTAAGAAAGAAAATATTATGGCTAAATGTGGGTGGTCACCATTTGAAGGTTTTACTTTTAAGTCCAGAATTACCCATACTTTTGTAAATGGACAATTAGTATATAACGCATTTAAGGTAAAAGACATTCGTGTGGGCAAACGGTTGTTGTTTGAAAGATAAATTTTTGATAAATGAAAAAAATTATAGCATTTTTAGCGATCGGGACTCTCTTATTAGGTTGTAAAGAGGAAGTAGTCAAAAAACCGGAACGGCTTATTGATAAAGACGTTATGATAAATGTGATGTATGATTTGTCTGTTTTAGAAGCGATAAAATACCAAAATCCAGCCTCCCTGGACACGTTCAAAATAAATCCTACACAATATATTTATAAAAAATATAAAATTGACAGCCTGCAGTTTGCCAAAAGTAATATTTATTATGCGTCCGATTATGAGGGTTACAAAGTGATGTTTGAGCAAATGACCCAACGATTGGAGGATAACAAAAAACAAGTTGATTCTTTACTTACCATAGATAAAAAGAAAAAGAAATCCCTTCTTTTGAAAAAGAAAAAAACGCCTGTAATTGTTAAGGATACTTCGCGATTAAAACAGAATGAAGCGCCCTTTTAAAGCGTTGAAATGTCTTTTATGTAGTCGGTGATATTTGTAAAATCTGTTTTTAATCTGTTTTTAATCTTTTCATTGGAATACCTGTTTTTCGAGTAGGAAGCTTTTGCGGTAGCGTGCGATAATTTTCTCTTTTGTTGAAAAATAGTAGAAACGCACCAATCCAATCTCCAGAGAATTTCCATGAAAAAGGGTTTTGCATGAGTTTCTGGTCGTTTCACGCCCAATGCATCCGCCATAGTATTCAGGATGTCCCGGTAAACACTGTTTTCTGCAATCAAGGTAAAGCGTTCATTCTTGATTTCGCTTTGCATCAATTGATGCGCAATTCGGACCACATCAGTAACTGCAACAAATCCGGTTGAACCTAGCGTGTAAAATTGCAGTCCCTTTTTTACTTTCGTAAAAAGTTGTCCGCTTCCTTGCTCCCAATCCCGAAACTTCGGGACAGGCCCGAGAATGATGCCTGGATTTACAATTATCACATCTAAACCTTCTTGTTGTCCGCGCCAGATTTCCATTTCGGCACCATATTTAGAAATAGCATAATCAGTATGGTACTTTTCCGGATTCCATTCGGTTTCTTCGGTGATGAATTTTTCATGAGGCAGCAAATCACCCAAAGTGGCAATGGAACTTACAAAACACAGTTTTTTTATTTTATAAGCGATACAAAAATTCACAATATTTGCGGTGCCTTCAATGTTTGTTTTTCGCAAAGCATCTTCATCTTTTGGATCAAAAGAAATCAAAGCGGCACAATGGTAGACGGAATTAATATTCTGGAAGGCGATTTCTAACGAAGGGATTTCGGTAATATCTGCGGGAATCCATTCGATTTGCTCGAATAACGATTCCTTTTTGTAGATGACAAATAGGGATTTCGTTTTCTCCATTGAAGCAATACTTCGATAAATAGCACGTACTTTTTCTCCATTTTCAATTAAATGAAGCAATAAATGCGTGCCTACTAAACCCGTTCCTCCTGTGACTAAAATCATGCTACGAAAATACGAATAATTTTTTTTGAATAACCTATTAAACAAATAACCGAATCCACAATAAATTTTATCTTTGTGGAAATTGATTTTTATACAATGAAAAATATTATTTCCGAATTACAATGGCGCGGCTTAGTTCACGACATCATGCCTGGAACCGAAGAGCAACTTCTAAAAGAAATGACAACTACATATATAGGATTTGATCCAACATCGGATTCCTTACATATTGGAAGCTTAGTACCTATAATTCTTTTGGTTCACTTGAAAAATTTCGGACATAAACCGATTGCATTAGTGGGTGGAGCAACAGGAATGATAGGGGATCCATCTGGGAAATCGGATGAGAGAAATCTCTTGGATGAAGCGACTTTGAATTATAATGTGGAGGGGATAAAAAGTGTTTTATCCCGTTTTTTAGATTTTAATTCAAGCGAAATAAATGCGCCAGTTCTGGTAAATAATTACGATTGGATGAAGAATTTGTCATTCATTAATTTTGCTCGTGACGTGGGCAAACGAATCACGGTGAATTACATGATGGCCAAAGATTCTGTAAAGAAAAGATTGTCCGGTGAAGGCGAAGGAATGTCTTTTACGGAGTTTACGTACCAATTAATTCAAGGATATGATTTTTACCATTTGCACAAAGAATACAATTGTTTGTTGCAAATGGGAGGTTCTGATCAATGGGGAAATATTACAACTGGAACTGAATTAGTGCGTCGGATGAATGTAGGTGAAGAGGCCAAAGCATACGCGATGACTTGTCCGTTAATCACAAAAGCGGACGGAACCAAGTTTGGAAAATCCGAAGGAGGAAATGTTTGGTTGACGGCTGATAAAACATCGGTTTATAAATTTTATCAGTTTTGGTTGAATACCACCGATGTGGATGCGGAAAAATACATTAAGATTTTTACTTTTTTAGATGCAGCAACAATAGACGCATTAATAGTAGAGCATAAAACGGCACCGCATTTAAGAGTCTTGCAAAGAAGATTGGCCGAAGAGCTTACCGTTTTTGTGCATTCCAAAGAAGACTTAGAAAATGCCATAAAAGCATCGAATATTTTGTTCGGAAATTCTACTTCAGATGATTTGAAGCAATTGGACGAAGCTACTTTCTTAGATGTTTTTGATGGTGTTCCTCAAGCAGAAATCAGCAGAGCCGAGATTGAATCAGGAATCAATATTGTTGATGTTCTAAACGAAAAAACAGGATTTCTAAAATCGAATGGCGAAGCAAGACGCGCTTTGACAGCTAATTCTATTTCAGTAAATAAAGAAAAAGTAACCGAAGAATTCTCGCTTTCGAACAAAGATTTAATCAACAATCAATTTGTATTATTGCAAAGCGGTAAGAAAAATTATTTTGTGCTTCGGGTTAAATAATTGTATAACTTTACTTGAAATAACGAAAAGCTATGGAAACTCAATTTTTAACTGACGAAAAAGGAAATAGAACCGCAGTTGTATTGCCTATCAAGAAATATAATAAATTGATTGAAAAATTGGAAGATTTAGAAGATGTACGTCTTTATGATGAAGCCAAAAAAGAGGATGACGGTTATCGAATTTCTATAGACGAAGCTTTTAAAATTATTGAAGAAAAGCGCAAATTAGCGAAGTAATGGCTTATACTATCGAATTTAGAAATAAAGTTTTGAAAGCTTTAATCAAAATTAATGAGCCTCACTATTCAGCAATCAAAAAGCAAATCTATGATTTAGCTGAAAATCCACGGCCGCAAGGGTATAGAAAATTGAAAGGAAGAAAAGGATATAGAATTCGCGTTGGAGATTACAGAATTATTTATGAAATTTTCGATGATATTTTGCTAATTGATGTTATCGACTTAGGTCACAGAAAAGATATTTATGAATAATTTTGCTCGTTAATTTGGTTAACCGATGAAATAAATTAACGATTAACCTTTTTACAAGACCATCAAATTACAACCTCGAATATCAGAATTATCAAAACGTCCCAATACTTCAAAAGAGTTGTTGGGATTTTTTTTGCCCAAATCCTGCGTAGCAATAAAGGAACAGGAATTGATGTTAGCTAAATCAATCACGTTGATACCGCCCGTTTTTCCGTCTGGAATGTAGGTCAAAGCATCTTCGGTATCGCGAACAAGGATTTGCACCCAAGATGGGCATTCAAATACGCCGTTTCCTAAGGAATACGCTTGCGAAAGCAACTCGGTCATTCCATATTCAGAATGTATGGCTGAAACGCCAAATCCTTTACACAATTGTTCGTGTAGTTCTTCTCGAATCATTTCTTTACGTTTTCCTTTCATGCCGCCTGTTTCCATGATAATGGTGTGCTGCAGTTGAAACGAATGTTTTTTTTCTGAAAGTTCAGTTGTTTGCCCAAGGTCATCACGAACCTTCTTTTTTTTATCTAAAAAAGAACTTTTTTCGTTGAAGGTTTCAATTAAGTCCAATAAAGCAAAAGTAACCCCAATCAGGATTACATTTTGACCCGCTAGATCTAAAGCGATAAGCTTGGCAATCAGTTCGTCGTGATTGTGCAGGTAAAAACCACTCTCAGGATGATTGGAAAGTTCAATTAAATCCTTGACCATGTAAATTAAGGAAGATCCTTCCCGTTCCAGATAGGAAGGAAGCAAGGCCAAAACAACATAATCTTCAATATTGCCATAAAATTCGGAAAACCCTTTGCGGTAACTTTCTTCATACAGAGTGACGTCCGTAACTAAATGTTTGCTAGTTATGGGAATTACTTTTTTATCCAAATTTCCCCCTTTATGGGCTACGGGGCTTGTGGTTCCGCTGCTGGTAAAAGTTTCCTGAATAGGATTGGTATTCGAAACCACTTCATGACTCTTAAAAAACTGAATCGGTAAAAATGGAATTTGTTGTAGCGATTTTACTTTGTGAGGATCTGTTTTTAAAAAATCGCAAAATTCCTGATAGACCAAGTTGTTTTCGTATTGGAAACGAAACACTTTCAAAGCAATTTTCTCAAACTGTTTTTGACTGGAAATGGCAAATATATCGGAAGATGTGATCAATATTTTTTTTTGCAAAAGTAATCAAAAATTTAAAGGCAAACCAATAACGGAATGGTATAAACTTGAATCTGGGAGTTGATTTGGTTTGAGCATTATACAAAAAAGCCCCAACAGGATTGGAGCTTTTATGATGTATTTTTGAAATTATCGGATGATTAATTTTCTGGTCGCTGATGCTTCTTTTTCATTGATCTTGATGATGTAAACACCAGAGGTTAGATTAGAGACATTTAGTTCTTTTGAGCTCAATA
Organism: Flavobacterium sp. LS1P28; assembly: GCF_003970335.1. NCBI lineage: Bacteria > Pseudomonadati > Bacteroidota > Flavobacteriia > Flavobacteriales > Flavobacteriaceae > Flavobacterium > Flavobacterium sp. LS1P28. The sequence goes on along the minus strand of NZ_RYDI01000001.1, from coordinate 56,612 downwards.
TGGTTTGAAGTACTTTTTTTCCTAAAACATCAAAGATGATAATTTCTTTATCAAAATCGTTTTTTGTAGAAATGTACACTCTACCATTACTCACAGGGTTCGGGTACAAGCTTAATCCTTCAATTGAGACGTTTTCTTGTGTCTTTGGTTGTTGCTTAGTTTCCTGAGCACTAATGCCAAGGGAAAATAAAAAAACCAATAAAGTAATAGTATAAAAGTAGTTTTTTGCCATCAGATTAATTTGAATAGTAAATATACAAAATATATTTCAAAAAGCATACCAAAAAAAAACATCCTGAATTTTCAGGATGTTTGATATAAATCGATTGGATTGTTAATTACAAATTCCCTAACAAATTAACGCCATCAACAATTGCCCATGTTCCAGGAGTTAATGCCGCTCCAGTTGCTGAAGTGCTTGTTGTGTAGTTTGCAGATGGGAAAGCTACAGTAAATGTACTTGCACCAGCTCCAGATAATGGAGTATTATCAGAAATTTTAACATTCAACATTTTTATTTTACCTGAAAGAACTTGATTTGTGTTCGTATTGGCATCTTGAATTCTAACGGCAACGGCATTTGTTGTTGTAGTTCCGGAAGTTACAGAATTAGTATATCCTGAAATTACGACATTAGAATATTCTCCGTTTCCTTCTTTTTTAAATTGGATTGCATCTATTTCTGTAGGATTGCCAGACTCAGTTACAGTTCCAGCGGCTCTTCTTAAAGTGATGTTTGATACTTTAGGACCAAATGAATTATTTACACTTTTCGATTCGATTTCCATTCCGAAATTTCCAGCTCCAGTTTGATAAGCATACCAGTTAGTATTTGCTTGACCTTGCCATCCATCTTGCCAGTCAAAAGAATCATCTGTATTACCGTATGAAATTAGATTTTTAGCACTTACTGTTCCTCCATAAAATTCAAAACCATCATCGGCTCCTTTATAAGCTACAAGATTTTCTAAAACTGTTCCGGAACCTACTGAATAAAATGAAAATCCATTCATCTCAGAATTTCCATCAAGAATCTTTTTACCAGCGTATTCTACTCGTACATATTTTAATGAACCACCATTATGTGATGCATTTGTACCTCCGTAAACAATATTTGTACCATCCTCAGAAGTTGCTGTTGTAATCGGAGTTCCGTCACTTGTTTTTCCTGATACAATTGGAGCATCACCAAACATGATAATACCACCCCAAGAACCTGCAGTTTTTGATTTTTCAGTAAAGACAACAGGCTCTGCAGCTGTACCTGAAATATTTAATTTCCCTCCATTTTCTACTAATAGAACATCAGAACCATCCGTAACGTCAGCAGTAATTACTGAGCCCGCTTCAAAAGTTAGTGTTGCACCACTTTTAATTCTTACGGCTCCAATCAATTTGTAAGTACCTTTAGTGTAGGTTTTTGATGTTGTAACGTCACCTGTGATATCGCCTGTTGCAGTTGGTGTAGTTGTTACTGTTTCATTATCACTTGATGTGCAACTTGTAAAAACCAAGGTAAGTAATGCAAGACTAAATACTAATTTTTTCATTTTTAATAATTTAAAATTATAAGTTTTTTTGTTTATTATTTTAATCAAAATTACTCTAGAGTTTTTGTAATTTAGTTACGTAATTGTTACTAAAGTATTATATAACAATCAATTTGATGTAAAGTTTACGTTACTATAAAAACCAAAAAAAGAGCCGTTACAGCTCTTTTTTTGGTTTTTAAAACGTATACCCTATAGTAAAGGAGAACCCAACACCCTTTTTGAATTCTCTTAAAACTAGAGAGTCTTCAGTAATGTTCAAAGTGCTTTTCCTTCCTAACTCTTTTTTATAGCTTGGATTTAGTATATTGTCTATTCCAAATTTAAGTTCAATACTTTTAGAAATAGAATTTGTCCAGACAAAATCTAATTTACTAAAAGATTTCTCGTAGATATGATCAATTCCTGAAGAACCTACAGCAAAGATTCTATCTCCATAAACGTTATACACTAAGGTCATAGAGTTTTTCCAATCTTTGTTAAGAATGAAATCATACTTTAAATCAGAATTAATTAACCAGCTTGAAGCACCTTGTAATTTACGGTTGGTACTGTTTTCTAATTCATTTCCTTGTTTTTTAAGATCAATTTTAACATCAGTACTCATTAATGATGTGTTGAAACCTAGAGAGAAATTAGAAAGCGATTCGTTTATTCTGCTCAATTGGATTAGCATTTCTATTTCGGCACCATAAATAACGGCTTGCTGCGAGTTTTTAAAAGTAGTAATCTGACCACCACTATTCGCAGTAGGTTTGAATACTCTTTCAATTGGATTATTAATCATTTTTCCAAATACTCCTATTGCAAACATTTCTTTATTATTAGGAAATAATTCGTATTTAAAATCTACATTGTAGTTTTCGCTATCCTTCAAATCTTTATTTCCACTTTCAGAGGTTCCGTCAGCATTAATGTAATTTATTGGCAACAACTCCACAGCTACAGGTCTAGTGATTGTTTTTGCTAATGAAAGTCTAAGGTTGCTGTTTTCATTCAAAATACGTTTTGCATTTACTGATGGTAAGATATCAAGTTTATCATCAGTTTTTTTGCGATAAGCGCTTCCAAAAGGATCACCTTGCTCTCTATATTTTATTTCACGAGTAGAGCTTTCTGCTCTAATTCCAGCATTTAAATCCCATTTTTCTCCAATATTCATGAACAAATTGAAGTATCCCGCATTAACGAACTGATTTAATTTGACTTTATAATCACCATTGGATTCCTCTTTAACATATACAATTCCATTGTTTATGTCTTGATTAATATTCTCACTAACAGTGTTGACATTTGCAGTGTAAGGTTGTGTATTAGTTCTGCTTTTCCCTGAAAAGAAGCGATAAGTAGACTGCATGTCATTTAGGGAGCTATTATATCCTATTGATAATTTATTGGATTCTTCTTCATTTCCAAATTTTAAATTATATTCTAAGAGAGACGAATAATAAAAGTTTCCTTTTACGTCTAGATATTGACGGTTTAAATTATTACCACCGTATATCATGTCAATTTGATTGTCATTTATTCGTCCTGTAATGAATTTTCGGTCGGGCTGTTGGAATGAAGTCTTTACATAAGAACCTCCAGCTTTAAGGGAATGTTTGCCATCTTCAGTTAACTTATAGTCTCCAAATAATTGTGTATTCCAATACTTAGATTCCTCATATTGGTTCATTCGTATTAGATTATCAGTAATATTGGCAGCGCTATTAACATATCCTATTTGATCTTGAATTTTACTGTCAGTCGCTTTAATTAAAAAAGTATTGAAGTTTAAGTTGAATCGGTTTGTTTTGTATTTCATTCCAGCTAATCCAGAAAAAGTAGTCTGATAACTATATTGCTTGTTGTATAAATTATTATCGTAATTACTCTGTCCAAGGTTGAAGGTTCTGTCTACACCTTCTCTGTAAGAGTATTTATTATCAAAATTGAAAGACATAATGTAACTTATATTACTTTCGTTTTTAAGATTGAATTTTTGAGCATGTAAAAATCCAATGCTTGAATTCAAGGGGCTTTTAGTATTGTTAACGTCCCATGATTTTTTACCAAAACCATTTTCATATTCTGAAGGAGAAAGTTCTGCACCGTTAGGAACAGAACCAAAAGCACTAGGAAGTGCTCTGTCATTCCCAAGCATTCCTAAAGACCCTTTAGTAGAATTTGCATCATTGGACAGCAAAAATGCTTCAAGATTGTTGTTTGTGGTATAACCAAAACCAATATTCAATTTTGTGATATTTTTCGGCTGAGGTGTTTCAATATTGACAGTCGCTCCAGCAAAATCTCCTGAAATATTAGGATTGAATGTTTTGTATACATTTAAAACTCCTACAACGTCAGTAGGAAATAAATCCAAAGGAATAATTTTTTTGAAAGGACTATTAGAAGGGGATTGTAGATCGTTTATCAACAAGTTATTATAACGGTCTTCTAAACCTCTAATAAATAAACCTCTTCCGTCTACTTTTGTAATTCCGGTAATTTTCGTTAATCCTTCCTCAACATCGCTTACCCCTTTACGAGCCATTTCTTGTGAACCGATACTTTGTTTTATCACGACCGCTTGTTTTTGATCTAATAAAAGAGCGGTTTCCTTTTCTCTATTTACAGTAGATCGCACCACTACATCTTCTAGTTTGTAGCTTCCGGAACCTAAAGTTTTGTTTAATGTTACAGTTTGATTAGCAACTACTGTTACAGGAACTTCTACAGATTCATATCCTACAAAACTAAACTGTAAAGTATATTTTCCGGGAAGTATTGTTATGGCATATTTACCATCAATATCAGTATTTGTTCCTATATTAGTTCCTTTAATGAGAACGTTAGCAAATGGTAATGATTGGTTGTTAGAATCCTTATCTGTCAAGATACCTGCTATAGTTCCTTTGTTCTGTGAAAAAGAAACAGCGGTTATAAATAACGTTAAAAATAATAATTTGAATTTCATCTGGTTTAAATTTTTTGCAAAGTAACAGCCGAAATGTAAAATGTAAGTTATTGGTTTGTTATGATTATGTTTTATTTTACATCATAAAGAGGCTTCAATATTAAATTACCGTTAACAGCTTTTCAATAGCTCATTTATGATTACATTTACAATTCAAAATAATTTTTGGTGCTTTATGAAGAAAAAAAATACTAAAATTCTACTAGTAGACGATGAACCGGATATCTTAGAAATTGTAGGGTATAATCTCTCTCAAGAGGGATATCAAATCAGTACTGCCACAAACGGGAAAGAGGCTATAGCAATCGCTAAAAAAGAATTGCCGGACCTAATTATAATGGATGTAATGATGCCGGAAATGGATGGCATGGAAGCTTGCGAGAACATCAGAAAAATACCGGAACTCAGTAATGTAATCATAACTTTTTTAACCGCCAGAAGCGAAGATTACTCTCAAGTTGCGGGCTTTGATGCCGGAGCTGATGATTACATCACTAAACCAATAAAGCCTAAATTATTAGTCAGTAAAGTAAAAGCCTTACTGCGCCGATTAAAAGAAAAAGAACAAAATAGCGAAACTCTTAATGTTGGTGGAATCGAAATCAATCGGGAGGAATACAAAATTGTAAAAGATAATATCGAAATTGCCTTACCCAGAAAAGAATTTGAATTGTTTTATTTATTGGCTTCAAAACCGGGAAAAGTTTTCAAAAGAGATGAAATTCTGGATAAAGTGTGGGGCAATGAAGTAGTTGTTGGTGGTAGAACCATAGATGTTCACATCAGAAAATTACGTGAAAAAATTGGCGAAGAGTTGTTCAAAACAATAAAAGGAGTGGGATATAAGTTTGAAGTATAAATGACAATAAATTTTAAAAAAACATATCGTTTTGCCGTAAAGTCGGCCCTGTATATTACCCTTTTTTCTACTGCATTGGTTAGTTTGCTGATTTACCTTTTTTTTACTTTTTCCTACCAGTTTAGCCTGATTTTTGCCATTTCGATTGCTACTTTTTCATTTATAGTGATTCAATATCGGGTGGAGCGTTTTATTTATAAAAAGGTAAAAAAAATATACGATGACGTTTCTTTATTAGAATCTAGCACCTTCAGAAACCAGCCCATAACAACGGACATGGCGACTCTTACAAGGGAAGTCAAGAAGTTTGCTACTGACAAAAAGCTGGAAATTGAAACCTTAAAAGTTCGGGAGGAATACCGGAGAGAATTTCTAGGCAATGTCTCTCACGAACTAAAAACACCTCTTTTTATGGTTCAGGGCTATCTGTCAACCTTACTTGACGGAGCCATGAATGACAAAACAATCCGAAAAAAATACCTGGAACGCGCCGAAAAAGGAGTCGAAAGACTGATCTACATTGTGCAGGATCTGGACATGATTACCAAACTCGAAATAGGGGATTTGCATCTGGAAATTGTCGAGTTTGACATCGTTAAACTCGTTCAGAATGTATTTGATTTGCTCGAAATGAAAGCATCTAAAAAAGATATTTTGTTGATGTTTGACATGAAATACAACAAACCCGTTATGGTCATTGGAGATCAGGAAAAAATACAACAAGTGGTGATGAACCTTATTGTAAACTCAATTAAATACGGAAAATTAAAGGGTTCTACCGAAGTAAGTATTGAGGATTTGACAGCAGAAAAAGTCATCGTTCGTGTCACCGATAACGGAGAAGGAATTGAGAAAAAAAATATCCCAAGACTTTTTGAACGTTTTTATAGAGTAGATAAAAGCGGAGCAAGAACAGAGGGAGGCTCTGGGCTGGGATTGTCCATAGTAAAACATATTATCGAAGCACATGACGAGAAAATTTATGTAGACAGCACGTATCATGTTGGATCTGAGTTTTCATTTACCCTGGAAAAATCCAAGTCAGGGGAATAAGTACGGCCATCTAAATTCCTTCAGGTCAAATAGAATTAATAATATCCTTTACCTAATAAGCACAATTATTTTAGGATCATTCACTTGTGTTATTGATGTTATTAAGTTGATGTCAAAATAATAATTTAGTAACGACAGTCTTACTTTTGAGGGTCATATTTGCAAAAGACACCGGAAGTTTGTTGTGGTATATTTATGATGACATCCAAGTGTAACCGTACCATCACGACGCTTTTTTTAAGTATAAAGCAACACTCAGGCATAAATCATCATGAGGTTGTCGTACAATGAGATAGTTGTTTTGAAGGCCAACTAATTCCATCAGAGCAAACAAAATTTCACCTTTCACTTTAAATACAGATATGGAACAAATATATATAGTAATGCTTGTGGTTTTAGGCATTTTGGCAATAATTGATCTAGTTGTCGGGGTTAGTAATGACGCAGTAAATTTCTTAAATTCGGCAATTGGTTCTAAAGCAGTGTCGTTTCGTACTATTATGATTGTGGCCAGTCTAGGTATTTTAGTAGGAGCGCTATTTTCCAGTGGTATGATGGAAATTGCCCGAAGTGGTATTTTTGTTCCCGGCATGTTTAGTTTTAATGATGTTATGATTATTTTCCTGGCCGTAATGATCTCAGATATTATATTATTAGATGTTTTTAACTCAATAGGATTACCAACTTCGACAACAGTATCCATTATTTTTGAACTTTTAGGGGCAGCGCTCTGCTTGGCAGTCTATAAAATTTATGTTTTGGACGATAGTTTTGATACTTTAAGTGATTATATCAACACTGAAAAAGCATCACAAATTGTTTTCAGTATTCTACTGTCTGTCATTCTTTCTTTCACTCTTGGAAGTTTTGTGCAATATGTTTCTCGATTAATTTTTACTTTTCAATATGAAAAAAGAGTCAAATATATAGGTGCAATTTTTGGAGGATTAGCCATTACTGCGATTACTTTTTTTATTCTGATAAAAGGATTGAAAGGAGTTTCTTTTATCGATCAAGCTACTCATGTCTGGATAAAAAGCAATCAATTACTGATAATAGGAGTAAATTTTGTTTTTTTTACACTGCTTTCTCAAGTGTTGATGACTTTCTTCAAAATAAATATTCTCCGAGTAATCATCATAGTAGGGACTTTTGCTTTGGCTTTAGCTTTTGCCGGGAATGATTTGGTTAACTTTATCGGCGTTCCTATTGCGGCCTATAATTCCTATGAAATTTTCAATGGTTCAGGAATTTCTGGAGATCAATTTATGATGGGAGCGTTGGCTAATGATAATATTGTGGCGCCATTTTATTTTTTAGTTTTTGCAGGAGTGGTTATGGTTATAACACTTTGGACTTCAAAAAAAGCCAAAACTGTCATCGAGACCGGCCTTAATTTATCCAGACAGGGTGATGGCGTAGAGCGTTTTTCACCCAATATGTTATCCAGATATATTGTGCGATTTGGCGTTTATATCGGACTGGGAATTAATTATTTTTTACCAAAATCAATCCAAATAAAAATTGATAAGCAATTTGAGAAACCGGAAGTCAAAGGAAAAAAAAGAAAGGACGAACCTGCTTTTGATATGGTTCGTGCTGCTGTAAATTTGATGGTAGCCAGTATTTTGATATCGATAGGGACTTCTTTAAAGTTGCCACTTTCTACAACCTATGTTACTTTTATGGTGGCCATGGGAACTTCATTTGCAGATCGAGCTTGGGACCGCGAAAGCGCAGTGTATCGTATTGCAGGGGTTTTTAATGTGATTGGGGGATGGTTTGTAACAGCAATTGTTGCATTTGTTTCGGCCTTTATCTTTGCGTATTTCCTCAAAGTAGGTCAAGTATATGCTTTCATCGGATTGCTGGTTGGATTAGGAATTCTTTTGTATCGAAGTTCAAGAAAGCATACTAAAACCATAAAAGCCCAGCAAGAATTATTGCTCTTGAAAAGAGAAGATATTGTTACCATAAATGAAGTTATTAGGGAGTGTACCATTCAGATTTCCAGAGTGATAAGCGGTTCAGACACGATTTATAGAGAGGTTATCGAAAATCTTAGCCTTCAGGATTTAGGGAAGTTAAAGGAGAATAAAAAAGACATCAAAAAACTCGAAAAAGAAGTCGATGAATTAAAGAGTAATGTATACTATTTTATAAAGAATCTGGATGAAACCTCGGCCGAGGGCAGTATGTTTTATGTCATGATTTTGGGTTATCTTCAAGACATGATTCAGTCCCTTGGATTCATCTCACAAAACAGCTATGCACATATCAATAACAATCACAAACAATTGAAATTCAATCAAATTAGGGATTTGAAAAGCTTAGACAATAAGCTTAAAAAATTATTTGAAGATATTATTGTTATTTTTCAAGAAGGTTCGTTTGACAAAATTGATGTTCTTTTAGAAACCAAAATGGAGATTTACGATCAAGTATCTAAATTAATTAAAAAACAAATTGAAAGAATTAGAACGGTAGAAACCAGTCCTAAAAACAGCAAGTTGTATTTCGCGTTACTTTTAGAAACTAATGATTTGATAAAAGCAACGATGCACTTACTCGAATTATTCAAAGAATTCAATAGCCATGCTAATTCAAAAGGTACAAATCTGTAATTCAGGAGTGCTTCTTTTTTTGGTAAACATTCAATACTAATCTTAAAAAAACCATTTGAGAGAATGGGTTTTTAGGGGTTAAGGGTACTTATTTTTGTGTTTTGGAAAATATCAAAAAGCGATTTCCAGTCAATATTGCAATGCAAGGTTTGTAAACCACGGTAGGACGCTACTTCACTAAGATTTTCAATTTTGAAATCGTCTTGATTTGCATAGGGAACTAACCCTTCTTTTTTTAGCTTTCTGGCTAAATATTCCTGTTCGTATTGGCCTGGAGTTGGAATAAAAAAAGCCTTTTTACGGAGTTGGGCTAGATCCATAATTGTGGTGTATCCGGAACGGCACAGCACCATTTCACTTTCGTTAAAAGCCTGCTCTAACTGGAAAGAATTCATGTAATTATAATAGGTAACAGGATTGATTTGAGTTACTATTTGTTCGGTTTCAATCTTTCCTTCAATAAATATGACATTCCCGTGGTATCGTGCGATTTCTTTTTTCAGGGAATCCTCCAGCAAGCCGCGCTGAGGTTCTGGTCCGGAAAGAATAATCATTAAATCATATTTTTTTGGGACTAATTTTTTTTGCAATCGACTCAAAGGACCAATGTATCTAATTTTGAGATTTGGATCGTCAACATGTCCCATTTTTCCGGTTAGATTAATTGATCCGGCAAGATCTGGAACCCAGCATTCTGTGTATTTTTTTATAATATGTTGGTGGATCTTACTGGTAATCCAAGTGGTATTGCCAGTCATTACATTCAATTGATGGGTAATAAATACCGAAGGAATTTTTTTGCTGAACACACCCAGTCGGTTGTCGGATATAATCCCGTCTATCCTATATTTTGAGATCCATTTTTTAATTATTTTTTTTTCTTCCCAAATTGCTTCAAGCATTTTTGGGCTATTTTTTAATAATTTCCATTTAAAGTGAGCTCCATTTTTTGCATATTCTATCTGGTAGGATGGCAGTTCCAGCGTTTGTACAGTAGGGAATTCCTTTTTTAGCAAAGCCAATGCAATTCCATCAGAAGCAATTATAGGAATGTAGTTGTTCTCTAATAAGGCCTTAATAATTGGAATACAACGTGTAGCATGGCCTAAGCCCCAGTTTAATGGCGCAATCAAAATAGTTTGTTGGTTGGCATTCAAATCCATGTGGCTCTGTAGTTTAGTGGTTTAAATTTGAAAGATAGACAATGAACGTGTATTTAATATTGCGAGGGCATTACCAAACTATTAAATTGTGGTATTAAAAATAGGCTCTCAATTGAATATTTCCAGTATGTATGGCCTGGGTTGTTTCACTTTTCCGACCCTGATAATTAAAATTAACATCTAAAAACTGGGTGATATTTTTTTGTAAAAGAAGCCTCCAAGTGATGTTTTGTCCGGTTTGTAGCCCTTCCAGCATTTGAAATCCAACCGAAGAGAATTCATTTCCTTCGAATTTATTTTGGTAAAAAGAGACTTCGCCGTTCATCGTGAATTTTTTTGTGCCTGCATACGAAAAGGCAGTTCCAAAACGGTTTTGCAGCAGCGTTTCTGAAACCCCAATTTGGTTTTTTTTATTCTGTAATTCATAAAAGAGGTCCCAGCTCGTGCTTTTAGAAAATAGATAACTGATTTTAGGAGCTAATTGATAACCGTTTATAGCATAGTTTTTCTCCGGGAAATTTTCTGATTCAATGGTTGTTTGTATCGTTTTGGCAAAAAAACCTAGCAGCCAGCTTTTCTGGTACAAATGATTGTACTGCAATTGATGCGAATTGTTGGTAGCCTCTTGAGAGCCTATAGACAACAAGTTTTTAGTTTTATTTTGCAGATATGAATACGTGGCGGAGTGGTTTTGTTTTCCTCTATTGTAAAACAAACTGTTCCTTAAACTCGAGTTTAATCCCAACACATTTTCAGTAGAACTGCTGAACGGATTTAATTCGAAATTATCACCCTCACTTCTAGTTTTTCGGTCGATGATGAAAGCGGTTTGATTGTAGAAATACGAAAGTATTTTCTTAAAACCTTTTTCGTTCTGCCATTGATTGGGATTCAGGGTCACGGATTGCGAGAATTTGTTTTGATGTGTTTTTATGTAAACCCTGTTGGGAAGAAAGATGCGGATGAATTTTGCCTGGTCAATAAACGTGGCGACTTCAAACTCCTGTAATTCCTGAATTCCATTGCCGTTATAGTCGTTCCAGGTGTAAATTCCCTGGCCCGCAGGAACTTCCAGATACGTGAATTCCTGTTGGGGAATAGTCCCGGAATTCGTTTCATAAACCGTTGTGCTTTGTATCAATTGATTGAAAAAACGATCCGTATAAATTATTCTGGAATTTAACGTAGGTTCTCTTTTTCTTGTTGCATCCACAAAATCCAAGATTCTGTAATTAGCATATAGGGATAAATCGCTTTTATTAGTTTGAATCAATTTTGATTTCAAAAGGAAAGTCTGAGACGAATTGACCCTTTGGAACAGTCCATTTTGTAAACTGTCATTGGATCTTCTTAGGTATCCCAATTCTACAAAAACTTTGGTGCTGTCTCCGCGACCGGTAAAAAATCCGTACTCTGTAAATTTTTGACTCAAAGCCGAAAATTCATTTGAAATTTTATTTTTCTCCTGATTGTCCTCTAAGCGCAAGCGAGAGCCAATCCAGTTTTTGTCAAAATGAAAACGGATTTGGGATTGGTTTCTTAAAAATTCAGAGGATGAAATCGTTCCGTCACTTTTTAGGGAACTGCCTTGATTTTGAAAAGTCCAGTTTTTTATTTGAAACAAGCCATTTAAAACGTGTCGATTTCCCGAAAAATTTCCCGAAAAATCCAGTTTTTCAAACTGATACCTCAATAGTCCTTTGTTTGTTGTGTTGGGTTTAGGGTTTAAATCCAATTGCAGTCCGGAAATTAACAAACTTTGATTTCCTATAGCCGCAGTTCCTAAGTTCCAATCCCGGTCAAATTCGATGTTGTACAACCGTTCTACAGCCCTGAAATTTTGCTGAATAAATTGATAATTCGCAAAAGCATCTACGTGCCATTTTTTTGAAAAAAGCCGTTGCTTGGCATTGATTTTTGCAGCCAGGCCCTGATTGTTTGCATCGTCAACGGGCGAAAATAAATTGCTGTCGTTATTGCTGAGACCAATTTCAAAATCGAGTACCGTTTTTTCAGTGGGATTGTATTTCCCTAAAAAGGTGGTCACTTGGATTTTTGTAGGAGCAATCAATTGTATGATGGGAGCATAACTTCCTTGCGGAACGCCGTTAATAGGAGCTATATACTCATAAACCCGGGTGATCGTGGCTGAATTTGTCAAAATGTAATTTCCATTATTCAGTCCTACTAAAGTAAATCGCACATTGAATAATTCCTGCTGTGCTTCATTTGAGTACTCAAAAATTTCCACAGCATTGAGGATTGTTTTTCGGTACAGCACCTTGTTTTCAGAATAGGAATCTGCAAATGCTGACGGGGCAACCATTAAATCAGGATTATCTCCCGCATTAACTAATATCTGGGCTTGTTCTTGGGATAAATTTTGTTGTAAAGGTTGGTTTTTGAGGTCGTTTTCCGAATATAAATAGCCTCCAAAACTCCAGTTTTTATTCTCGTGTGTGGCGCCTGCATAGGTTATAAATCGAGTGTAATTTCGATCTGAATATTGGTATTCTATGGCAATTCGCATTTCGGAAGTAATCGTGAAAAGCGGGGTAAACACGATTTCACCCGCATTATAATCAATCGTGTAATCATTGTTTTCGCCTCGTTTTAATAAAACACCATTTACATACACCCGCTCTGAACCTGAAATAACGAGTACATACAGCTCTCCATTTTGTCCTTTTAATTTATAGGGACCCTGATTGCCTTCTTGGCCCACGATATCGCTTTTTGCATATTGTCCTCGGACCAGCGCTGCTGAGGCAAATACATTTGTTTTGTTTTCTTCGGTTCCAAAGGTGAAGGTGGTGGCGAGTCCCTGCACTTTTTTATTGAAATTCAGGAATTGGGATTTCTTGTTCTCTAGAAAAATATCACCCGCTCGAATGTTCCAATCGGCACTGAATAATTCCATGAATACATTATCGAACTGGTCTAATTTTTGGGAATAACCGCCATCCTGCAGCGGAATGTTACTGTCTTGAATGGAAGCTCTTAAGCTTACTTTTTCAGAGATTTTTCCTGTGATTTGTAAGTCTAAATTGGAGTTCAAAACGGCATTTTGATTGTTTCCTATGGTAATGCCACGGGTAATACTTCCGGATGTGTTCAAGCCGTCAAAAGGCACATTTTTATTTGGGTTTTTATTTTTGAGGGTATATAAATCACCTGATCCGGCTTCGTTGCTTACTACTTTGGCAGAATCATAAATGTGGTATTCTTTAGTAAGGATCTCCGGAAATTTCAAATAGTGTACGGTTATTGAATCGTTGTATTGGGCGCTGTTTTCTTTTAAAAACAAAGTCCCTTCACTGAAATTTACCGTATAAAAAAGGGTTTCGATGGGTTTGCCATTGGCGTCAAGCAATTTGAAAAAACTGGAATTAATGCTTTCTTTTTCAAGATGAATGGTGTCACGGGAAAAAGGGATTTTTTTGGTTTTGTACAACGAATTTATTTCCTGTGCGTGGAGCCCAGAAATACAGCTTATTACAGTCCAAAAAAGTAATTTTTTCAACATAAATACTATAACTCGAAAGTGTCAAAAGTAGTATTTATAATTTGATAATTACAAAAGGTTTTGATTTTAGCGTTTGGGTTTTAAAGTATTAAAGGAATGGAGATCAGAATCAATTTCTGATCTCCATTTATATTTTGGGTTGCGCATGTTTTTTAAGGGTTACACTTCTTTTGTGATCACTTGTATGGTTTCCCGACTGACCTGTTTCAATAACACAACTTTGTTTTTTTCAACGGTTTCGGCTGCTGTTTCGTTAAAATGTCGGATGGTGTATAAGGTGACATTTTCATTAAACTCTACCTTAAACTTTTTAGACAAGATAGCATTCAGGGCTTTGAAATTGTCAAATTTATCTTCTACACATACGGAGAAACTAATTGCTGAATTCTGAATCAAGTTCACTTTTATTTTGAATTGATGGAATAATGCAAAAATTTCGCTGATGTTTTCTTCCATGATAAAAGAGAAATCGATAGAGGAAAGCGAAATCAAAAGCTGGTTTCTTTTGACGATGAAACACGGTAAATAAGGTTCTAAGTCGACTCCTTTGGAAACGCTCGTTCCTTTTAGTAACGGATTTATAAAGGATTTTACATACAACGGAATTTCCTTTTTTTGCAAAGGTTGTAGTGTTTTTGGGTGAATAACCGTTGCCCCATAAAAAGCCAGTTCTATGGCTTCACGGTACGAAATCTGATTCAATAAACTCGCATTTTCAAAATATCGTGGATCGGCATTCATTACTCCGGGAACATCTTTCCAGATGGTCACGCTTTCGGCATTTAAGCAATACGCAAAAATTGCAGCCGTATAATCAGATCCTTCTCGGCCTAAAGTGGTGGTAAAGTTATTTTCGTCAGAACCTAAGAATCCTTGTGTAATGTTTAGTGTTTTACGTTTTACGTTTTTGGCAATGTTCTTCTGTGTCAATTCCCAATCTACTTCCGCATCCCTGTATATAGCATTGGTTTTTATGAAATTCCGAACATCCAGCCATTGTGTTTTTATGCCCATGAAATTCATGAAATGACTTAGGATTGTGGTCGAAATTAATTCGCCATAACTGACAATTTGATCGTAGACAAAATTATAATTGGGTGATTTATTGTGGGTCAGGAAATACTCTAAATCTGAAAATTGAGTGTTAACAGCTTTGAAGACTTCGTTTTTTTCGTCCTCGAATAAATCTATCAAAATTTGATTGTGGTACTTTTTTACTTCTTGAACAGATGAATTTAATTCAGCGGATTTATCGAAATAATTTTTTATGACAACCTCGAGCGCATTTGTGGTTTTTCCCATTGCAGAAACGACCAACAATACGTCTTCATAACCCACTTTTTGTAAAACGTCATACACGTTTTTAATTCCTTCAGCATCTTTTACAGAAGCTCCTCCAAATTTGAATACTCTCATATTTTAAACAAAAATTGTTCTTTATTTTATTTCAATTTATTCTCCACAAAATTGGTGATTCCCAATTCGTCCATGTGAACAACATACCAATCACGGAGTACTTTGGCGCCTGATTTTTCATAAAATTCTATTGCCGGAGTATTCCAGTCCAATACATTCCATTCTACTCTTCGAACCTGATCTTTTTTACCCTGTTTTATAATTTCAGAATATAAAGCATATCCTAATCCGGTGCCACGCATTGTCTCTTTTACCACTAAATCTTCCAGGTGAATTGTTTTTCCTTTCCAAGTAGAAAATCGGTAGTAGTACAAGGCGATACCTACGATTTGCTTTGCCTGTTCGCTATTGCTCGGGTCCGCTTGAACCTCGGCAACAAAAACATGAAATAGTGGCACCGGGCCAAAACCATCTCGAATTAAATCGGCAACAGTTACAAGGACGGCATCGGGTTCTTTCTCGAATATTGCTAATTCTTGAATGAGCCCTAAAACAGCTTCCATATCTTCAGGATTTCCTTTTCTGATCGTCATGTGCGGGATGTATTTGTGTTTTTTAGTTGAATAAGAAATTTGCTTTTTCGATTGGCTATTGGATCAATCTCCAATACGGCTCATTTCATAATTTTTTATTTTAATGCTTCAATATCACAATAAAATTAGATTTTTACGTATTAATTTTATGTTTTAATCAGCAAATATACAATACGGTTAAACTAAGCAACTATTTTTCAAATCAATTTCACAAAAAAAACGATATTTGTGACTTCAAAACAACTACAACGATTTCTTAATGGAAGAACGCAACAAAACACTTGGAGAATTTATCATTGAAAACCAGAATGCTTTTCAATATTCGTCCGGCGAATTATCTCGAATTATCAACTCCATCCGATTGGCTGCCAAGGTAGTCAATTATAAAGTAAACAAAGCTGGACTGGTTGATATTGTGGGTGCTGCCGGAGAGCAAAACATACAGGGGGAAGATCAGCAAAAACTAGATGTATATGCCAATGAAGTTTTTATTCAAACATTAATTAATCGCGAGATCGTATGCGGAATCGCTTCTGAAGAAAATGATGATTTCATTACTGTGGAAGGAAGTGACCACAGCCACAATAATAAATATGTTGTATTGATGGATCCCCTTGACGGCTCGTCTAATATTGATGTTAATGTTTCTGTAGGGACAATATTTTCGGTTTACAGGAGAATTACCCCAATAGGAACTCCAGTTACGTTGGAAGATTTTTTACAGCCGGGGATCAATCAGGTTGCTGCAGGCTATGTGATTTACGGGACTTCGACTATGTTAGTTTATACAACTGGGCACGGTGTGAACGGATTTACGCTGAATCCTGCTATTGGTACTTTTTACTTGTCTCATCCTAAAATGAAATTCCCAACCGATGGCCATATTTATTCCATCAATGAAGGTAATTATGTCCATTTTCCGCAAGGAGTAAAGGATTATATCAAATATTGTCAGCTGGAAGAAGGAGACAGGCCTTATACTTCTCGATACATCGGAAGTTTAGTTTCTGACTTTCATCGCAATATGATTAAAGGAGGGATTTATTTATATCCAACAAGTTCAAAAGCATCCAAAGGGAAATTACGATTGTTGTATGAATGCAACCCATTAGCTTTTATCGCAGAACAGGCGGGAGGAAAAGCATCGGATGGATTTGATCGGGTGATGGAAATTGAACCAACGGAACTGCATCAGCGCGTTCCTTTTTTCTGTGGAAGCTACAATATGGTTGAAAAATCGGAAGAATTTATGCTTAAAGCAAAACTAAGCAAGTACTAAAAACAAAAAGCTTCCGTCTTGGCGGAAGCTTTTTTATAGGTATAATCTACGTATTGATATTTTGTATTTCAGTAATGAACGTATCCAAATCTACTTCTTTTTCTACAAGCAGAAGCGCATTTTCTACAATTTGATTTATATTTTCAGGGTCAAATCCTATTCCAATGCCAATTTTCCGTAACATCAGCTCTTGTTTGTCTCCTAAATGGTGGTCAACATGAACGATTCTGGCTAAATCATACAGTCGCTCTATCCTTTGTTCATATAAATAAGGAGGATTGATAGGGTATTTTAGCGGATCCTGTAAAATTTCTTCATATTCTGCAGGAGAAATTTCTAATCGAACGGCTAATTTATCTACAAATGCTTTTTCTTCTGGAGAAATCTTCTCGTCAGTTAGTGCTACACGGACAATAGATGAAAAATGACCTCTATTTCTTTGTTTGAATTCGCTATCAAATAAATCTGAAAATGACATAATTGTGGTTTTTGTATCGTACAAAGATATATCTATTTTAAAGTATTAATTTTTATTTTTTTTATATTTTTTCTTTCGACATACCTGCTTTTGATTTGTATTTATTTGAATGTTCAAATGAATCATTTTCAAAATTAATCGTAAGTTTACAGCCCCTTTATCAACTTAATACTTTGCTGATGTCAGAATTTTGGGTTTACTTTCAAATAGGATTAAAACACGTTTTAGATATCCATGCGTATGATCATGTTTTATTTTTAATCGCCTTAGCTGTACCATTCTCTTTTAAGGATTGGAAGCGAATTGTACTTCTGGTTTCCCTTTTTACCATAGGGCATACCATGGCTTTACTGCTTTCCGTTTTTGGAGTAGTTGCGATTAAAGTGAATGTGGTCGAATTATTAATTCCAATAACAATTTTGGTAACCGGATTGTTTAATCTTTTTGCAGCAGGAAAATCGAGCAAGAAAGAAAGCCTCAATCTGATGTTTTTTATCACGCTTTTCTTTGGGATAATTCATGGGTTGGGTTTTTCAAATTATTTCAAATCGATTCTTGGAGGAAATGCTATGTCTAAAGTCTTGCCACTGTCAGAATTTGCACTAGGTATAGAAGCCGCCCAGATTGTAGTGGTTTTTGTGGTTTTGATTTTAGCCTACATTGTTCAGACTGTTTTTAGATTTTCAAAACGCGACTGGACATTAGTAATGTCAGCATTTATAATAGGAGTAGTGATACCAATGATTGTGGAAAGTGAAATCTGGATAAGATAAAATGAACGAAAAAAAATTAAATAAATACGACAAAGCATACCTTAGAATTGCCAAAGAATGGAGCTTGCTGTCCTATTGTAAACGAAAACAAGTTGGTGCAATTATTGTGCGTGACAGAATGATAATCTCAGATGGGTATAACGGAACGCCCTCCGGTTTTGAAAACTGTTGTGAAGATGAGCAAGGATTAACCCGCTGGGATGTTTTACATGCTGAGGCAAATGCGATCCTCAAGGTAGCGCGATCAACACAATCCTGTGAAGGAGCCACCTTGTATATCACACTTTCACCTTGTAAAGAGTGCAGTAAATTGATTCACCAGTCGGGAATAAAAAGAGTGGTCTATCACAATGGCTATCGCGATGATTCCGGCATTCAGTTTTTGATAAAAGCCGGAGTAGAGGTTGAGCATATTCCAGTTTTGGAGGAATAAAAGAACGTGCAAAAAAAATTAAAACGATGATGCACGTCAGGTTATATTATTCTTTTAATGATAACTTTATATGAAATTTAATACAAAATATTTACCGCTACTCCTTTTCTCAACAATTGCTTTTGGCGTTGTGTTGGGCGGGATGTTGCATTTTCCCGGTAGAGCTGATTTCACAGCTAAAAATAATTCTAAAACTAAGCTGAATACACTCATTGATTTTATTGATACTGAATACGTTGATGCGGTTGATACGGATTCTATTGTAAATCTTACCGTTGATAATATTCTTGCGCAACTTGATCCGCATTCCGTATATATTCCCGCTAGCGAGCAGCAACAGGTAATGGAAAGCATGAAGGGTAATTTTGTGGGAATAGGAGTGAATTTTTATATGTATAAAGATTCTGTAGCGGTCATAAAACCTGTAGAAAACGGCCCTTCGGCAAAAGCAGGAATAAAATCAGGTGATCGGATTCTATATGCTGATAAAACCAAATTGTTCGGACGTAAGTTGCCCACAGACAGTTTGTTTTCTAAATTAAAAGGGGCCGTAGGTTCTAATATTGAGCTTACAATATATAGAAAATCAGAACGTAAAAAACTCAAGCTAAAACTAAAACGCGATGTTATTCCCTTAAAAAGTGTTGATGCCGCTTTGCTCTTGAGTAATGCGACAGGATACATAAAAATAAATCGTTTTGCCGAAACTACTTACAAGGAGTTTATGCAAAATTTGTCTGCACTTAAGCAACGAGGTGCGAAGTCACTTATTATTGATGTCCGAGATAACGGTGGCGGTTATATGGAAGAAGCAATTGCTATCGCGGATGAATTGTTGCCAAACAAACAACTGATTGTTTTTACCAAAAACAAAAAAGGTACTATAGACAAGACATTTGCAACCCAAAAAGGCAGTTTTGAAAAAGGAAATGTTTTTATTCTAATTAATGAAAACAGCGCTTCAGCAAGTGAAATTCTTGCAGGAGCCGTTCAGGATAATGATAGGGGGACTATTGTAGGCCGCCGTTCTTTTGGAAAGGGATTGGTGCAACGAGAAATGGATTTTGCTGACGGTTCAGCAGTTCGCTTGACTGTTGCCAGATATTATACGCCAACAGGCCGGTCGATTCAAAAACCCTATTCAAAAGGGAATGAAGCGTATTTTAAAGAATCAGAAACGCGTTTTGAAAATGGGGAACTATATCAAAAAGACAGTATAAAAGTTTCAGACACCTTGCAATTCAAAACTAAAAAAGGTAAAATTGTATATGGCGGTGGCGGTATTGTTCCTGATGTTTTTGTACCGCTTGAGGTGGAACATGGAAATGGAAGTACCGCTTATTTATTGCAATCGGGAATCGTAGGGAATTTTGTTTTCGAACAATTGGATAAAAATCGGAGCGCCTTTAAAGGACTCACTTTTGCTCAGTTCCAATCTAAAATGAATCAAACAGAGGCATATTTCAATTCATTTCAGAAATTTATTTTTGGCAACGGATTGGATTTGAAATTTGGAAAAAGCAAATCATTGGTAAAACGATACCTGGCTGCTGAATTTGCTCGGCAATTGTATGGGGAACGGTCTTATTATGAGATTATATTGAAAGAGGATGCCATGATTAAGGCAATTTTGAAAAAATAATAATCACTATATTTCACAGTATGGAAAGTAAGTTTTCTGGAATGACAGTTAATGAGCGTTTGTATGTTGGAGGTCTTATAAATGACTTTGATAATGCTCTGGAACAAAAAAATGTAGAAGGAATTAAAGCTGTTTTAAAGAAAGTGGCACTAAATGAAGCTATTGTTGAGATGCTTATCAGCTTAGGAATTGATGCTTAATTAGAAAATTTCACTCTTGATTTTGTTTGTCCTTAAAAGGAAAATTAATTTTGATTGTCCCAATCTTTTCTATATCGAATGAGTTCGTTATCTATCATTTTCTTTGACGTACTTAATAAACAGGCTGCATCTTCAGAATAAATAGCCGGAAAATAAGTTATTTTAATTTCAGTGGTCCGTTTTCCAAAGCATTTTAAAAAATGCGGAATGAAAGTGTCGTCACCAATAAAAGCGTCTGTTTTTTCTTTATAATCTATTGCAATAGGAATTACGGCGGCTTTAATCTTAGTAGCCATTACAAAAGAGCCGTAATTGAAATCAAGAGTTGTTGGCAAATCCGCTGTTGTTCCCTCTGGAAAATTAATGATCGAATATCCTTTGGCAAGAACTTCTCGGATATTTTCGGCGGTTTCTTGTCGGCTTTTTGGACACTTTCTATCTACAAATAAAACGCCGGATATTTTGCAGATGTAGCCAATCATAGGCCATGAGGCAACTTCTTTTTTCCCTACAGGAAAAGCATGTATTTGGTTTACGATAACAATTGGGTCAAAATAGGAACGGTGATTGGCTACGATTAGTCCTTGAACTTTCGGCTTGTCGCCATAGATAATAGTGCGTATGCCCAAAAGGGTATTTGAGGTGCGAATTATAAAGTCCCGCAGGATAAGAGCTTTTTGGGCGTTAATTTCGTTGCTTCGAAAAAAAGAAAAAAGAAAAAACACAATCGAAAAAACAGAAACAAATCCGATAAAAATCAGAAGTCTTGCCAGTCCCAAAAAAAATGATCCCATAAAACAGTGAATTGAAGGTGTAAACCTAACACTATTTTTTGAGAGATTTTCCAGAATGAAATTCTATTTATCTAATGCTATCATGAGCATGAGTCTGAATTCCGCCATTCCATAAAGTTAGAATATCTGTTGCTACTGCAGCTCCACTGCCTGCAGCAATGGCCAGTTGGCTTCTCCATCCGGCTAAAGTGCCTATCACGTAAATGCCTTCCTTGACTTTGTGATCGCTGTTTTTGAGTTGGATTCGTTGTTTTTCGGGAAGGGATTTTTGATGTGGTTCTACAGATGGCATTAAACCTTCAATAGCAAAAGTATTTGCAGATCCGACACCTACAACAATTATGCGGGTCTTGTAGGTTTTTTTATTTGTAGTTACAGCAAACTCAGGAGCGGTGCCCTCAATTTTTAGTACTTTTTCGTTGGGAATTTGTGTAATGTGCGGATATTTTTCTAAAAGATGTCCTGTGCTTTCTTTCAATAAATCAGCGCCTAATGTGCCTGCAGGGATTCCGTAGACATTATTGAATAGCGCTTCCTTAAGGGCAGAGGTTTTTTGATGGGTAAACACCCCGATTTTTTTATTAGACACAAAGTGTTTGTTGTTTGCAGAACCCAAAACTAGAGCGCATGACATGCCAGATACGCCACCGCCAAGGATAAGTACATCAAAGACCAAGGCTATTTTTCGTTTGTTTTTTCTTCTATTTTCTTTGACATTCTGAATATTAGAAGAATCAATACAGCACAAAAAGAGGCTGCCATTCCAATAAATGCAACTACGCTATCTCCTTGAAATGGATTTTTGAAATCCAGTAAAGTAACATTAAATAGGATTAGCGCTATTGCTAAAAATACCAAGATGTTAGTGAAAATTTTCATAAGATGTTTTTGTTTTTGGTAAAAAATGCAGATGTTTGGAGGGGTTATTTATTTAGAATAAAATGCTCCAAAAAAATCAGATTTTTTATTTTACAATAATTTAAGGGTAAATTTAGGAAATTATATTTTAGACAAACAAACCTTTAACATTCGCAGCGAATAATTTAACAGCAATCGCCAGAAGTACTACGCCAAAAGTCTTTCTGATTACACCAAGTCCGTTTTCGCCTAATAATTTTTCTATTTTTGAGGATGATTTTAAAACGATATAGACCAAAATGATATTTAATAAAATGGCAATTACAATATTTATGGTATAAAATTGGGAGCGTAAAGAGAGTAAAGTGGTCATTGTTCCGGCTCCAGCAATCAAAGGGAAGGCAAGGGGAACAATTGAGGCAGAGCTGGCTTCTTCGTCCCGGTAAATCCGAATTCCTAAAATCATCTCTAATGCCAAGAAAAACAACACAAAGGATCCGGCTACAGCAAAAGAATTGACATCGATTCCAATTAGTTTTAAGAGTTCTTCTCCGGCAAAAAGAAAAACAATCATGATGACGGCGGCTACAATGGATGCTTTTTCGGATTCAATATGTCCGTGTTTTGCTCTTAAATCAATGATAATCGGGATGGATCCCACGATGTCAATTACGGCAAAAAGTACCATTCCTACGGTGATTATTTCGCGAATATCGAATTCCATAACAGACTTTTTTTATTTATGGTAAAAGTAGATAATTTCCCTGATTATTGGAGGAGTAGATTTTTTAATTTTAATGCCTTTTTTTTTGAGAAGATTTTTTTCCCAGGAGGGAATAGTTGACCTGTATTTCATAGTCCTAAAAAAGTAACAGTTTGATTTTTATCGTTTTTAGGGCACAACTAAGGCAATTAATACTCAATATTTTTTAAAACCATTTCAAATGGTTCTGTGTTTTTGGTTGGTGAAAGAGGATGAACTGTAAAGAAATAAAAAATGCAATTGTTTGTATAAGTTTGAAAACAAAAGTAAACGAAGTTAAAAAATCAGGAGTATAAAATTAGGTAAATTCGTTTTAATTTTATTCGGTTTTGTTTACGAATTTATGAGTTGCTGAGGTGCTTTTTCAAATTTCTTGAATATCTTTGCAGAATGTTTCAACTAGGAAAAACCATAGTCTCAGAAGACTTACTCGAAAAAGATTTTGTTTGTAATTTGACTGCTTGTAAAGGCGCTTGTTGCGTAGATGGTGACGCTGGTGCACCATTGAGTTTTGAGGAGACTCAAATCCTCGAATCTATTTATCCAAAGATCAAGCCTTTTTTACGCAAACAAGGAATTGCTGCAATTGAAGCGCAAGGAACTTGGGTAAAAGGTACCGATGGTGATCTTGAAACGCCATTGATTGACGACAAAGATTGTGCCTACGCAATATTTGACGGTAAGACCGCTCTGTGTGGTATTGAACAAGCCTATAATCAAGGAGCAATTAGTTGGAAAAAACCAGTTTCTTGTCATTTGTATCCAGTTCGGGTGAAAGATTTTACGGAGTTTGCCGCTGTTAATTATGACAAATGGGATATTTGTGATCCCGCCTGCTCTTTAGGTCAGGAACTTGAAGTTCCGGTATACAAATTTGTCAAAGAAGCCCTGATTCGTAAATTTGGCGAAGACTGGTATGCTGAACTTGAAAAGGTGGCGCAAGACATGAAAAAATAAGTAAATAAGAATTCTGTTTTTCTTGTTTAATTATTTAAAAAAACTATATTTTACGGTGCTTCATTCCTTTAATTATTATTTAAAATACTGAATTTAAGTGTTTTAAAATTTGTATGAAAAATATCTTAATTTTTCTATTTGTTAAAAACTATAGGGGATTGTGAATAAGTTTGGCTTTTATTAACCGCAATATTTTACAATCTTTGTATCTCTCAAAAAGCTTAAAAATTTGTTAAAACCTCAAAAAAACAAACAATTATAATGACTCAAGTTGAACCAATTTTACAAGAAAATAAAAATCGTTTCGTAATTTTTCCTATCAAACACCATGACATTTGGGAATTTTATAAAAGTATGGAAGCCAGTTTCTGGACGGCTGAAGAAATCGATTTGTCACAGGATTTAAATGACTGGAACAACAAACTCTCGGATGATGAGCGTTATTTTGTGAAGCACATTTTGGCATTTTTTGCTGCTTCAGATGGCATTGTAAATGAAAATCTGGCAGAAAATTTTGTAAACGAAGTGCAATATGCGGAAGCGAAATTCTTTTACGGTTTTCAAATTATGATGGAAAACATTCACAGCGAAACCTATTCGTTATTGATTGATACCTATGTAAAAGATGAAGTGGAGAAAGATGAATTATTCAATGCTTTAGAGGTTTTTCCGGCGATTAAGAAAAAAGCGGACTGGGCTTTGCAATGGATTGAATCGGATTCATTTGCAGAACGTTTGATTGCTTTTGCAGCAGTGGAAGGAATTTTCTTTTCGGGAGCATTTTGCTCGATTTATTGGTTAAAAAAACGGGGTTTAATGCCAGGATTGACGTTTTCTAACGAATTGATTTCTCGTGATGAAGGAGTGCACTGTGATTTTGCCGTGCATTTACACAACCATCACTTGGTGAATAAAGTGCCAAAAGAAAGAATCAGAAGCATTATTGTAGATGCTTTAAATATTGAAAGAGAATTTATCACCGAGTCACTTCCGGTAAGTTTGATAGGAATGAATGCCGTATTGATGACACAATATTTAGAATTTGTTGCTGACAGATTGTTAGTGGAATTAGGTTGCGACAGAGAATATAATACTACAAACCCATTTGATTTTATGGATATGATTTCGCTTCAAGGAAAAACAAATTTCTTTGAAAAGAAAGTGGCTGAATATCAAAAAGCAGGTGTAATGAACACAGATGGTGATGCTCAAAAAATATCTTTTGACGCCGATTTTTAGATTTTTATCAAACCATGAAGGAATTAAGATCGATTAAGTTTTGTCTTAATTTTTCTAAATATTTTAATGTTAAAGAAATATTTTGATTTTTTAAATCTTAAATGATTTACTGATTTCTTTTTGTTTCTAATACTGATTAGCCCAGATAGTAATGGAAATCCTTTCTAGTCCTGAACTTTTTTCAGGACTAGAAAGATTGAAATGGATAGCTGGATATGGCTCCAAAAAAAATTGAGCAAATGAAACAATAATTGAGATTGTTTCGTTCCTCGCAATGACTAACAAATAACGAAAAACAGCGAAGGGATTTTCTGTTTTAAAAAACAAATAAAAGTATGTACGTAGTAAAAAGAGATGGCCACAAAGAGCCGGTAATGTTCGACAAAATCACAGATAGAATTAAAAAACTATGCTATGGTTTAAATGATTTAGTAGATGCCGTGAAAGTCGCAATGCGAGTAATTGAAGGGCTTTATGATGGAGTTTCTACGTCAGAATTAGATAATTTAGCAGCCGAAACTGCGGCTTCAATGACTATTGCGCATCCTGATTATGCACAATTGGCGGCGAGAATTGCAATTTCGAATTTGCATTCCAATACTAAAAAATCATTTTCGGAAACAATGAACGATATGTTTCATTATGTAAACCCGAGAAATGGACAAGATGCACCTTTGTTATCTGAGGAAGTACATCAGGTGATTATGAAAAATGCTGAATTTTTAGATTCCCATGTGATATACAATAGAGATTTTAATTATGATTATTTTGGGTTTAAAACCTTGGAAAGATCATATTTGCTTAAAATAAACGGCAAAATAGTGGAGCGTCCGCAACACATGTTAATGCGTGTTTCGGTTGGGATCCACTTAGATGATTTAGAATCGGTGATTGAGACATACGACTTAATGTCGAAAAAATTCTTTACGCATGCAACGCCTACATTATTTAATGCAGGTACTCCAAAACCTCAAATGTCTTCTTGTTTCCTTCTTGCGATGCAAGACGATAGTATTGATGGGATTTATGATACGTTGAAACAAACGGCTAAAATTTCGCAATCAGCTGGCGGTGTCGGGCTTTCTATTCACAATGTGAGAGCGACGGGTTCTTACATTCGTGGAACCAATGGTACCTCAAACGGGATTGTTCCGATGTTGCGTGTTTTTAATGATACGGCGCGTTATGTAGATCAAGGTGGTGGAAAACGTAAAGGTAGTTTTGCAATATACATCGAAACGTGGCATGCAGATATTTTCGAATTTTTGGACTTAAAAAAGAATACCGGAAAAGAAGAAATGCGCGCCAGAGATTTGTTTTTTGCGATGTGGACGTCTGATTTATTTATGAAAAGAGTACAAGAAGACAGTTATTGGACGTTGATGTGTCCTAATGAATGTCCAGGATTATATGATGTGTATGGAGAAGAATTTGAAGCCATGTACATTGATTACGAGAAACGTGGAAAAGGTAGAAAAACCATTAAAGCACATGAACTGTGGGAGAAAATTCTAGAATCGCAAATCGAAACCGGAACGCCTTACATGTTGTATAAAGATGCAGTTAATAGAAAATCAAACCAGAAAAATTTGGGGACGATTCGTTCTTCGAATTTGTGTACCGAGATTATGGAATTTACATCCAAAGATGAAATTGCAGTTTGTAATCTAGCTTCTCTTTCCTTGCCGATGTTTGTTTCTAATGGAAAGTTTGACCATGAATTGATGTATACCGTTACAAAACGGGTAACTAGAAACTTAAATAAAGTAATTGATAGGAATTATTATCCGGTAATCGAGGGAGAGAATTCTAATAAACGCCACAGGCCAATTGGTCTTGGAGTACAAGGATTAGCCGATGCTTTCATTATGTTGCGTTTGCCGTTTACGAGCGACGAAGCTAAAAAACTAAATCAGGAAATTTTTGAAACATTATACTTTGCTGCGGTAACCGCTTCAATGGAAATGGCCAAAGAAGAAGGTCCTTATTCGACATTTAAAGGCTCTCCAATTTCTCAAGGAGAATTCCAATACAATTTGTGGGGAATGAAAGATGAGGAATTATCTGGTCGTTGGGACTGGGCTTCCTTGCGAAAAGAAGTGATGGAACACGGAGTGAGAAACTCGTTGTTAGTGGCGCCAATGCCAACTGCTTCGACTTCTCAGATCTTGGGTAACAACGAAGCATTCGAACCCTATACTTCTAATATTTACACCAGAAGAGTCCTTTCGGGAGAATTTATTGTGGTAAACAAACACTTGTTGCACGATTTAGTGGAGCGTGGTTTGTGGAACGAAACGTTGAAACAAGAATTAATGCGAAATAACGGTTCGGTTCAAGACCTGAATATTCCGCAAGACTTGAAAGAATTGTACAAAACAGTTTGGGAAATGTCTATGAAAGACATTATCGATATGTCACGTCAGCGTGGTTATTTTGTGGATCAATCCCAATCGTTGAACTTATTCATGCAAAACGCCAATTATTCTAAATTGACATCAATGCATTTCTATGCATGGCAATCCGGATTAAAAACGGGAATGTATTATTTGAGAACAAAAGCTGCGGTAGATGCGATTAAATTTACATTAAACAATGATAAAAAAGCGGAGCCAATCGAAATCAAGGAGCAATCAATCGTTATTCCTGCAGTCGCTGAAGCAGTAGAAATGACTTCGGATGAATATAGAGCTATGCTTGAATTGTCTAAAAATGCAGGTCCTGACGAATGTGAAATGTGTGGGAGTTAAATAAAATAAAAAAGGCTTCAATTGGAGTTGAAGCCTTTTTTTAATTAATTATAGATAATAGAATTGAAGTTCTATTCTATAGCCAAAAGTGTATTTGTTTGAGACTTCAAATATAAAATTTTTTGGTAAAAAAAGGACTTCTTTATTGTTAAATTTTAATATTTTTCAAATATGAGTCCAAAACAGGATGATAGTTTTGAGTACATTTTTAGAAAATGTATCACAACGAGAGATGGAAGAAGAATTTGTAAAACAGACGGAAGTTGTTTTAAGATTCGAATTAAAAAAAGTATTTAAATTTAAAAGCAGTTATTGTAATGATAACTGCTTTTTTTTTGGAGCTATCTTCCGCTTTCCGTTGCAATCTTTTTATTCACCAAAAAAAGGCGAATAAAAAGGATTTTCACTTTAATCGGGGCTAAAACACCAAGATTTAACAGTAATATTTGTAAACAATTCACTATATTTGAGATAGTTATTAGCCTTGAAGACTTTTTTATAATAATCAAAACGATAAAAAATGGAAAATAAAAAATTTACTATTACAGATGATTTATTAGCTTCCAAAAGCCAGCGTCTCCTGAATCTACTTATCGATATATTGATTATTTATATTATAGCAATAAGTATTGTCGCTACCATTAATATAATTGGAGATACAACAAACAGTCATGGGGCATCGAATTGGGTTTCATCATTAAGTTTGATTGAAAATTTATTCTTTGGGCTTATTATTTTGTTTTTTTACTATGTATTTACGGAGATGTACTTCTCCAGAACCTTCGCTAAGTATTTCACCAAAACTATTGTAGTACGAGTTGATGGATCTAAACCCAATACCAAAAACTTTATGATACGAGCAGTATCCCGCCTTAATCCTATGGACCCTTTTTCATTTCTGGGTAAAACAGAAAGAGGTTTGCATGATACTTTATCCGCAACGTATGTGGTGAAAAAACACGAGTTTATAACCAAGAAAAAAATATTTACGGAAGAATAAGAAAGTAGATAAGATAAAATTAGCAGTCATTTTAGACTGTTTTTTTGTTTATAAACACAACCTTTTCTTTATATTAGCTCCTTGTAAAAACCAAAAATATAATGATGCACTGGGAACAACTTTTATCACTAAAACGACAAGGAGACAAAGGCAAAAGATTACGGATAGAACAAGATGACACCCGATTGGGTTTTGAGGTGGATTACGACCGTATTATCTTCTCGGCTGCTTTCAGAAGTTTACAGGATAAAACACAAGTTATTCCGTTGTCAAAAACTGATTTTGTACACACCAGATTGACGCACAGTTTAGAAGTTTCTGTAGTGGGACGTTCATTAGGGCGATTGGTGGGTAAAAAAATCATCGAGAAATATCCGCATCTGCAAGAAGTGCATGGCTATCACATGAATGATTTTGGGGCTATAGTTGCCGCTGCATCATTGGCTCATGATATTGGGAATCCGCCTTTTGGGCATTCCGGTGAGAAAGCAATTGGTGAATATTTTTCCATTGGGAAAGGACAACAATACAAGGACCAGCTTACGGCAAAAGAATGGCAGGATTTAATTGATTTCGAAGGAAATGCGAATGGATTTTCGGTATTGACGGCCAGTCGTACCGGAATTGAAGGAGGACTTAGAATTTCGTTTGCAACTCTGGGTGCTTTTATGAAGTATCCAAAAGAAAGCTTGCCGAAGAAACCAACCGCAGCTATTGCCGACAAAAAATACGGTTTCTTTCAAACGGATAAAACTTTTTTTCAAGATGTGGCTTTAGATATGGGATTGATTCCAAATAAAACAGGGATGGATATTGGTTTTGAAAGACATCCTTTAGCGTATTTAGTCGAAGCGGCTGATGATATTTGTTATACCATTATTGATTTTGAAGACGGAATCAATTTAGGACTAGTTTCCGAAGATTTTGCTTTAGAATATTTGATAAAATTGGTAAAAGACAGCATTGATACTTCAAAATACAAGACCTTAGAAACCAAAGAAGATAGAATAAGTTATTTGCGCGCTTTGGCAATTGGAAGTTTAATCAATGATGCCGTAAAAGTATTTGTCGAAAATGAAGTGCTGATCCTGAACGGAAAATTCCCGTATGCCATAATGGATAAGAGCAAATACAAAGCGCAGATGGACGATATTATCAAAATAAGTGTGGATAATATTTACCAAAGTCGGGAAGTCATTGAGAAAGAAATTGTAGGCTACCAGATTATTCAAACCTTGTTAGATAAATTCATAACGGCTTTCAATA
This sequence comes from Flavobacterium sp. LS1P28, assembly GCF_003970335.1. Taxonomy (NCBI): domain Bacteria; kingdom Pseudomonadati; phylum Bacteroidota; class Flavobacteriia; order Flavobacteriales; family Flavobacteriaceae; genus Flavobacterium; species Flavobacterium sp. LS1P28. The sequence goes on along the minus strand of NZ_RYDI01000001.1, from coordinate 26,497 downwards.
ATAAATTCGATGGGAATGCATCTAATTACGACTCTTTAATTCTGAAAATGTTGCCTGAAAAGCATCATTTGGAAAAAGAAAATTTATACGGAAGATTACTTCATATTTGTCATTTTATCTCATTACTGACAGATGGAAATGCGTTGTTGTTTTATAAAACAATTACTGCTGTTAAAAATTAACAATTGTGTACTAATCATTAATTTGTTATTGTAGATTAAAAAAATTAGATTTGTTTTCAGCTTTTATAATTGATGAATTATTAGATTTTTATGAAAAAAATTATACTTTTTTTAGTTTTTTTAACGCATTTTTTTGCTTTAGGACAATCGAACACTTTAATTATTCAACGATATTTAAATACTCCTAATGCTAAAATTAATGTTTCGAAAAGCGATTTTAAGGATTGGGTAATACAAAGCGATGGTGGAGCGACCAGCTCCGGAATACAAAATTGTTATGTAGTGCAACGTTATAAAGGTATTGAAATCTTTAGGGCAGTTTCTAATTTTTCAATACAGAATAGTGAAGTTATTGATGTTCAAAAACGAATAGTGGATGGCGTTTCTAAAAAAGTAAATACAACCAAACCCTCATTATCAGCAGTAGATGCTTTGACTAAAGCGTATTCGCTCTTGGGCATGAAAGCCGATGAAATTTTCACTGTTATAGAAAATAAAGAAGCTCATAAATTTAAAATAAGCAATGGGTTAGGCATTCAGGAGCCAGTCACTGCTAATTTAGTTTTTCATCAAGCCAGTAATGGTAAATTAATTTTGGCGTGGGATTTTACCATTTATACACCAACTCAGGACCATATATGGAGCGTGAGAATTGATGCCGCTGATGGGGGACTGTTAGAAAAAAATGATTTTGTTATTTCTTGCAGTTTTGATCATAGTAAAGCAATCAGTCATTCTCATGAGTCTTGGGCAAATTCATTTGACTCCAGTTACAAACAAATTTTTTCGGCCTCTCCAACGCAAACAACTAGCGGGTCCTACCGAGTGATACCATTCAATTTTGAAAGTCCCAACCACTCTGCTTTTCAACTTGTTTCGAACCCAGCGAACAGCCATGCATCTCCTTTTGGCTGGCATGATGTTGATGGTGTGGCGGGACATGAATTTACGATAACCAGAGGAAATAATGTATGGGCTAAAGAGGATTTTGTCAGCACTAATTCAACTTCGGGTTTTAGCCCTTCAGGTGGAGCATCACTACTTTTTGATTTTCCTTATGGTGGTACAAATGTACAGGCATCAACCTATATAGATGCGGCAATTACGAACCTTTTTTATATGAATAATGTCATGCATGATGTTTGGTATCAATATGGTTTTGATGAAGCAAATGGAAATTTCCAAGTGAATAACTACAATCGTGGCGGGAAAGATACGGATCATGTTAATGCTGATGCACAAGATGGATCATTAGTGGTACCAATGAGTTTAAATAATGCTAATTTTTCAACTCCGGTGGATGGGAGTAGCGGAAGAATGCAGATGTTTCTGTGGGATCGAGGTCCAGAAATTAAGCCAATAATAATTAATTCGCCTGCAAGTATTGCTGGAAGTTATGTAGCAAGGCAAAACTCCTTTAACCCAGGACGTGTTGATTTGCCTGTGGCTCCCAATTTCCTGCAATCTGATGTAGTGCTCTACTTAGATAGTACGGGCGGCACCTCCCAAGGGTGTGTAGCACCTTCTAATGCTGCGGCAATGAGTGGAAAAATCGTTGTGCTGAGAAGAGGGAGCTGTACGTTTGTAGTAAAAGTAAAAGCGGCGCAAAATGCTGGGGCTATTGCTGTAATTGTTGTTAATAATGCTGATGGAGATTTAATTATGTCGGGAGCTGATGAATCGATTACCATACCTGCCATAAGTGTTACTCAGTCCGTTGGGGAGAATATTATAACCCAGATGCAGACTCAAACCGTGAATATAAAGATTCAATTAGAGGCTTCTCCTTTCATAAATTCAGATGGTGATTTCGATAATGGGATTATTGCACACGAATATGGTCATGGGATTTCTACTCGTCTGGCCGGTGGGAGCAATAACTCCAGTTGTTTGAATAATGCGGATCAAATGGGAGAAGGCTGGTCTGATTGGTTTGCATTAATGATGCAAATTAAACCTGGAGATTCTGGTGGTGCCAAAAGAGGAATAGGGACTTTTGTTTCTTCACAAGCCACAGATGGCAGGGGAATACGAGATTTTCAGTATTCTACGGACAGGGCGATTAATCCAATGACATACGCCTCTACCAATAATTATCAGTTTATTGACACAGATAATGTATCAAAAACCTCCGTACACGGGGTAGGTTCCGTTTGGGCTACTATGCTGTGGGACTTAACGTGGGCTTATATCAATAAATATAGTTTTGATAATAATAAATATACAGGATCAGGCGGGAATAATAGAATCATGCGAATTGTATTAGATGGAATCAAATTACAAGCTTGCAGTCCTACTTTTGTAGATGCAAGAAATGCTATTATAGCTGCAGATCAGGCAATAACAGGCGGTAAGGATTTCTGTTTGATTTGGGAAGTTTTTGCTGCCAGAGGACTAGGAGTAAACGCATCTGCTGGAGACAATAATGTCGGGAATGATCAAGCTGAAGATTTTACAAGACCTGCATCAGGACCAAATTGCGCCTTAGCGGTAGACAACTTTGAGAGTGATGTGATGCGCGTATTTCCAAACCCATCCAAAGGGCCAATAACAATTAAAATTGATCAATACTCTGGTAGGGTAAATATCCAAGTAATAGATCTTAACGGACGAGTGCTTTATGATGTTAAAAACCAAGAATTCAGTAGAGCAAAATCAATTGATTTAAGTGCATTGGCAACCGGGATTTATATATTGGATATAAAAGGAGAAAATTTACATTATGTTGAAAAAATAATTAAAAATTAATAGCATAAATTTTAAAGCCCTGAAAAATTTTTTCAGGATTTTTTTAAAACAAATATTGTATTCCAACACCTATAGCTTGCCGTACTTGTACTTTTGGGCCTTCAGTGACTTGAATTCCCGCTATTTCTCTTTTTGATTTAATGTCATCATCATAAATAATATGTGCGCCAATATTCGCTTTTACGTATTGGTTTACAACTAATTCAAATTGGAGGTCGTAATCGATATCTATGTTGCCAAAATGATTCACATAATCAGAATATAAACTTAGGCGATTTTCTAAATGAATATTTTTAAAAATTTCTTTTTTCAGATGACCCGTAAATAAAAATCCGAGCTCTGTTCTGGATTTTTCGCCTTTTTCGATCAAATTTCCGTTCAGATCGTAAATGGCTTTAGAGACACCAAAAGCACCTTGATTCGCTAATCTTTGATCTAAAACCAAGGTTGTTTTAAATGTAAATGGGGAAATATAAAACGTTCTTTTTTTCTCTTTATTTATATTCTCAGCTCCTATTCCCATGAAGGCATAAGCTGGAGCAAAGGGCTTTGATATTGCAGTTTCAGTATTTGGATAGGAATAACCATTAGTGAACTGCGTATTGAAATTTAATTTTGCGGAATGGTACCAATTCGAAAGGGTGTCTTTTCGGTAACCAAATGTTGAGTTTAATAAAAAGGCATCATCCGTTTTTCTTACTTCGATGCGGTCTTGTTTGTTTAAACCATATCGGATTAAAAGTTCATTGGTCCAATTGTAATTGCTTCGGTTATACGTTCTCAGAAATTTTCCGTTGAACAACCCGGAAACGGAGCTTGTTCCTCCGGGACTCCAGTTGATAAAAGCGACTTCGGATATGTCAAATCCTAAACTATTTTTTTTTGTCCAATACGATAAAGGGACATGTGGTTTCTTAGTTCGTATATTGACTACTACGGTCAGCGGTTTCTTTACTTTTGTGAGTGTTGTTACAGGTTCAAGTGCAGTTTTCATAGTACTGACTGTTGCTTCTTGGGAAAAACTATTTATAGAAACTGAAAATAAAAAAAGTAAAAATGCAGTAGGGAGTAATTTCATTACGGGGGAGATTAAATTTAAACGTGCAAAATAATTATTTTAATAGCTTGAAAAAAGGATTTCAAGACTTTTAACGTCAATTTTGCAATATTGTTGTAATTCAGCGACTGTTCCCTGTTCAATAAATTCGTCAGGAATGCCTAATATTTTTATTTTTGAAGTGTAATTATTTTGGGAAGCAAATTCAAGTATAGCACTCCCAAAACCACCATTTACAACGCCATCTTCTAGCGTGATTATAGTTGAAAATTTAGTAAAAATGGTATGTAGTGCTTTTTCGTCTAATGGTTTGACAAATGAAAAATCATAATGGGCAATGGTTTCCTGATGGTCTGTCTTGGCTATAGCCAAAGTGACATTGTGACCAATAGTTCCATTTGATAATACTGCGATATGTGTTCCTTTTTTAATACAAATGCTTTCTCCAATTGCTATTTTTTTATACTTTCCCAGATGTTGATCTTGCCAATTCTGAATCACACCGCGACCTCTTGGATAACGGATAGCGATGGGCTGATTCAATCCCAGTTGTGCAGTATAGAGAATGTTTTGAAGCGCTATTTCGTTCATGGGGGAATAGATAATCATATTAGGAATACAGCGCAAATAAGCAAGATCAAAAACACCGTGATGCGTTGCGCCGTCTTCTCCCACTAATCCCGCTCTGTCCAAACAGAAAATTACCGGTAAGTTTTGCAGTGCAACGTCATGAATGACTTGGTCGTATGCTCTTTGCAAAAAAGTAGAATAAATATTGCAAAATACGATCATTCCTTGTGCCGCCATTCCGGCCGCTAAGGTAACGGCATGTTGCTCGGCGATTCCTACATCAAAGGCGCGTTTTGGGAAAGCTTCCATCATGAATTTGAGGGAACTTCCCGAAGGCATTGCAGGTGTAATTCCTATTATTTTTTCGTTTTTTCGGGCCAAATCCAATACGGTCAAGCCAAAAACATCCTGGTATTTCGGCGGTAAATTCTCTTCTGATTTGATGTGAATTTCCCCAGTTGTAGCGTCAAATTTCCCCGGCGCATGGTATTTAACCTGATTTTCTTCGGCTTGTTGCAGTCCTTTACCTTTGGTGGTGATGATATGGAGAAATTTTGGTCCTTTTACTTTTTGCAAGCGTTTGAGTTCCTTGATAACCGCAAAAAGATTATGCCCGTCAATAGGACCCGAATAATCAAAATTCAATGATTTAATCATGTTGTTCTGCCTTGGATTTTTCCCTTCTTTTACGGCAGTAAGATACTTTTTTAACGCACCAACGCTCGGGTCAATACCGATGGCGTTATCATTAAGAATCACCAGTAAATTAGCATCAGTAACTCCGGCGTGATTTAATCCTTCAAAAGCCATTCCTGATGCGATGGAGGCATCTCCAATCACTGCAATGTGTTGTTTATCGTATTCGCCTTTCAAATTAGAAGCGATCGCCATTCCTAATGCTGCTGAAATGGAAGTCGAAGAATGTCCTACGCCAAAAGCATCATAGATACTTTCACTTCTTTTTGGAAAACCAGAAATACCACCTAGTTGACGGTTGGTATGAAAATTTTCTCTTCGGCCGGTGAGTATTTTATGTCCATAGGCCTGATGGCCTACATCCCAGACCAACAAATCATTTGGTGTGTCAAACACATAATGCAAAGCGATGGTGAGTTCAACAACACCCAAACTGGCCCCAAGATGGCCTTCTTTTGCGGCTACAATATCAATTATGAAATTGCGTAATTCTTGAGCGACCTGAGGAAGTTGGGTTTCATCAAGCAGGCGTAAATCGGTTGGATTGTTTATGGTTGAAAGTAAATTATCTGACATAAAGCAAAGGTACGATTTGAAATTGTATTTTTACATTTGATAAAAAACTTGTTTTATAAAGAATCACAAAATAAAGCGAAGATTTGCAAAGAACTTAAATATGCGAATTCGCGGACTTATACTATGATAAATCCTTTCACCGACGAATATTTTATGAAAAAGGCTTTGCAGGAAGCCGAAATGGCTTTTGAAAAAGGCGAAATTCCGGTTGGTGCCATTATTGTCATTGATAATAAAGTTATTGCCAGAAGTCATAATTTAACCGAATTACTTCATGATGTTACGGCTCATGCGGAAATGCAATCCATAACTGCCGCAGCTAATTATCTTGGCGGAAAATATTTAATGGGTTGTACGCTGTACGTCACACTGGAACCTTGCCAGATGTGCGCCGGCGCTTTGTACTGGAGTCAGATTTCGAGAATTGTCTATGGAGCCACTGATGAAAATAGGGGTTTTGTGAAAATGGGAACACAATTGCATCCTAAAACAACTGTTGTGAAAGGTGTCTTGGCTAATGAAGCTTCGGAGTTGATGAAGCGGTTTTTTGTGGAGAGAAGAAAATAATTCTATTTACACAAATCCCTAGCCCAGATAGCAGTGGAAATCCTTTTCTTTTTTTCTTTAAAAAAGAAAAGATTGTAACGTATAGCTGGATTAGCTCCAGATTGCTTCGTGCCTCGCAATGACCGCTTGCTTCGAAAAATCTCGCAATGACGCACAAAAAAACCGCCAATCTTACGAAAGGCGGTTTATAATTTATTCTATGACAGCATTTTCTTTTTTGTCGTAGAAATGATATTCTAAATACGTGTAAGCATCACGAGGTATGATTTTCACCCACTTTTTATGTTCAAGAAACCATTTTGAACGTAATGATGGAAAACCTTTGGTAAGGTATGCAGCCACAAACGGATGTACATTAAGCACAACATCTTTGTGGTTTTTTAATACTCTTTCCAGATCAAAAGCGATTTTATCAATGATTTGAATTGGTGCTTCAATTTCGGCACTTTCATTGTTTGGATCTTCTTCTCTGGTCTTAATATTTACTTCTGGTCTCACTCTTTGTCTTGTAATTTGAACTAGTCCAAATTTGCTAGGGGGTAAGATCTTATGTTTTGCTTTATCATCGCTCATTTCTTCCCTGAGGAAGTCGAACAACACTTTGCGATTTTCAGGATTCGACATGTCGATAAAATCAACCACAATGATTCCGCCCATATCACGAAGACGCAGTTGTCTTGCAATTTCGGCTGCTGCTATCATGTTGACTTCCATGGCTGTATCTTCCTGGTTGGTGGCTTTATTAGAACGGTTTCCGCTGTTTACGTCTATAACGTGCAAGGCTTCAGTATGTTCGATAATAAGATACGCCCCTTTACTCATGGATACTGTTTTTCCAAAAGAAGTTTTGATTTGTCTCTCTATGTTGTATTTCTCAAAAATAGGTGTGTCATTTGATTGATAAAACTTCACTATTGATTGTTTCGAAGGGGCAATTTCTTGCAAATAATCCTTCGTTTGGTTGTACAACTCTTCATCATCAATTTGAATACCACTAAAGGTATCATTAAATACATCTCTTAATATCGAAGAGGCTCTATTGAGTTCTCCTAATACTTTGGAAGGATGATGAGCAGTTGGTAATTTTTTACACATTGCAGTCCATCTGCTGAGCAGGTTCTGCAAATCTTTTTCTAATTCGGCTGTATTTTTGCCTTCGGCTACTGTGCGAACAATAACACCAAATCCTTTTGGTTTGATGGATTGTACTAATCGTTTCAAGCGTTCTTTTTCTTTTTTGTCTTCTATTTTTTGAGAAATAGAAACACGATCAGAAAACGGAACCAAAACTATAAATCTTCCGGCAAGAGAAAGCTCAGCGCTAATCCTTGGTCCTTTGGTAGATATAGGTTCTTTGACAACTTGTACTAAAACAGATTGATTGGCACTCAAAACATCAGTAATGGTACCATCTTTGTCTATTTCTTTTTCAAACTGAAAGTTTTTTAGGGAGAAATCTTTTAATTTACCTGCGCTTACAAGTTTTATGAATTTCAGTTGGGAAGCTAAATTGGGTCCTAAATCATGATAATGTAAAAAGGCATCTTTTTCAAAGCCAACATTTACAAAAGCAGCATTTAGTCCGGCAACGGGTTTCCTGATTTTGGCAATAAAAATATCGCCAACTTGGAAGTTGCTTTTTTCTTCTTCTTTGTGTAATTCAATTAGTTTTCCATCTTTTAATAAGGCAAAATCTACGGCTTCGGAACTAGATCGGATGATTAATTCTTTATTCACGCTGTACATTTTTATCTATTCGCTGTGGCGAACAAATGGATTAAACAATATTTTTAACAGGTATTGAACCCGGGGAAAATTAGCTGGCAGTTTGCAGTGTTAAGTTCGCAGTTGACTGACTACTAAAAACTGAATACTGATTACTAACTTTCAATTTCAATGAACATTTAAAAAGAAAAAAGTAGTTTAAAACTACTTTTTCTTTTTGTGACGATTAGCTCTCGCTCTTTTTTTACGTTTGTGAGTTGCTACCTTATGTCTCTTTCTTTTTTTACCACTTGGCATATCTTATGATTTTATGATTAATTAATATTATTATTTTGCTTCGTTATTTATTTTCACCCCTTCAACAAAAACTTTTGCAGGTTTGAATGCAGGAATGTTGTGTGCAGGAATTTTTATTGTAGTATTTTTAGAAATATTTCTTCCAGTTTTCTCTGCTCTGGTTTTCACTATAAAACTTCCAAAACCTCTTAAATAAACATTGTCTCCAGTTTCCAATGAATTTTTTACTTCATTCATAAAAGTCTCTACAGTTGCCTGTACATCTCCCTTTTCAAGACCTAATTTTTCTGAAATTTTTGCTACGATATCTGCTTTCGTCATTTTCTTTCCTATTTATAATGTTGTACTATTTTTTTGAGTTTGCAAATATAGGAATTTAAAAAACAATTATTCAAGCTAATTCATTAAATTTTAATCACATAAACTTTTACTTTTGCAGTCTAATATTTAAAAATGAATTTTTCTAACCTGCTGATAAAATGGTATTTACAAAATAAACGGGATTTGCCATGGCGAAACACTACGGATCCGTATCCTATTTGGCTCTCCGAAATCATGTTGCAGCAGACGCGCGTTGCCCAAGGAATGCCTTATTTTATGTCTTTTACTGCCGCTTTTCCTACTGTTTTTGATTTAGCAAAAGCCAATGAAGAACATGTTTTGAAACTTTGGCAGGGATTAGGATATTATTCCAGAGCGCGAAATTTGCATAAAACGGCTCAATATGTGGCCTCAGATTTAGGGGGAATATTTCCGGATAACTATGCGGATTTACTAAAATTAAAAGGGATTGGGGAATATACCGCTGCGGCCATCGCTTCTTTTTCTTATAACGAAGCCGTTCCGGTTGTTGATGGAAATGTATTCCGAGTTTTATCGCGTTATTTCGATATAGATACAGATATTGCTCAGGCTTCTGCCAAAAAAGAATTCGCTGCTTTGGCTTTCGAACTGATGCCAAAAGATAACCCGGCAACCTTCAATCAAGCCATTATGGAATTTGGGGCTTTGCAATGTGTTCCTAAAAGTCCAAATTGCGGTATTTGTGTTTTTAATGAAAGTTGCGCTGCTTTGCAAAAAAACAAAGTTAATCAGTTGCCTGTTAAGACTAAAAAACTAAAAGTGAGAAGCCGTTACTTTAATTATCTGGTTGTTGCAGATGAAAATGACAACACCATAATTCAAAAACGAACAGACAAAGGAATTTGGCATAATCTCTATGAATTTCCTTTGATAGAAACCGAAAAAGAGGAGGATTTTGATTGTGTTAGCGAAGCTATTCAAGCGGATTATTTTAAAGAAAATACTGTCGTAAGTATGTTAGAATACAACGAAAAAAGTATCCTTCATAAATTGTCACACCAGCATTTACATATTAAGTTTTGGAAAGTGAAAATTGAAGGAACAATTGAAAACGGAATTGACGTTGAAACTTTGAGAACTTTTCCGTTCCCAATTGTGATTCATAATTTTATTGAAAAGGATTTATAGAGTTTCTAAAAAAATGTATCTTTGATAAAATACCATATTCTAAAATGAACGGAACATTAAACAAGGTTATGCTAATTGGTTTTCTTGGCGACGACATCAAAATGCATTATTTTGATGGAGGCAATTGTATTGGAAGATTTCAGTTGGCCACAAACGAAGTGTATATCAACAAAACCACCAATGAAAAAATCACTTCTACGGAGTGGCACAATTTAGTTGTTCGCAACAAAGCGGCGGAACTTTGTGAAAAATACCTTTCTAAAGGCGATAAAATTTACGTGGAAGGACGCATTAAATCCCGTCAATGGCAGTCAGAGGATGGAAGTACAAAACACACCACTGAAATTCAGGTAACCGAATTTACTTTTCTGTCAACTAAGAAAGACACTGAAAGTAATAAACAAATTCCTGTATCTGATGTCCCGAAAAACACTAATTTTGACACCGAAAAGAATGTCTTGCCTATAAACGACTTGCCATTTTGAGTGTTTAACTAATCCTTACCAATTTGGACTCAGAGCCCAGTTTGCTTTTTGCTTACGCAATAGATACTAATTTAGCATTTGGTTTTACAGTAATAATCATATTGCTGTTTTGTTCCGCATTAATTTCAGGTGCCGAAGTAGCCTTGTTTTCGTTGTCACAAAAAGAGATTGATGAAACCATTCAGGAGAATGATTCTAAAGGAAAAATTATTGCCGCGCTTTTAGAAAAACCTAAAAAACTGCTGGCCACACTTCTGGTTGCTAATAATTTTGTCAACATAGCGATAGTAATATTGTTTTCATATACTGGCAAAAGCATGTTTGCAGCGATAACCCAACCGGTATTGAAATTCATCTTGGAAGTATTGGTAGTCACTTTTTTGATTTTGCTCTTTGGGGAAGTCTTGCCTAAAGTATATGCCAGTCGAAATAATACCAAGTTTGCCAAACTTATTGCTTACCCTATTTTCTTTTTAGATAAGCTTTTGACGCCTATTAGTTTACCAATGCGTGCAGCAACGATTTATTTGCATAACAAATTAGGAAAACAAAAAACAAATTTTTCTGTTGATCAATTATCACAGGCTTTAGAGCTTACGGCTTCGGATGAAACCTCTTCCGAAGAGCAAAAAATATTAGAAGGAATTGTGAGTTTTGGAAATACGGATACCAGACAAGTAATGAGTCCGCGAATCGATATTTTTGCTTTAGAAATAGAAGAATCTTTTGCTGCTATTTGTCCCAAAATTATAGAAAAAGGATATTCCAGAATTCCGGTATATCGAGACAATATAGACCAGATAGAAGGCGTTTTGTTTGTCAAAGACTTGCTTCCGCATATTAATACAAATGAATTTGACTGGAAAGCATTGCTGCGAGAACCTTTTTTTGTCCCTGAAAACAAAAAGCTGGATAATTTGCTGAAAGATTTTCAGAACAAGAAAAGTCATTTAGCGATCGTGGTAGATGAATATGGAGGAACCTCAGGGTTAGTTTCTCTCGAGGATGTTATTGAAGAAATTGTTGGGGATATCAGTGATGAATTTGATGATGAGCAGATTAGTTTTTCTCAAATTGATGAAAAAAATTACCTTTTTGAAGGAAAAATAAACCTGCGAGATTTTTATCGGATTATTGATGTTGATGAAGAATTATTCGAAATTAAAAAAGGAGAAGCCGAAACATTAGCCGGATTTATTCTGGAAATTTTAGGCAATTTCCCTAAAAAAGATCAAAAAATTGCATTCGAAAACTGTCTGTTTACTATAGAAGCAGTGGATAAAAAACGAGTTAAACAGATAAAAGTAACGATTGAATAATCCTTCCATGGTCCTCTGCGAAGGAAAGAGAGCCATTGGAATGCGTTTTCTTAAAATTTGTAAGATTAAAAAAAATAGAAATGTTTAAAAAAACAATCCCTTTTCTGGTAATAGCACTAACGTCATTGTTGAGTTTTAGTTGCAAAGACGCCGTGATCCCAAAACCATCCGCTTATTTGCGGTTGGATTATCCGCAAGCCAGTTATATGAATTTTGAAAACGAATGTCCTTTTGCTTTTGAAATGAATTCAGAGGCCGTTATCCAGAAAGAGCCCAATTGTGGTTTCACGATTACCTATCCAAAAATGAAAGCGACTATTTATCTCACCTATAAACCAGTCACTAAAAACATTAATGAACTGTTGCGGGATGCACAAAAATTGACTTATGAACACGTGATAAAAGCAGATGATATTCTGGAACAACCGTATTTGAATCCCGATAAGAAAGTGTACGGTATGTTTTATCAGGTAGAAGGAAATGCAGCAACGAATTCCCAGTTTTATGCTACGGACAGTACTAGTCATTTTTTGACGGGATCCGTTTATTTTTATGCGAAACCCAATTATGACTCGATTATGCCAGCGGCAAGTTATATCAAAAATGATATGCAGCGGCTAATGGAAACCTTGAAGTGGAAATAACAACAATAGCCATTTACCGGAATAGTACAAAATAAGCAATACTCTTTTTAGAATAAATAAGGCTTTTAAGTTTAAATTAGCCTGTTAACACTAACTGTACGCTTTTTTTAATGACCTTCAACATCCTTGTGTGGTTCAAAAAAAAACATCCCCGTAAAGAGAATGTTTTGTTGCGATAAAGGTAAAGTTCTATTTAGGACTTCATTTTAGAAACCTTGTATGTTTTGCCATCAGCAGCGGCTTCAACCACTGTTGTCAATTTTTCTGGTGTTTGAACTGTTTTGTCAAAAGTTACAGTGGCCATTTTAGTATCAAAATCTACTGTTGCTTTTTGAACACCATCCTGTGCGGTTAGATCTTCTTGAATCGTTTTGGCGCAGCCTACAGCGCACGTCATTCCTTCTACAGAGAAACTCGCTGTTTGAAGATTAGCAGCTGCAATTTCCTTTTTAACTTTTGGAGCAGTTGTTTCAGCCGTTTCTTTTGAAGCTATGTCTGTTTCTTTTTCTTTGCAACCTACAAATAAAAGACTTGTAAGTACCAGTGTTGCGATTGATTTTTTGAAATTCATTATAATGTATATTTTGAAGATTAACTACTTTTTTATGAATTACAAAATTAATTAAAAAAAGAAGGACTAATTCATAAAATAATTACAATTTTGGGCAAAATTATTTTTATGGAATCGAAGCAGTTAAAATGGGTGTATTTGTTGGTTCTTGCCTTGGTTTGGGGAAGTTCCTTTATACTGATAAAAAAAGGATTAATAGGTTTGACAGCGTTACAATTGGGATCGTTGCGAATTATTTTTGCAGCTGTTTTTTTAATATTAATAGGGTTCAAAAGTTTGTCTAAAATCCCAGTATTTAAATGGAAATACATTGCTTTAACATCTTTATTCGGGACATTTATACCCGCTTACTTGTTTGCAATTGCACAGACTGAAATTGATAGTTCCGTGAGTTCTATTTTGAATTCCCTGACCCCTTTGAATACGCTGATTCTTGGCGCTTTGGTTTTTGGACTGCAGTTCAAAAGAAATCAAATTTTTGGAATTCTAATTGGTTTATTAGGAAGCGCCTTGTTGATTTTGAACGGCGCCATGCATCATCCGGAACAAAATTATTATTATGCTATTTTGGTTTTAATAGCTTCGATATGTTACGCAGTCAATGTCAATTTAATCAAAAAATATTTGCATGATTTGAGTCCGCTGAGTATTACTACCGGGAATTTTATGGTATTGTTTTTTCCGGCATTCATTATCTTGTTTTTCTCCGGTTTTTTTGAAGTGGTACATGATGTGAAAGTGCAGGAATCAATTTTGTTTATAATGGTTTTAGGTGTGGTAGGAACTGGAATTGCGAATATTCTGTTCTTTAAATTGATCCAGATGTCATCGCCGGTTTTCGCTACTTCGGTAACGTATTTGATTCCCGTAGTTGCTTTTTGCTGGGGATTATTGGATAATGAAATGCTAACGCCAGTTCAGTTTTTTGGTGCGTTTATTATTTTAATCGGCGTGTATTTGTCGGCTAAGAAGTAGTAGCTGTTCTTGATCAATTTGTGTTTAGGATCTTATTAAAAATAATAAAGGCTGTCTAAAAATAGACAGCCTTTATTTATTTATTCAAGATTTGATTATAAAAAATCAGCATCTGAAACACCTTCATTGATTTTTACATCAGACATTTTTATGTCTAATTCAAAACCTACATTCTGGATGATGTTAAAAGGAACTTTAACTCCTTTCACTTCTTTGTAATCTCCATAATTTGTAGTTTGAGTGATGCTTTGCCCGCCTTGTTCAACAATTTTAGATTCGGCTAATTTTAAACCGGAAGTTACATCGTAAAACAAGGTTGTTTTTCCGTTTTTGACGGCGTACGCATCTTTCCCATTAATGGATTCAATAGTTTCCAGCGTTAAACCTTGGTTTTTAGCAAGAGACAATTCTTCAAATGGTGTGGCAGCTGCTTTCATATCAGCAAGTGTACTGCCTTCAATATTCTGACGTTGCCCTTGTTGCATTACGTAAGCTCCTTTTTCATTTACCACTTGTTTCATGATACTCATTGTGCCCATTGCTAGTTCAACCATCAATTTTCCTTTGGCATCAATTTTTGAGGTGAAGCTTAATGGAGAAGGCGCTTGCGGAATAGTTGTTGTCCCGTTCATTACAATTGTTTTTACAGCCAAAGCTGCTTTTTCTCCACCGATAGCTTTGATGTAATTCTCAATGACACTTTTGGCAGTGACTCCTGCTGGAACTGGTTTTTTTAATTCTGGTTTAGCTGTTGCATTTCCGTATTTATCAAAGTAGGAAACTGGTATTTTCAATTTTTCCAGATTAGTAGCTACATCAGCTGCTTTTCCAACAATTACAATTCGGCTGTTGTCCGTTAAAAAATATTTATTTGATACTCTTAAAATGTCATCTGCTGTTACAGCGCTGATATTTTTGATGTAGTTTTCGTAGAAGTCAGCTGGTAAGCTTTGTGTTTGAATTCTCAAAGCATATCCTGCCACGGTTTGTGGCTTTTCAATTTGCATTACAAAACGTCCAATGTATCCTGCTTTTACGCTGGCTAACATTTCATCCGTCACTTTCTCAGTTCTGATTTTTTTGAATTCTTTAAAAATTTCAACAACAGTACTGTCCGTTACGGCATTACGAACTTGCGTAGAAGCACTGAAAGTAGAAATGCGTTTGTCTCCGTAAATGCTTGTTCTTGCACCATAAGTCCATCCGTGCGCTTCTCTTAAGTTCATGTTGATGTAACTGTTAAAGTCGCCACCAAGGATTTGATTGGCTACCAAAACTGCAAAGTAATCCGGATCAGTCATTTTAAGATTTGACATATTTACCACCGCAACTTCTGATTGAACTGCATTTGGCATGTCAATAAAGTTGATTTGTGTAGCGGAAACATCTATTGGATCGCTATAAGAGATCGATGGAGCAGCTGCTTTTTTCCATGAGCCAAAGAATTTCTCTACCATTTTTTTTGTCTCGCTGAATTTTACATCACCCACAATAATTAGGTAAGCGTTGCTTGGCACAAAATATGTTGTGTAGTTTGCTTTTACATCTGCAAGAGTTACGTTTTTCAAGGTAGCTTCGCTAACATATTCGCCTGCAGGATGGTTTTTCCCATAAGTCAAAACATCTACAACTCTTGCTGCTACTGCTGAAACGCTTTTTTCATTGGCTTTCAAGCCTTCAATAAGTTTTGCTTTTTCTTTGTCAAATTCCTCTTGGGTGAAGTTTGGGTTTAATGCACCATCAGCCATTAGCTCTAAAACTCTCCCCGAATATTTAGATAAGGAACTTGCTGAAGCGCCATTAGAACTAAAATTGATGTTAGCGCCTAAGAAATCTACTTCTTCATTGAAAGCTGTTTTCGAAATTTTAGTGGTGCCGCTTCCGATTAATGTACTGGTCATGTCGGCAACCCCTTTTTTGTCGCCTTCAGCATACGGATCATTGTCTAAGGTAAGACTGAATGCTACTCTAGGAAGTTTATGGTTTTCGACAACCATAACTTTTAATCCATTTTTTAATTCAAAAGTTAACGGTTTTCCGATTTTTATTGATGGTGCTACACCAGGTTTTGGCTGAGGGATGATTTGTCCTTGCATAATTACGGTTAAGAACAAGCTTGATAAAATTAATATTGATTTTTTCATAATGATGTATCTTAGTTTTGAGCTTTGTCTTTAGATGGAACATAATCCAAAACTAATCTTTGGTTTGGATTTAAATATTTCTTAGCAATATCTCTGATTTCTTCCCGAGTGATAGAATGATAGATTTCAATTTCGGTATTGATTAAGTTTACATCACCGTATAACAAATGATAGGAAGCCAGGTTGTCTGCAATACCGTCAATGGTAGAATTGCTGTTGACATATTGGTTTTCGAATTTGTTTTGTAGTTTTTGTAAGTCTTTTTCTGAAATTAATTCTGTTTGTAATTTTACAATTTCAGAGTCAATTTCGGCAAGAATATTTTCGGTTGTGTTTGGCGCTTGAGGCAAACCGTAAATGATATAGCTGCCGTAGTCTTCTTGGCTGTTACTAAAAGCGCCAATTTGCAAGGCCATCTTTTTGTCATCAACTATTTTTTTGTATAGTCTAGAACTTTTTCCATCGCTTAAGATGGATGAAATCATATCCAGTACTCTTGCGTCTCTGGTTTTCATAGATGGCGTTCTGTAGGCTGCTACAATTGCAGGGATTTGGATATTAGCATCTTGAAATTCTGCTTTTATAGTTTGAGTAATCGGTTCTTCAACAAATGTTTCTCTTTGTATGGGAGCTCCTTTTTTGATCGGTCCAAAATATTTTTGAATCCATTCTTTTGCTTGCTCTTTTTTGAAATCACCAGCGACAATTAAAACAGCATTGTTCGGAATGTAAAATTTCTTGTTGAAAGCTTGGAATTCTTCTAATGTTGCAGCGTCTAAATGGCTCATAGAACCTATAGTTGCCCAACGGTATGGGTGTTTTGTGAAAATATTCTTTTTTACTTCCGCCAAAAAATTTCCGTAAGGCTGATTGTCAACGCGCAATCTCTTTTCTTCTTTCACCACTTCGTTTTGAGTATCAACACCAATTTGATTGATCACTGGGTGCAGCATTCTTTCTGCTTCCATCCATAAACCTAATTCTAAGTTGTTAGATGGGAAAACCTCGTAATAATAGGTTCGGTCATCCGTTGTGTTGGCATTATTTACACCACCGTTTCCAGTTACAATCTTAAACCACTCACCGCGTTTGATGTTTTCGGT
The DNA here is from genome assembly GCF_003970335.1 of Flavobacterium sp. LS1P28. NCBI lineage: Bacteria > Pseudomonadati > Bacteroidota > Flavobacteriia > Flavobacteriales > Flavobacteriaceae > Flavobacterium > Flavobacterium sp. LS1P28. Next base: position 9,347 of record NZ_RYDI01000001.1, on the reverse strand, counting down.
TCCTTCAAACAATAAATGTTCAAAAAAGTGAGCAAAACCAGTTCTTTCCGGATTTTCATCTTTAGCGCCTACATGGTACATTACTGAGGTAATAACAGTAGGGGCAGAAGGATCGTTGTGCAAAATCACATGCAGTCCATTGTCTAATTTGTATTCTTCAAAAGCTACTTTCTGAGCAGAAGCTACTCCTCCTAGCATAAACAAAGCACCTAAAGCCATTAATGAATTTTTCATAAGGTTAATAATTTTGTTAATATGCATAATTAGTAGTGGTTTTTAATTTTTGTTACATAAAAAGTGTTTCGCTGTGAGAAATTTAACACTAGTTAAGCGTTTTATTTTGTAAAATTATTTCAAAAGTCTATTTAATAAGTAATTATGATGTATTGGGTATTTTTTTTCTTCAACAAATTGCGAGGTAATTATTTAATTGTATATTTGCAACCTTAAAAATTTATAAAACAATTTGTTATGTATGCAATCGTAGAGATAGCAGGGCAACAGTTTAAAGTTAGCAAAGACCTAAAGGTTTACGTTCACCGTTTAGCAAATGAAGAAGGAACTCAAGTTTCTTTCGACAAAGTTTATTTGTTAGATGATAACGGTACAATCACAATAGGCGCCCCAGCTATAGAAGGTGCTTCAGTAGAAGCCAAAGTGTTACAACACTTAAAAGGAGATAAAGTTATCATTTTCAAAAAGAAAAGAAGAAAAGGATACAAAAAGAGAAACGGACACCGTCAGTATCTTACTCAAATTGTAATCGAAGGTATTACTGCAGCAGGTGCTAAAAAAGCGGCTCCTAAAAAAGCAGCAGTTGAAGCAACTACAGAAGAAGTTGAAGCTCCTAAGAAAAAGGTAGCTAAAGCTAAAAAAGAAGATACTCAAGAATAATAACAAAATAAAACTAATACGTCATGGCTCACAAGAAAGGTGTCGGTAGTTCTAAGAATGGTAGAGAATCAGAATCAAAACGTTTAGGTGTTAAGATTTTTGGTGGTCAAGCTGCTATTGCTGGGAACATCATCGTAAGACAAAGAGGTTCAAAACATAATCCAGGTGCAAATGTTTACATCAGTAAAGATCACACCCTACACGCAAGAGTAGATGGAGTTGTTTTTTTCCAAAAGAAAAGAGATAACAAATCTTATGTATCTATACTTCCATTTGAAGTTGAAGCATAATTGATTTTCTCAATTATTAAAAAACCCGTTTCGAAAGAAATGGGTTTTTTTTTTGACCTTAGCCAAGCGCCTCCGGAATCTTCAAAGGAAAAGAAGGCAAAGTCAAAATTGATGGTTTGCCTGATTTGTAAATTATATTTGATTTTATCAGGGTATAAGTATTGATTATATTCGTAGTTTTTTATTGCTGGTCTAGGGGAGTTTAATGAATTAAATTTCGGTTCAAATAAAATGCCGTATACTGTTTTGGAAGGGATATTTTGTAATTAGAAACTGTTGTGATTCTTTTATAGGTTTTACAAATCAGAACTGTTTTTAGAAAATCATCTTCTAATTAAAATATAAATTTTCACTTGTATAGGTGATTACTGCTTGTCTGTAATTTTTTTGGACACTCAAAGACACTGTAGTGTTTTTTTTCTTTCAAATTTTCCCTCTCCATTATATTCTTTATAAACGCATCTCTTTTTTTGATATAATTTCACTAATTCAGAAGGTTATTTCTAGTTTTAAACGGTATCTGATTTTATATGGCAACATAAAGATTAGATTCATTACTCTCTAATAGTTTAAATCTATAGGATTTTTTTTTAATTAATAAATTGAAATTAATTTTTAAATAATTTATTGTTTTAATATTGATTAGAAATTAAGTTTATTTTTTTTAACCTTTTTTTTTGATAAAAAATTAATTAATTAATTCTTTTTTGGATTAAAATATAATAATTATGTTTTTTAAAGTCAAAATTTTGATTAAAATTTATTTTAATCAATTTTAATCAAATATTTTTTTTGGAATAATAGTTACGAGAATGTTGGTTTTACGAGTCAAAACAGCATACCGTGATATAGTTAATATGATTCTGTTTAATCAGATTAGACATTAAAAATGATCTTGTCTAAGTGGTTTATTGATTGTTCGTTTGAATTAATGATTTTAAAGACTACAAATACTATTAATTAATAAATATTAGCGCTAATGAAATAAAGTATCAAATTACACAGCATTAAACAATAAGGACAAACTCAATTAGTACACCAAATTTTACAGCACAACTATGAATAAACTATTACTCACATCTAGTTTTTTGTTTTTTACCTTTTTAATTTTCGCTCAAAAAAGTAAAACTCAAAATAATGAAAAATATTTGCAATCAAATACAAATATCCAGGAATTTAAATTTAATAAAAGCCGCCAGAGTCCTTCTTTACTAAAAATTAAACCGGACTATAATTTAAATTTAGCTGGTGTTCCTGCTTTTTTAGTGGAAGTACTGCAATTAGATAAAAATTCATTTGAATTTAAAGAAATTCACACCAATACCACCAAAGGAAATTTTAATATCGTTACTTTTTCTGCCTTCTATAATGGGGTGAAAGTGGAGCATGCACGATATAATATTGTTCTTAAAAAAGATAAAGTAACTGCAATTACACTAGAGCATTATGTTATGGGTGCTAATGTTTCTAAGACAAAGTCATTGTCCCAAGACCAAGCATTAGAAAAGGCAAAGCAACATGTTGGTGCTGAGAATTATGTTTGGGAAGATATTTCAAAAAGTTTAAAAGTTACGGTGAATCAGAAAGAGATACAACAATTACAAAAATCATATAATGAATATTTGCCTAAAGGCGAATTAGTATATGTTGATAATTATAAGACAAAAGAGGTTGACTTAACGCTTGCATACAAATTCAATATATACGCATCAAAACCATTATCAAGAAACAATGTTTTTGTTGATGCTGCCAATGGCCAGATTTTATTAACGGATGCAATTATTAAACATGCAGATGAAATTAATAAAAACATCGAAAAGAATAAAATAAACACCACTAATTCAGCAGCAATTTTAGCCTCAGTTGAAGGGAACGGAGCTACAAGATATGCTGGAAACAGAAAATTTCAGACTACATTAGATGCAGTCAATAATCGCTATTCATTATTCGGGACTATTCCGGTCCTTGTGAATGGATTGCCGGTTGTTATAGAAAACGAAACGCGTTCTTATAATGGAGTAGGTGGAGCGCCTATTGGTGTGCCTAATATTCCATCGTATTCTATTTATGATGGTGATGCTCCATCAGGACAATTAAAAGTTGAAATTGGAGACAACAACTGGACCGCAGATGAACACTGGAGAAGTCGTTTCACTACTCTAAAATACCCTGTTGACAATGAAACAAAAAATGATGATATTGCTTTAGATGCGCATTGGGGAGCTGAAATAGTAATTAAATATTGGGGAGCTATTCATAATCGAAGTAGTTATGATAATCGTGGTACCAAAGTTATTAATTATGTACATTATGGTGATGCGTATGACAATGCTTTCTGGAATGGTACTGCAATGACCTACGGAGATGGAAGTTATCAAGGCGGTACAAAGCCTAATGGTTCTTTTGGACCTTTAACATCCATGGATGTTTGTGGGCATGAAATAGGACATGGTGTCTGCTCTAATACATCTGATTTAGTTTACGCCAGAGAATCCGGTGCTATGAATGAAGGGTTTTCGGATATCTGGGCAGCATCTGTAGAAAACTATGTATTGACTACAATTGATAGTTCGTTGCCTTATGACCCGTGGGGAATTGGAGAACAAATTGATGAACGTGATGGTGGGTTAGCTCCGGGCGCAGCTGGATCTACTGCTTTGCGTTGGATGGATGATCCAAAAGCAAATACAGATCCCGACAGTTATGGAGGTAAATTTTGGTCTGACCCACAATGTGTACAACCTAGTTTAGCGAATGACCAATGCGGAGTCCATAGTAATAGTGGAGTTCTAAATAAATGGTATTATTTATTAGTAGAAGGTTCTGGAAAGAGTTTTACTCGTGGGAAAGCTAAAGCGGCTGCAGATGATCAAATAAATGATGCTTTGAAGGTCTACAGTGTCAAAGGTTTAGGTTTTCTTATTGCTGAACAGATTACTTTTAAGGCCGAAGTGCTACTTACTCCAAACGCTACTTTTCAAGAGATGAGAGATGCAAGTATACTTGTTGCAGGACAAGAATATGGAACGTTTTCTAATGAAGTGAAACAAGTAACGAATGCCTGGTATGCGGTTAATGTAGGGAATGAATTTATTGCGCCTGATCCAAACCAACTTTTCTTTGAATCGGCTAATGTTTCTGTAGTCAACGAACAGACAGCAACACAAGGGTGTGCTGTTTTTAATACAATAGAGGTTAAGGTTACTGGGGTAAACATCACTTCTCCTCAAACCATTAATTTAGACTTCTCAGGTTCTACAGCAACTATTAATAAAGACTTTACTACATCAGCAACTAGTTTGTCTTTTGATAAAGATGGGACTAAAACAATTTTACTCAACATTTTTAATGATGGTATAGTTGAAGGTGTAGAAAATATTATAATCAAGTTTAATGTAAATACTCCTGTAGCGCAATCTAGAATTCAAAACATCACAATTGTTGATAATGATTATGTACCAGCTATTGGTATAGGTACGGTAGAGATTTTTAAAGAAACTTTTACTACTTCAAATATTCCATCTGGTTGGGAAACTAAAAGTGTAATAGGATTGGATCCCAATGTTTGGCTTTTTAATGGGCCAAATACTTTAGGAAAAGCATACGTTTCAAATGGCACTGCATCTCAAGGCGCCACTTATGATTCAACCCAAAACGGAAATCTACTTCTCATAAGCAAATTGATTGATACAAAAGGGATGAGCGATGTTACTGTAGCTTTTGACTGGGAAGCAGGAGGAGAAACGGACCAAGTAGATAATACTGCGTTGTTTGATTATGGTGAATTTGTATACTCTTTAGATGGCGCTAATTATAATTCTTTAGCCTTTTTTGCAGGTACAGCATCAGGAGCTGTTATGTCTTCAGGTAAGTATAATAAAGCGACACCGGCATTAAATAACACACAATTTCATTTAGCTTGGAGATGGTATAATGATGCTTTGCTAGGTACTGCTTTTAGTTTTACTTTAGACAACGTTGTAGTAAGCGGAACACCGGCTTCAGTAGAATCTGATTTGATGCAATTTGATAGTGAAACCGTAAAAATTGGAAACCAAGTATACTTTTTGAGCGATCAGGATGGAGATGTCATTGGGATGATAGAAAATGCGACTAAGGATCTGGGTTGTGTTACGCTAACTATTAGTGAGTCAGGTAGTAAATCTAACTTTACTAATATAGCAGGATCTCATTCAGGGAAAGTTATCAAAGTAGAAGCAGATGGATTGAATGCACCAACAGCTTCCTATGACTTAACACTATTCTTTACAGATGCTGAAACAAGTGAATTTTCAGACCCTAGCGGGTTAAGAGTTATAAAAGTAAATAGCAACTCTATCAATGATGCTAAAAATTACCCTAAGAGTTTTCAAATAAACGGAGGGTTAGGTGCTGCATATTCTGCGGAGCAATATCGTACTTATAAAGGAAATCATACCGGATCTGGAACTTTTGCTTTGGTAACACAAGCGACTTTATCTACGCAAAAAATTAATGGGGAAGAATTTAAAATATACCCAACTGTTTTATCGGCTGATAAAGTAATTACAATTTCCAGTGCAAGAACGCCAATTGATCGAGTTGACATTTATACCCTAAATGGAGGTTTAATAAGCGCTTTGCAATTAGAAAGTAGTAATGAAGCTAAAATACCTGTTAGTAAATTATCCAGCGGAATGTATTTTCTTGTTATAAATGGTAATAAATCAGATACATTTAAGTTTCTGATGCAATAAATAATTGATTCAAAATCCCCCATCGTAGAAATGCAATGGGGGATTTATTTTTTACCTAAATTTAAAGATAATGAATACTAAAAATAATTTTCTTTTACCCCTACTGTTTTGTTTTTCCTTAAGCATATCATGGGGGCAGAATAAAAGTGATTGGACCGCTTTATCCGAAAACAGTCGGCTCAAAATTAATAATATTAGTTTTGATAAAGAAAAAATGCCCACAAAATTTAAACTTTACACGGTTGGTATAGCCACTGTTAAAAATAAACTACAGAATGCTCCTAAAAGAGGTGTGTTTTTTGGGACTTCTCAAAATATAATCAATGTGCCTAATGAAGACGGTTCTGTTGAAAACTACCAAGTTTTAGATGCCCAAATTTTGCATCCGGATTTGGCTGCAAAATTACCAAATATTAAAAGTTATGTTGGTAGTTCATTAGTACATCCTGGTAAATATATTCGGTTTAGTCTGTCGCAAGCCGGATTTCATGCTCAGGTTTTTGAAGCTGGAAAATCAACTTATTTTATAGATCCCTATACAAGTGATAAGTCAGTATATATTGCTTACAACAGAGATGATCTAGTCAATAATTCATCTGATGTTTTTACTTGCGAGACTGATAATTCACTTTCTAAAAAAACTGGAAATACGCAAATAAATAAAACGATAGGTGCTACTGATGACAGTAAAATTCGGTTGTATGAATTAGCAATGTCGTGTACAGGAGAGTATGGTGCCTTGTTTATTGGTAATGCTACTACCGATTTTGAAAAAAAATCAAATATCATGGCGCAAATGGTTGTCACAATGACACGAGTAAATGGTATTTATGAGAAAGAATTAGGTATCACATATCAGTTTGTACCTAAGAATTTTGATGTAATGTATTATGATGGAACTACTGACCCTTGGGGTACAGAATATAATAAGCAAACTCAATTGACCATAGATGCTAATATTGGAGACGCAAACTACGACATAGGGCATAATTTTAATACAGCTGGCGGCGGTAATGCAGGTTGTATTGGTTGTGTTTGTAATTCCGGAAATAAAGGAAGCGGTATGACTGGTAGATCAAATCCTACTGGAGACTCTTTTGATGTTGATTATGTAGCACATGAAATTGGACATCAAATGGGAGGGTATCATACCCACAATGGGACAACTACCTGTTTGAAAAGCGGGAATAATACCGAAGTGGAACCCGGAAGCGGATCGTCAATAATGGGGTATGCCGGAATTTGTACGGGGCAAAATGTACAGGAAAATTCGGATGATTATTTTAATTATGTAAACATACGAGACATAAGTGCTAACATTCAAGGGGGTGTGAGTTCCGCTTGTTTTGATGAAATCAAGGTTAGCAACTTACCGCCAAAAGCCAATGCGGGAGCTAATTATAGCATTCCTGTAGGTACCGCATTTCAGTTGTCAGGAACAGGTTCTGATCCTGACTCAGGAGATCTACTTACTTATACGTGGGAACAAAATGACAATGAAGAGATGCAAAGTCCTGTTCAGCCTGTCCCAACGGCTATTCAAGGTCCTATGTTTAGAACCCGAAGAGGAACCACAAAACCTAATAGGTATTTCCCCCAATTAACTGATATTTTAAGTAATAATCTGATGCCTACTTGGGAGGTAATTCCCCAAGTTCAACGGAGTTTTGAGTTTGCTTTTACGGTTAGGGATAATGTTGTTTATGGCGGACAAACGGCAGCTGATTTAATGACATTAAATACAATCCAAACGGCAGGACCCTTTAAAGTTTCAAGTCAAAACTCAAACACGACTTGGATACAAGGTGAAACTCAACTGATAACTTGGGATGTTGCGAATACCAATTTACTTCCGGTAAACTGTTTGTTTGTAAATATTTTATTTTCGGCTTTAGGGGATTTTACCGATACTATTATATTAGCGGATAAGGCTTTAAATAGTGGTTCTAAAAGCATCATTGTACCCTCTTCTTTAACGGAATCAGGGCGTTTAATGATAAAAGCGGCTGACAATGTTTTCTTAGATGTAAATGACGCAACTATAATAATTAAGCAAGTTACAACTCCAACATTCTTTTTGACAGCGCTTGAAGTCTCAAAAATCCAATGTGCAAATGATAATAAATCAACTTTTAGTTTTGATTATATTCCTTCTGCGGGTTTTACGGGGGTAGTGAGATTTGCTGCGACAGGTTTACCATCTGGTTCCACAGCTAGCTTTACACCAACAACAGCAAGTACCTCAAAAGAAACAATACTAATGACCGTTAGCGGATTTTCTAATTCAAACCCTAAGGATTATTCTATCACTTTCGCGGGTACTTCTCCGTCAGAAACCAAAACTCAAGTTGTTGTATTAACGCTAAAGGGAGGTGTTTTTTCGGAGCCTGTGCTGAGTAGTCCAGCTAATACAAGTGTGAAACAATCAACTTATCCATCCTATATCTGGTCTAAAGATGGGAATAACAGTGCTGAATTTTTTGATGTGGAAGTTGCTTCTGATTCAAATTTTCAATCTATAGTAGAAACCGCAACTGTCTCAAAAAATGGATATAATCAAAATAAAGGGTTAAGCGAAAATACGTTGTATTATTGGAGAGTTAGGCCTAAAAACGAATGTGCAAACGGTGTTTTTAGTAGGCCAAGTAGCTTTACAACTGGTTCAAACAAGTGTTTTAGTAGGACTAACACTAATCCTTCTGTAATAGTATCAACCTTAACAACAACAAGCACAATAGATATAGCAACTGATATCCCAATTTCAGATATTAATGTTTCGATGAAAATTACCCATAGTTATATAGGAGATATAGTTGCGGTACTGACAAGTCCATCAGGGACCAATGTTTCACTGATAGCTAGTAAGTGTGATTCTAAGTCGGATTTGGATGCTACTTTTGATGATCAAGGGTTGGCTGTAATAAACTGTTCTTTAACAAGTCCAGCAATCTCTGGTGTTTTAAAGCCGGCGCAACCGCTTTCTGCTTTTAATGGAGAAAGTGCTAAAGGCGAATGGAGACTTAATATAACGGATACAGGATTAGGGGATGATGGTATACTGACATCATGGGCAATAGCGTATTGTGGAGTAGAAAGCTTAAGCCTTAGCGCTAAAAAATTCGATACTTCCCTAATTCAGGTCTATCCAAATCCTGCAAAAAACAGCATTACGGTTCAATTTGAAAAAACACAGCACTTAGATGTTGCAGTATTTGATTTGTTAGGAAGACAGATTTTAAGTACAGTACTAAAGTCTTCTAGTAATACGATAGATGTTTCTTCTCTTTCGTCTGGAACGTATATCATGCAGCTAATTGATGATGAGAATAATAAAACCAGTAAAAAAATTTTTGAGGTGTTCCGATAAATACTTATGATTTTTATGTATATTTAAAGTATGGAAAAATTTACAGGAGAAAGTATTTTA